>NZ_PSUZ01000019.1:0-79862 GCF_002932095.1 Rathayibacter sp. AY1G1
CCTTCTCCCGCGTCCCCGGAGCGGTCGCGAAGGGCGACACCCCCGAGGTCGCGGGGGAGGGGGTGGGGGCGGCGCTCATTGCGGACTCCTTCGGCAGCGGTCCGACCATCCTAGAGCCCCGGTGGAGCGCTCTCTCGCCCCGGAACGCGGGACACCGCACCCCGGACGACCGCGAGGCGCCGCCTCCCCGGCCGGACACCGCGGTGAGGGCGGTGTCCGGACGGCGGAGGCGGCGCCTCGGAGGAGAGCAGCGGGGCGCAGGACGCGGTCGGCCGGCGCTTCCCGATCAGGCCCGGTGGGCGCCGTGCCCGTCGCGGGGAGGAGCGGTGCGGATCGAGTCCGTCCGGACGTCCGGCTCGATGCTGCCCGCGGCCAGGTCGGCCCCGGCGCGCGCGGCCAGCTGCGGGTCCGTGCGGCGCAGCTCCTCCGCGCTGTCCTCGGCCGCGAGGTCGTGCGCCTCCTGCATGGCCGACTTCGCTCGCAGCGGCGGGGTCTTGAGGAACCACGAGAGGACGAAGGCCAGCAGGACCACGCCCAGCGCGACCTGGAACACGGTCACGGTCGCGTCGTTGAACCCGGTCAGGAACGGGGCCGACAGGGCGCGGTCCGCGGTGTTCAGGAACGACGTGTCCCCGTCGAGCGCGGAGCCGATCGCGGCGGTGTCCTGCGACTGCAGCAGCTTCAAAATCCCGGCGTTGGCCGGGTCCGCGGCGACGGCCGGATCGGTGACGGCCCGCTGCAGATCCGCCGCGAGCGCCGGGTTCTTGAAGGCCGCGGCGATGGTGTCGGGGATCCGGCTGAACAGCACCGAGAAGATCACGGCGGTGCCCAGGGTGCCGCCGATCTGGCGGAAGAACGTGGAGGCGCTGGTCGCGACTCCCATGTTCGCCACGTCGACCGAGTTCTGCGAGGCCAGGGTGAGGGTCTGCATCATCTGCCCGAGCCCGAGGCCCAGCATCAGCATCCCGCCCATCATGAAGATCACCGGCTTGTCGATCGTCACGAAGGTGAAGTAGAAGAACGCGGCCGACATCAGGAACGTGCCGACGATCGGGAAGGCGCGGTAGCGGCCCGTGCGCGAGATGATCTGACCCGAGACGATCGAGGCGATCATCAGGCCGAGGATCATCGGCAGCATCAGGAAGCCGGACTCGGTCGGCGTGGCGCCGTTCACCAGCTGCAGGTACAGCGGGATCGCCATCATGCCGCCGAACATGCCGAAGCCGACGAGGACGCCCAGCACGGTCGCCATCGAGAAGGTCGGCGAGCGGAAGAGCTTGAGGGGGATGAGCGCGTCGTCGCCCATCATCCGCTCGGCTGCGATGAAGCCGATGACGCCCAGCGCGCCGACGATGTAGCAGACCCACGCGATCGGCGAGCCCCAGCCCCACTCGCGGCCCTGCTCGGCGATCAGCAGCAGCGGTCCCGCGGCGATGACGACGAGGGAGGCGCCCCACCAGTCGATCCGCACCGAGCGCTTGCCGGCGGGCTTGGGCAGGTGGAGGAACCGCACGACGATGAAGAGCGCGACGGCGCCGATCGGGAGGTTGATCAGGAAGACCCAGCGCCAGCCGGTGATGAAGAGGATCTCGGGGGTGCCGGCGAGCAGGCCGCCGATGAGCGGTCCGACGACGCTGGAGATCCCGAAGACGGCCAGGAAGTAGCCCTGGTACTTGGCGCGCTCGCGCGGGGGCAGGATGTCGCCCATCACCGTGAGCGCGAGCGACATGAGTCCGCCGGCGCCGAGGCCCTGCACGGCGCGGAAGCCCGCGAGGCCGAGCATCGAGGTCGAGAAGCCGGCGAGCGTCGAGCCGATCAGGAACAGCACGATCGCGATCAGGTAGAGCGGGCGGCGTCCGAAGATGTCGGAGAGCTTGCCGTAGATCGGCGTCGCGATCGTCGAGACGATCAGGTAGGCGGTGGTCACCCACGCCTGCTGCGAGAGGCCGTCGAGGTCGTCCGCGATGGTGCGCATCGAGGTGCCGACGATGGTCTGGTCGAGCGAGGAGAGGAACATCCCCGCCATCAGCCCGAAGATGACGAACAGGATCTGCCGGTGCGACATCACGGCGCCGGACGGCGTCGAGGTCGGAGCGGATGGAGCGGAGGCGGAGTCGGCCACGGTGGTCCCCTTGTCTGGCGGACGCGTCCAGGCACGGCGATCCGCCGCAAACGTTGCGTGCTGCGCAAAGTTACACCGCGTGCGGAGAGCGCGACAGAGCGTCCGGCGAGCCTGAACGGGATCTCAGGGCCGCCGTGCCGGGGCCGTGCATCAGGCCGGAGCGGGGACCGCCTCGTCCGCCCAGCCGGCCTCACGGAGCGCTGCGCGGGCCTCGGCTCGGGCCGAGTACGGCGTGCGCACGCCGAGGATGTCGCGGTAGTTCTGGTGCCCAGGACCGGCCCAGAGGATGGCGTCGCCCTCGTGCGCCAGGGACACGGCGACGCGGATGGCGCGCTTGGGGTCGTCGACCTCGTGGATCTCGGCGTCCGGACGGGCGGCGCGGGCGGCCTCGACGAGGGTGCGCCGGATCGAGGCCGGGTCCTCGAAGCGCGGGTGGTGGTCGGTGACGACCAGCACGTCGCTGCCCAGGACGGCGGCTTCGGCCATCGCCGGGCGCTTGAGCGCGTCCCGGTCGCCGTCGGCGCCGAACACCATGACCACGCGGCCGGGAGTGACCTCGCGGACGGCCTCCAAGGTGCGGGCGAAGGCGTCGGCACTGTGGCCGAAGTCGACGTACACCGTGGGGCCGCGCTCGCCCGAGACGCGCTCGGTGCGGCCGGGGAGGGAGGCGTCCACTCCGCCGTCGCGGTGCAGCGCGGCGCGGATCTCGCCGATCGGCCGACCGGACTCGATCAGCATCACGATCGCCAGCCCGGCGTTGGCGGCCATGTGGGTGCCGATGATCGGGACGGAGGTCGTGATGGCACGGCCCTCGCGGTTGCCGATCCGGAAGCGGGTGCGGCCGAACTCCTGCTCGAGCACCGTCACGGTCCAGTCGGCGTCGACGCCCGGGAGGGAGGTGATCGTGGTGACCGGCACGCCGGCGACCTCGACGAGGCGCGCGCCCGCGGGGGAGTCGAGCGAGACGACGGCCCGGCGCGCGCGATCGGGCTGGAACAGCTGGGCCTTCTCGTCGAAGTAGGTGTCCATGTCGCCGTAGTCGTCGAGGTGGTCGTGGCTGAGGTTCGTGAAGCCGGCGACGTCGAAGACCACGCCGTCGACGCGGTGGCGGGTGAGCGCCTGGGCGCTGACCTCGATCGCGGCCGCGCCGACGCCCTCCTCCTCCATGCGGGCGACGAGCGCGTGCAGCTCCGTCGCCTCCGGGGTGGTCAGGCCGCTGGTCACCGAGGTGTCGCCGATGTGGCGCTCCGCGGTCGAGCTGAGGCCGGGCACGACGCCGAGCTGGCGGAGGATCCCCTCGAGCATGTGGACGGTCGACGTCTTGCCGTTGGTGCCGGTCACGCCGAGCAGCACGGGGGAGCGCTCGGCCGTCCCGTAGACGGCGGCGGCGACGGCGCCCAGGCGGGAGCGGGGGTCGTCGACCACGAGGACGGGCAGACCGGTCGCGCGCGCGGCGTCGGCGCCCGCGGTGTCGGTCAGCACGGCGGAGGCGCCGCGGGCCACGGCCTGCTCGACGAACTCGGCCCCGTGGCGGTTGACCCCGGGCAGGGCGACGAAGAGGTCGCCGGGCTCGACGTCGGAGGCGATCAGCGTCACTCCGCTGATCTCGGCCGTCAGGCCGCCCTCGTCGCCGATCTCGAGCGTCCGAGCGAGGGCGGCGAGAGGGACGGAGGGTGCGGTGAGGGGTCGGAGCATGGGGTCCTTCCATCGACGGCTCCGTGGGGGGCCGTGCAGCCGAGGGGGCGGTCGCACGCGGAGTCGTGGCTGTCACTCAAGCTAGGGGGTCTGCTTATGTGAATCCTTAGAGGATATGCGCGACCCGCGTGGAGGGGCACGGGTGGACAGAACCGATCGCCGGTGCTTCAGCAGATGCGCAGGAACGGGTCTGTCTAGGCTCGGAGGATGACGTCGAACGAGAACGAGCCGACCGATGGGCGCCCCGTCCGCCGCCGAGCCCTGGTCATCGGGGGTGTGGCCGCCGCGGCGGGCCTGACCGCGCTGGGGGTCGGAGCCGCCATCGGGAACGGAGCGCCGGCGCCCTCGCCGACCCCCTCGACGGCGCCGCCCGCTCCGTCGCCCTCCGCGGCCACCTCGACGCCCACGGCGGTGCCGACCGCCACTCCGACTCCCACACCCACTCCCACCGCCTCCGGGATCGACCTCACCGCGCAGTCCGTCGACGACCCGGCGAGCACCTGGGTCGTCGTCAACAAGCTGCGGACGCTCGCGCCGGTCGACTACGTCCCCGCCGACCTGACCTTCCCCGACGTGCCCTACGTCAACCGGCAGCCGATGCGCCAGGCGACCGCGGACGCCCTCGTCCCGCTCTTCGCCGCCGCCCGCTCCGAGGCCGGCCTCTCGCTGGCGGTGCAGAGCGCCTACCGCTCCTACGACACCCAGGTCAGCGTCTACGCGGGCTGGGTGTCCTCGCGCGGGCAGGCGGGAGCGGATGCGACGAGTGCGCGCCCGGGGCACAGCGAGCACCAGACCGGCTGGGCGGTCGACGTGGTGGGAGCGTCGGGCGCGTGCGCGCTCGAGATCTGCTGGGGCGACACTCCGGAGGGGCAGTGGGTCGGCGCCAACGCCCATCGCTTCGGCTTCCTCGTGCGCTACAAGCCCGACGCCACTCCGATCACGGGGTACGAGTCGGAGCCGTACCACCTGCGGTACGTCGGGACCCAGCTCTCCGGGTACCTGCACGACTCCGGCATCGAGACGCTCGAGCGCGCCTTCGGCCTTCCGGATGCGCCCGATTACGCACCGGGGACCACTTCCTAGGCGGTCTAGCGATCACAGACGGACACGATCGGGCGTGACACGCGCCGCTCGTTACCGTACTGTTATTCGGAGCGCTTTCGGAGGCCCGTCTGACGGATCTCCCACCCCCGCCTGGTGACATAGCCGCTTCCCCTGCTCCCGAGCCCGGTCCCCCGCCGAGCCGCCGACCCGTGAGACCTCTCTGTGCCCCCTCGCTCCACCCGCTCCACCCTGCCCGCCGACCACCCCGCGACCCCCGCGCCGACCCCCGGCGCTCCGCTGACCCGCCGCGAGGCCCGCGAGCGCGAGGGCCGCATCCGGCCCGCCGCACCCGCCGCCGCTCCCGCGCAGCCCTCGGCTCCCGCCCCGGTGCACCCCGCCCCGGAGGGATCGTTCTCGTCCCGCCGCGACCGCCGCGAAGCGGAGGGGCACCGGCTCCGCACCGCGCCCGCCCGCCGCGGGGCATCCTTCTTCCGCCCGTCCCCGCGCACGCTGGCGCTCGCCGTCTCCGGCGGGCTCGTCGTCGTGGCCGTCGCGTCGAGCCTGAGCCTCACCGTCGGCACCGGCTCCTCGGCCGAGTCGGCCACCGCGACGCCCTCCGCTGCTCCGACCTCGACCAGCGTCGCCGTGCTCCCCGCGACCACCGCCTCCGCCCGGGTCGTCCTCAGCTCCGTCTCCACCACCTCCGGCACCGTCGCCGGCGGCACGAGCGTGACGCTCGAGGGATCGAACCTGGACTCGGTCGCCACCGTGCGCTTCGGCGAGGCCGAGGGCAGCGTCGCGGTCGACAACCCCGACCAGATCACGGTCACCGCCCCTCCGGCCGACGGAGAGGCAGCGGGCGAGGTCCCGGTCGCCTTCTTCGACGCCGACGGTCAGGCCATCACGTTCGACGCGGTCACCGACTCCGCCGCGGCGGTCACCGTCGACGGGACCCCGGCCGACGCGGTGCAGCCGGCCGTCGACACGTCGGGCGCCGCGGAGGGCACGACGGCCGAGGCCTCGACCGACCTCGCCGCCCCGACCGCGGCCGCCACTCCCAGCTTCGCCGCGACCGGCGTGCTCGCCAGCACGAAGGTCGTCGCCTCGGCGATCACCTTCGCCTACACGCCCGACCCGGCGATCGAGGCCGCGAAGGCCCAGGCCGCGCTGGACGCGAGCCGCCTGGCCTCGCAGCTCGACTACCTCTCCACCTACTGGAACGACTACAACTCGGCCCAGTACGGCGTGATCTCGGGCAACGACTGCGTCAATTTCACCTCGCAGTCGCTGATCGCCCGCGGCTGGGAGATGGACGGCGAATGGAGCTACTCCTCCTCCGGCGGGTACAGCTCCGCCTGGGCGTCGTCGACCGCGTTCAACGCCTACCTCGCCGCGCACTCCGAGCGCGCGACCGCGATCCCCGACTCCGAGCGGAGCCGGGTGAAGCCGGGCGACATCGTCCAGTTCGACTGGGACGGCTCGGGCGACTGGGACCACACGGGCGTCGTGACCAGCGTCGACGGCGACGGGATCCTCTACTCCTCGCACACCGCCGACAACCACGACCAGAGCATCGACGCGGCCTCCGCCGGCCGGATCATGTTCTGGGGCGTCTGACGCTCGACGCACCCGCTCCACGCACGACGACGGGGCCGCCACCGCTGATGCGGTGACGGCCCCGTCGAGGTTCCGGTCAGATCACTTCTTGAAGACGTCCTTGACGTCCTCGCCGACCTTCTTGGTGTGGGCCTTGGTCTGGTCGGCCTGGCCCTCGGCCTCGAGGCGCTCGTTGTCCGTCAGCTTGCCGACGGCCTCCTTGGCCTTGCCGACCAGGTTCTCGGCTGCGTTGCGGATCTTGTCGTCTGCACCCATGAGGGGCTCCTTCTGTTCGGTGTGACCATCCGCCGGCGGGTGCCGGGGAAGCTGCGGGACCGGGGTCAGGCGACCCGGTCCTCCTTGGAGAAGCCGGCCCGGGCGCTCGAGGCGACCTCGAGCAGGACCGGCAGGCGGGCGCCGAGCAGGGCGTCGAGCGCGTCGACCTCCTGGTGCACGGCGTCGACCACGGTGCGGGGCGAGACGCCGCCGCGGGGGAGGACGCGCACCTTCAGCGCCGTCTCGGAGCCGTGGCGGTAGGCCGCGACCGTGACGTCGAGGAGCTCGGTCCGGCCCGCGAGGGCCGTCTCGAGGACGTCCTCCGCGAAGCCGGTCGCGATCTCGATCCCTCCGGCGGGCGCGCCCTCGGCCTCGTCGCGGAGGACGGTGCCGGTGCGGCCGTGACCGTGGGCGAAGGCCATCACCAGCGCGAGGACGATGCCGAGGAGGCAGATCCCGACGACGGCGTAGAGCGGCCACAGGACGGCGGCATCACTCCAGGCGGTGCCCTCCTCGGGGGAGAGGCGCGACACCAGGGCCGCGCCCTCGCCGTCGGCGAAGGAGAGGACGGAGTCGCGGACCGGCTGCGAGACGGCGATCAGGACGGCTCCGGCGCTGACCAGCGCGAGCACGAGGCCCACGACGAGCAGGACGAGCCGGTTGACGAAGCGGTTGCTCGCGGTCATCAGATCCTCCCGGAGGTCGAGACGCGGACGGTGGAGCGCGGGGCGGGCTTCGCGCCGATGCGGGCGAGCTCCTCGTCGACGGCGCTCTGCACGGCGTCGCGGTCGACCGCGATGCCGGAGGCGGGGGTCACCTCGACCAGTGCGGTGCGCCGGCCGAGCGAGGCGCGGGTGTCCTCGCGGCGGGAGTGGGCGGCCGTGCGGGCTGCGCGGGCCAGGGAGGAGGCGATCACGCCGTCGTCCACGACCACGGCGAGGCGGTCGTCGTCCACGGTGTGGCGGGCCCGGGCCCCGGGCGCCAGTGCGAGCACCAGAAGGACCAGAGCGAGGACGCCCGCGCCGACGGCCACGCCGATGAGGGCGGGGTTCGCCAGCGACGCGACTCCGACGATCGCGTCCAGCAGGGCGGACGGTGCGGCGAGCAGGGGCGCGGCGCCGAGGATCGCGAGCACCGCCTCCGTGCCGACGTAGGCCGCGACCAGGGCGATGAGCACCAGGACGACGATCTGCGCGGCGGAGCGGGACTTGTGGGTCTCGCGACGGAGGTAGCGGCTGTAGCGGGTGTCGGGCGCCGACGGTGCGGGGCTCATGCGACTCTCCTCGTGCTTCGGGTGCGGGTGCCCGTGACCCGGATGTCGATCCGGCTGACGGTGCGCCCGGTCAGCGCCTCCATGCGGGAGGCGATGCGGGTGCGGTCGCCGTGCAGGCGCTCGAGCAGGGAGCCGCCGGCCGGGGCGGTGCCCGGCTCGACGACGACCGGCGCGGTCACCGCGAGGGCGAGACCGCCCCTGTCGTCGGAGAGGCGGACGCGGATCGCGGAGACCTCCACGCCCAACTCCTCGTGGACGATCGCCACGGCGGCGCGCTCGATGGAGCGGACGGTGATGGTGACGGTGCCCGCCACCGGCGATGCGGGACGCGTGTCGAGAGCGGTCACAGTGGGCTCCTAGCGGGAGGTGGTGCGGCCGCGGAACACGTCCACGAGGCTGCGCACGTCGAGGGTGCCGTCGGCGATGCGGGCGATCACGACGCCGAGGGCCATGAAGAGGGCGGTGAGGACGAAGCCCCAGAAGCCGAACATCAGGGCCGCGAAGGCGAGGATCGCGCCGACCACGACACCGAGGACGGTGCTGCGGCCGCCGGGGGCGGTGGGCGCGGGGCGCTGGAAGTCGCTCATCGGACGCGGCTCTCGGTGGCCTCGTCGTCCTTGTCGTCGCCGGGGATGTGCACGTCGACGACGGCGACGTTGATCTCGGAGACGGCCATGCCGACCAGCTCGGTGATGGCCTCGGAGACGGCGGCGCGGACGGAGTCGGCGACCTTCTGCATCGGCACGGGGTACTCGACGACGATGGTCACGTCGGCCGCGACCTGGGTCTCGCCGACCTCGACGCTCACGCCCTGGGCGTGGTCGGCACCGCCGACGGCCTGGCGGATCGCGCCGAAGGCACGGGCGGCGTTGTTGCCGAGGGCGAAGACGCCGGGCACCTGGCGGGCCGCGATGCCGGCGACCTTGGCCACGACGCTGTCGTCGATGACCGTGGTGCCCTGGGCGGTGCCGGAGGTCCGCGAGCCGCCGAGGCTCGTGACCGTGTCGACGGAGGTCTTGTCGACGCGGGTGGTGGAGGGGGTGCGCGTGGTGTCGCTCATGAGGTCTCCTGGACGTCTCATCGGCTGCCGTTGCTGAGCAGACCGGGGTCGAAGGCCCGGCGGGAATCCGGTCGGGCTGTGCTTTCATGAGTGAGACGGAGCCCGGACGGCGTTCGTCACGGTGCTCGGCGGACTTTTTCCTGAGCGTCACCTGAGAGGCGGCCCGAGGCCGCGTGAGCGGAGAGGGAGGAGGCGCCGTGCCCGGACTGGAAGCGGCGAGCGACGCGCTGCTCGCCGAGCGCTCCGCCGAGGGCGACGTGCGCGCCTTCGAGGTGCTCGTCAAGCGGCACCAGTCGATCCTCCGCGCCTACGCCTGGCGCCTCACCGGCTCGCAGGCCGACGCCTCCGACGCCGTGCAGAACGCGCTGATCACGGTCTGGGCGCAGCTCCCGCAGCTCAAGGAGCCGGCGAGCGTGCGCAGCTGGATGATGCGGATCGTCAGCCGCTCCAGCGTCGACCTGCTGCGCCAGCGCCGCCCGACCGACGACGTCGACGCCGTGGAGCATCCCCCGGCCCGAGAGCCCGGCCCGTTCGAGGCCGCCGAGCAGAGCGACGCCATGCGGGCTCTCGCGCACGCCCTGTCTGAGCTGCCGGAGTCGCAGCGTCAGTGCTGGGTGCTGCGAGAGGTCGGCGGGGAGTCGTACAACGAGATCGCCGATCACCTCGGTCTCACGGTGACCGCCGTGCGGGGCAAGCTCGCCCGCGCGCGCGAGTCGCTGGTCGTGGCGATGGAGGACTGGCGATGAGGGAGCAGACGCGATGAACGCGGACCAGGGTCCCGGCGACGGGCCGGAGCGCGCGGGGGAGCACGACGTCGTGCTGCCGCCCGCGCTCGAGCAGGAGGCGGACGCGACGGAGCAGGAGGGCGACGGCATCGGCATCGACGAGCTGAGCGACTACCTCGACCGCGGGCGCACTCCGTACGATCCCGCCATCGAGGAGTCGCCGGAGCACCGGCGCACTCTGCGCGCCCTCGAGCGCGTGCGCGCCCTCTCCGGCGCGCTCATCGACGACGACGCCGCACGCCTGCCCGCGCCGGAGGAGAGCTGGTTCGGCTCGATCCTCACCCAGGTGCGCCGCGAGTCGCGGGCCGGACGCGACATCCCACTGGCGAGCGTCCAGCCCGACGTGGCGCTCACGATCACCGAGGGAGCGGTCCGCGGACTCGTGCGCGAGGCGGGCGACAGCGTCGCCGGCGTGCTGGTCGGCCGCTGCCGCCTGGTCGGCGACATCGCCGAGCCGGGCGCGGAGGTCGTGGTGGAGCTGACGATCTCGGTCTTCTGGGGGGTGCCGATCGCCGAGGCGGCCCAGCAGGTGCGCGAGCGCGTGCACTCGCGGCTGCTGACCCAGACCGAGCTGCGGGTGTCGAGGATCGACGTCCGCGTGGAGGACGTCTACGTCCCCGGGACGGAGGAGTCGTGAGCGGCCTCGAGGCGGCGGCCCCGGTCGATCCGGTGTCCGCGCTCGCTGCGGAGCTGCGCGCCCTGGACGGTGTCGCGACCCTGATGCCGGCCAGGCCCGAGGTGCGCGACGTGCTCGCGCACGCGGCGACGGCGCTGAGCGCGACCGGGATCGTGGTCGAGCCGCTGGGCACCGCGAGCGGCGGCACGTTCGCCGATCCGGTTCTGGTCCGCGTCGCGGGGGACGAGGTGTCCGTGGCCGTCGACCTCTGCGTGACCGCGGAGGCGTCCGCGCCGGACGTGGCGCGCGCGATCGGAGCCGCGGTGCGCGAGTGGTGCGTCCGGGTGCATCCGGAGCTGCGGCCGCGGGTGACCGTCCGGGTCGCCGCGATCGACTAGCCGGATCGGGGAGCGGGCGCGGCTGTCCGCAGGCCGCGACGCCTCGCCGCGAGGAGCGGAGCTGGGCCGAGCGCTCTCGTGCTTCTCCGGAGTGCACCGTGCCGACCGGAGCGACGGTGCTGCGGGCCGCCTGAGGTCGGTGTCCGCGCCGTCTCCCCCTGAGGAGCTTCCCGCTCAGGCGCGCCTCCCCGAGGAGCTTCCCCCTCAGGCGCGCTCGGCGAGGAACGCGTCCGTCTCGGCCGCCGTCGGCGCGGACACCGCCGCTCCGGCGCGGGTGACCGAGATCGCCGCGGCCGCGCTCGCCCAGCGGGTGAGGGCGACCAGCTGCTCTGAATCGTCGAGCCGTGCTCCCGTGGCGGCGAGCCGGGCCGAGAAGGCGCCGCAGAAGGTGTCGCCGGCGCCGGTGGTGTCCACGGCCTCCACCCGGAAGGCCGGGGTGCGCACCGGCTCGCGGTCGCGGACCGCCACGACGACGCCGTCGGAGCCGAGGGTGACCAGCACGAGCGGCACCAGCGCGGTGAGGGCAGCGGCGAGCGCGTCGTCGTCGGCGGCGATGACGCCGCGATCGGCGGCGAGCTCGCGGGCCTCGTGCTCGTTGACGATCAGCACGTCGAGCACCGCGAGGAGCTCCTCCGGCAGCGGGCCGATCGGGGCGGCGTTCAGGATCGACACCGTGCCGCCGGCGCGCGCGGCGCGGGCCGCCTCCGTCACCGTCGCTGTCGGGATCTCGAGCTGGAGGAGCAGGGCGTCGGCCGCCGCCACCAGGGCCGACTCCTCTCCGGTCAATCCGACCAGGGCGGCGTTCGCTCCGGAGTCGACGACGATCGCGTTCTCCCCGCGCTCGTCCACGGTGATCTGCGCGGTGCCGGTGCGGACGTCGCCGCGGCGGGCACGCAGCTCCAGCGGCTCCTCGCCGAGGACCGCGGCGAGCCGGTCTCCCGCCGAGTCGCGTCCGAGGCTCGTGACGAAGACGGTGCCGAGCTCGGTCCGTGCGGCCGCGACGGCCTGGTTGAGGCCCTTGCCGCCCGGGAAGGTGCTCGCGTCGAGGGCGAGCACCGTCTCTCCGGGGGCGGGGATGCGGGCGACCCGGTGGACGTGGTCGAGGTTGGCGCTTCCGAGCACGAGGAGGGGCATGCCCTCGACGTTAGAGCACGCGCAAGGGGGTCCGCCGCGGGCTCGGCCGCACCTACGGTGGAGGCATGGAAACTCGAATCCTCGGACGCACCGGCGCCCCCGTCTCCGTCGTCGGCCTCGGAACCTGGCAGCTCGGTGCCGACTGGGGGGACGTCGCCGAGACCGACGCCCTCGCCGTGCTCGACGCCGCAGTGGAGTCGGGGGTGACCCTCTTCGACACCGCCGACGTCTACGGCGACGGCCGCAGCGAGCGGACGATCGGCGCCTACCGCGCGGCGCACCCCGACGCGCAGGTCTTCGTCGCCACCAAGATGGGCCGTCGCGCGGAGCAGATCCCCGCCAACTACGTGCTCGACAACTTCCGCGCCTGGACCGACCGCTCGCGCGCCAACCTCGGCGTCGACACTCTCGATCTGGTGCAGCTGCACTGCCCGCCCACCTCCGTCTACTCCGACGACGCCGTCTACGACGCCCTCGACACCCTCGTCGCCGAGGGCGCGATCGCCGCCTACGGCGTCTCGGTCGAGCGCACGGAGGAGGCGCTGACCGCGATCGCCCGCCCGAACGTCGCGAGCGTCCAGATCATCCTGAACGCGTTCCGCCTCAAGCCGCTCGACGAGGTGCTGCCCGCCGCCCGCGAGGCCGGCGTCGGCATCCTCGCGCGCGTCCCGCTCGCCTCGGGCCTGCTCAGCGGCCGCTACACGACCGAGACCGTGTTCGCGCCGGAGGACCACCGCAGCTACAACCGCGACGGCTCCGCCTTCGACGTCGGCGAGACCTTCTCGGGCGTCGACTTCGCGACCGGCGTGGAGGCCGCGCAGGAGTTCTCCCGCCTCGCCGACGACCACGGCCTCGCCCCCGCGGCGGCCGCGCTCGCCTGGATCATCCAGCAGGAGGGCGTCACCTCGGTGATCCCCGGCGCCCGCTCGCCCGAGCAGGCCCGCGCCAACGCGGCCGCCGCCTCCGCCGCGCCCCTCGGCCCCGCCTTCATGGAGGCCGTGAACGCCCTCTACGACACCCACTTCCGCCCCACCGTCCACCCGCGCTGGTAGCCGGCCCTTTCCTCACCGCCGCTGAGTCGCCCGAGAAGGCTCGTTCTCCTGGGCGGGAACGAGCCTTCTCGGGCGACTGAGCGCAGCGCCTAGGAGTTCAGCGCCGCGTCCACGATCGTGCGCGCCTCGGCCTGGACCTCGTGCAGGTGGTCGAGGCCGCGGAAGCTCTCGGCGTAGATCTTGTAGACGTCCTCGGTGCCGGAGGGGCGCGCGGCGAACCAGGCGTCCTCGGTGACGACCTTGACGCCTCCGACGGCCGCGCCGTTGCCGGGCGCCTTCGAGAGCTTCGCGGTGATCTCGGACCCGGCGAGGGTCGTCGCCGCGATCGCGTCGCCGTCCAGCTTGCCGAGGGCCGCCTTCTGCGCCTTCGTCGCCACCGCGTCCACGCGCTCGTAGACCGGGTCGCCGAAGCGCTCGGTCAGCTCACGGTAGAGCGCCGACGGGCTCTTCCCGGTGACCGCCACGATCTCGGAGGCGAGCAGCGCGAGGAGGATGCCGTCCTTGTCGGTGGTCCAGACGGTGCCGTCGAAGCGGAGGAACGAGGCGCCCGCGGACTCCTCGCCGCCGAAGCCGACCGAGCCGTCGACCAGCCCGGGGACGAACCACTTGAAGCCCACCGGGACCTCCCAGAGGCGCCGGCCCAGCGACTCCGCGACCCGGTCGATGATCGAGGAGGAGACCAGCGTCTTGCCGATCGCCGCGTCCTCGCGCCAGCCGGTGCGGTGGCGGTAGAGGTAGTCGATCGCGACGGCCAGGTAGTGGTTGGGGTTCATCAGCCCGCCGTCGGGGGTGACGATGCCGTGCCGGTCCGCGTCGGCGTCGTTGCCGGTGAGGATGTCGAAGTCGCCGGCGCGCGCGACCACCGAGGCCATCGCGCTGGGGGAGGACGGGTCCATCCGGATCTTGCCGTCCCAGTCGAGGGTCATGAAGCCCCAGGCCGGGTCGACCTCCCCGTTCACCACGGTCAGGTCGAGGCCGTGCATCTCGGCGATCAGCTGCCAGTAGTGCACGGAGGCGCCGCCGAGGGGGTCGGCCCCGATCCGCACGCCGGCCTTCCGGATCGCGTCGAGGTCGATGATGTTCGCCAGGTCCGCGACGTAGTGCGTGCGGTAGTCGTAGGTCTCGACCGCGGAGGGCTCGGCCGAGGTCACGCCGCGGTTGCCGTCGGCGATGAGCTCGTTGGCCCGGTCGGCGATCCAGGTCGTCGCGTCGGAGTCGGCGGGGCCGCCGTGCGGCGGGTTGTACTTGAAGCCGCCGTCGCGGGGCGGGTTGTGCGAGGGGGTCACCACGATGCCGTCGGCCCGGTCGGTGTGCGAGGGGTCGTTGTTGTAGCGGAGGATCGCGTGGCTGAGCGCCGGCGTCGGCACGAAGTCGTCGAACTCGTCCACGAGCACGCGGACCTGGTTGCCCACCAGGACCTCGAGGGCGGTGGTGAGGGCCGGGCGGGAGAGCCCGTGCGTGTCGGCGCCGATGAACAGCGGGCCGGTGATGCCCTGCTCGGTCCGGTACTCGACGATCGCCTGGGTGACGGCGGCGATGTGGTCCTCGTTGAAGGCCGTGTCGAACGAGGATCCGCGGTGGCCCGAGGTGCCGAACACCACCTTCTGAGCCGGGTCGGAGACGTCCGGCTTCTTCTCGTAGTACGCCCTCACGAGGGCCTCGACGTCGATGAGATCGGAGGCCTGTGCCGGCTTCCCTGCGCGATCGGTCATGCGGTCCATAGTGGCAGTCCGGCCCCCTCCAGGGGTACCGCGGCTGGCTAGGCTTGCGCCATGCCCGACAGCGCCCCCGAAACCCGTGCCTACAGCTATCTCGGGCCCAGCGGCACGTTCACGGAGGCGGCCCTCGCGCAGGTCCCGGAGGCGCGCGGACAGCTGTGGCGCAGCGTCGCGAACGTGGGGGAGGCGCTCAGCGATCTGGTCACCGGACGCAGCGACGGCGCGGTGATCGCGATCGAGAACTCGGTCGAGGGCGGAGTGACGGCCGCGCAGGACGCGCTGGCGCGGATCCCGGGGCTGCGCATCGTCGGCGAGTACCTGGTGCCGGTGTCGTTCATCCTGGTCGGCCGCCCGGGGACGAGCCTCGAGGAGGTGCGCACCGTCGCCGCGCACCCCGTGGCCTACGGACAGTGCCGGGTGTGGCTCGACCGCGAGATCCCCAGCCACGAGCACCTGCCGGCCTCCAGCAACGTCCAGGCCACCGTCGACCTGCTGGGCGGATCTCCCGCGGACGCGGCCATCGCCCCTCCCGGGATCGTCGCCCACCACGACGTCGCGGTGCTGGCGGAGCGGATCGGCGACAACCCGAACGCCGTCACGCGCTTCGTGCACGTCTCGCGCTCGCACGCGCTGCCCGAGCCGACCGGCGCCGACAAGACCAGCGTGATCGCCGAGCTCCCGGCCGACCAGCCGGGCGCCCTGCTCGACATGCTCGAGCAGTTCGCGACCCGCGGGGTGAACCTGAGCATGATCCAGTCGCGGCCGATCGGCGATGCCCTCGGCCGGTACCGGTTCGTCATCGACCTCGACGGGCACGTCCAGGACGAGCGGGTCGCCGACGCGCTGATGGGGCTGCGGCGCTTCAGCCCGAAGGTGATCTTCCTCGGCTCGTATCCGCGCGCTGACCGCCGCCCGGTCACCTCCGTGCGACGCTACGACGACGAGGTGTTCCTCGAGGCCCGCGACTGGCTGCGCGGGATCCTCTCCCACGAGCCGGAGGTCGACGATGACCGGGGAAGACGATGACGGGTCGCGACGATGACTGACGACGACGAACGGGTCGACCCGCGCTACGACCCGGCCTTCCAGCGCGGGTTCTCGGGACCGGTGGAGCGTCTGAGAGGCGACGAGCGGGCGTTCGCGAGGCCCGGCTCGGGTGCCGCCCCCGGCGCTCCCGCCGCCACGTCCGGAGCCGCCGCTCGTCCCGCGCTCCCGGAGTCGCGCGTGGTCCGCCCCGGCTCCTCGTCCGTGCCCGGACCGCGCCGCATCATGGCACTGCCCGACATCGCCGGAGCCGCCGAGGGCCGGCGGTCGCACCGCCTCGGCGCCGAGACCGCGCCCGCACCCCTGCCGGAGCCGGCCGCCGACCCCGCTCCCGCTGCTCCCGCCGAGCCCGTGCGCGAGGCGCCCCTGCTGCGGAACCCGTGGCTCCTCGTGCTCCTGCTCGCCGGCCTCGCGGGGACCCTGATCGGCCTCGCGCTCCTCTACACCGGCTACTCCTCGCCGCCTCCGCCCTACTACGGCGACTCCGACGTGCCCTCGCCCGCGTGGATCCAGCGGCAGCTCCTCTACTACTCCTGCATCCCCCTGCTGGGCTGCCTGCCGGCGTCGCTGCTGCTGGCGGTCGGAGTGGCCGCGCTGCGGTGGCGCGGCGTCGTCGTGCGGCCCCGCGCCGAGGAGCCGCGCGAGTCCGCGCAGCTCCTCGAGGCCGAGGCTCAGACTCCGGACGCGCCGAAGAGCAGGCCGAGGAGGTAGGTCACCAGGGCCGCGCCGTAGCCGATCCCGAGCTGGCGCAGCGCCCGGGCCAGCGGCGGGGCGCCTGAGAGCAGCCCGACGACCGCGCCGGTGGCGAGCAGGGCGATGCCCACGAGCACGCAGGCGACGACCACCGCGGCGAGCCCCGTCAGGCCGAGCAGGTAGGGCAGCACCGGGATGATCGCGCCCGAGGCGAAGAAGCAGAAGCTCGACAGCGCCGCGCCCATGCCCGTGCCGATCGACTCGTGCTCGTCGACGTCGGGGTCTCCTGCGGGACCGCCCAGCGTGATGGGGGAGGTGACGGCGCCGCCGCGCAGGCCCGTGAAGACGGAGGCGGCACGCGCGTCGGCCTGCTCCTGGGTCATCCCGCGAGCGCGGTAGACCAGGGCGAGCTCGTTCGCGTCGACGTCCAGATCGGGGACGATGCGGTTCGCGTCGAGGTCCGGGCTGGAGGCCGAGAGCAGCTCGCGCTGCGAGCGCACCGAGACGAACTCGCCCGCGCCCATCGAGAGGGCGCCGGCGAGCAGGCCCGCGATGCCCGTGAACAGGACGACGCCCGTCCCGACTCCGCTCGCCCCCACTCCGAGCACGAGGGCGAGGTTCGAGACCAGGCCGTCGTTCGCTCCGAAGACCGCCGCGCGGAACGTCCCGGAGAGGCGGTTGCGACCGCGCTCGGCGAGCCCGCGGACGACCTCGCCGTGGATCCGCTCGTCGGCGGCCATCGCCTCGGTGGCGTCGTCGTCGTCGGCGTAGGGGGAGCGGGCCTCGGCGCGCTGGATCAGGGCGAGGACGAACACGGAGCCGAAGCGGCGGGTGAGGAAGCCGAGGAAGCGCGTGCGGAGGTCCGGGCGGGGCGCGGGCTCCGCCGCGGAGCCGAGCAGCTCCCGCCAGTGCTCCTCGTGGCGGCCCTCGGCCACGGCGAGCGCGAGCAGGATCTCCCGCTCCTCGCCGGAGCGGCGGCCGGCCAGGTCGCGGTACACGGAGGCCTCGGCGAGCTCGTCGGCGAGGTAGCGGCGCCAGCGGCGCACCTGGGCGGGACTGGGGGTGGGGGCGGTGGTCGCCATGCGATCTCCTGGCTCAGGTCCGCCGACCCGCGCGAGAGGACCGGTCAGGACGTGCGTCGACTGACCGAAGGTCTCGTTCGCCCCGGCCGGAGCCGGGGTGGAGCGCCGGGCCCGGATCGTCCCGGACCAGCATGTCGACGCGCCTCGTCGTCCGCTCGGCGGACGGTGGGAACTACTCCCCTTCGCGGGGACCACCGTAGCCGAGATCGGAGGAGAACGCCCGGCCGATCCGTGGGCCGTCGGGCGGACGTCCGCCCGGCCCGGGCCGGAGCGTCGTCGCGGACGCTCGCCCCGGGTCAGAGCGAGGCGGTCGCCCGGGCGGCGCGGCGGGCCTGGCGCTCGTGCTCGGCGTCCAGGAGCGTGCGCGTGGCGGGGACCGCCAGGAACTCGACCAGGGTGTCCGTCTCCTCGACGATGCGCTCGGCGCGGTCGAGCGGGTCGGTGCGCAGGAGGCGGCGGGCGGCGGACGCGACGTGCGCCGGCTTCGCCGCCAGGGCGCGCACGCGCTCGTCGACGCGGCCGGCGAGGTCGGCGCGCGGCACGACCTCGGTCACGAGCTGCCACTCCAGCGCCTCGGCCGCGCGGACCGGGCGGCCCGACAGCACGAAGTCCAGGGCGCGGCGGCGGCCGACGACGCGGGGGAGCGCGGCGGTGACTCCGACGTCCGGGACGAGCCCGACGTCGCCGTACGCGCTGAGGAAGAGGGCGGCGGGAGTCGCTATCACGATGTCGGCGGCCAGAGCGAAGGCGATGCCGGCGCCGGCGACCATGCCGTCGATCGCGCAGACGACGACGGCGCGGCTGTCCTCGAGCAGGCGGATCACCTGGGCGGTCGTGGTCGCGACGTCGCGCAGGTAGTGGTCCGGGTTCTCGGACCCCATGATCGCCGAGATGTCGCCGCCCGTGCAGAACGCGCGGCCGGCCGCGGCGATCACGATGACGGAGCAGCCGGCGTCGGCGTCGAGGTCGGCGACGGTGCTCAGCAGCAGTCGCGCGGTGCCGAGATCGATCGCGTTGAGGGCGTCGGGGCGGTTGAGGGTGATCCGGGCGCCGGAGCCGTCGCGCTCGAGGACGACGCCGGGGGTCGCGTCGATGAGGGGGGTGGCGTGCATGGAAGAGCCTTCAGGGGAGCAGGGGTGTCGAACGCGGGGGGACGTTCTCGGGGGATGACTCAGATTCGCAGCCGTCCGCGCGATCGGATGCCTCCTCGCGGCCGATGCTCAGCCGGCCCCGGGGGTACGCGCGGGCGGCGGCCCGTCCCTGCCCTCCTCTACACTGCTGGGGTGATTGATCCCGTACTTCTGCGCGAGAACCCGGACGTCCTGAAGCGCTCGCAGCAGGCGCGCGGCGACTCCGTCGAGCTGGTCGACGAGGCGCTCGAGGCCGACCGCGTGCGCCGTGCGGCGATCACCGAGGCGGAGCGGCTCCGGGCCGAGCAGAACGCCTTCGGCAAGACCGTCGCCAAGGCTCCGAAGGACGAGAAGGCGGCCCTCGTCGCCGAGGCCCAGCGCCTCGCCGCCGCCGCCAAGCAGGCCCAGCAGGAGGCGTCCGAGGCCGACGACGCCTTCACCGTGCTGGTGAAGCGCATCGCCAACCCGATCATCGAGGGCGTCCCCGCGGGCGGCGAGGAGTCGTTCGAGCTCGTCAGGACGGTCGGCGAGCGCCCCGTCTTCGACTTCGCCCCGCGCGACCACCTCGAGCTCGGCGAGCTGCTGGACGGCATCGACATGCAGCGCGGCGCGAAGGTCAGCGGCGCGCGCTTCTACTTCCTCAAGGGCCTGGTCGCCCGCCTCGAGATCGCGCTGATGAACCTGGGCCTCGAGAAGGCGCTCGCCGCCGGCTTCACCCCGCTGATCACGCCGACCCTCGTGCGCCCCGAGATCATGGACGGCACCGGCTTCCTCGGCGAGCACGACGACGAGGTGTACCGCCTCCGCGACGACGACCTCTACCTCACCGGCACCAGCGAGGTCGCCCTCGCCGGCTACCACGCCGACGAGATCCTCGACCTCTCCGGCGGCGCGAAGCGCTACGCGGGCTGGAGCACCTGCTACCGCCGCGAGGCGGGCTCGGGCGGACGGGACACCCGCGGCATCATCCGCGTGCACCAGTTCAGCAAGCTCGAGATGTTCGTCTACACCCTCCCCGAGGACGCCGAGGCGGAGCACGCGCGCCTCCTCTCGTACCAGGAGGACGTCCTGCAGAGCCTCGGCCTGCACTACCGCGTCATCGACACGGCGGCCGGCGACCTCGGCCAGAGCGCGGCGCGCAAGTTCGACGTGGAGGCGTGGGTCCCCACGCAGGAGACCTACCGCGAGCTGACCTCGACCTCGAACTGCACCACGTTCCAGGCCCGCCGCCTCGACACCCGCTACCGCACCGAGTCGGGGAAGACGGCTCCGGTCGCCACCCTCAACGGCACGCTCGCGACCACCCGCTGGATCGTCGCCCTCCTCGAGACCCACCAGCGGGCGGACGGCTCGGTGCTCGTCCCCGAGGCGCTGCGGCCCCACCTCGGCGGCCTCGAGGTGCTCGAGCCCGTCGCATGAGCGCGGCCCACGCCTCCGGCCGCCGCCTCGTCGCCCTCGACATCGACGGCACCGTCATGCACGAGGACGGCACCATCACCCGCGCAGTGACGGACGCGATCACCCGCGTGGCCGCCCAGGGCGACGAGGTGATGCTCGCCACCGGGCGCTCGCCCTCCTCCACCCTGCCGGTCGTCGAGCGCCTCGGGATCTCGCCCGAGTACGTGATCTGCTGCAACGGAGCGGTCACGCTCCGCCGGGACGAGTCCGGTGCCTACGTCCCCGAGACGGTCGAGACCTTCGACCCGACGGAGGTCCTGGAGACCATCCGCCGCTCCCTCCCCGACGCGCATTACGCCGTCGAGGACGCGGACGGCGCCTTCTTCTACACCGAGGCGTTCCCGGGTGGTGCCGTGATGGGTGCCGAGACGACCCACGTCCCCTTCGAGGAGCTGCTCGGTCGGCTGTGCACCCGCGTCGTCGTGATCTCGCCCGAGACCGGGATCGAGGAGTTCACTTCCCTGGTCGAGGAGATGGGCCTGCACCAGGTCAGCTACGCGATCGGCTGGACCGCCTGGCTCGACATCGCCCCGCACGGCGTCAACAAGTCCACCGCGCTCGAGGTCGTCCGCGAGGAGCTGGGCATCGAGCGGAGCGACGTGGTCGCGCTGGGCGACGGCCGCAACGACATCGAGATGCTCACCTGGGCCGCCGCCGAGGGCGCAGGGCTCGCGATGGGGCAGGCGCCCGACGAGGTGCGGGCCGTGGCTTCCGCCGTGATCCCCTCGGTCCACCAGGACGGCGTGGCGGTCGCGCTCTCGGCGCTGCGCTGACCACGGTCCCGCGCGCTCGGCGGTTACTATCGGGTGTCGCTCCTGCGGGAGCGGCCGGGAGGGCTGTCCGAGCGGCCGATGGAGCCAGTCTTGAAAACTGGTGGGCGGAAACGTCTCGTGGGTTCGAATCCCACGCCCTCCGCCACGCCGTCCGCCGCGGAGTCCCGTTCTTCGCGTCGCTTCCCGCCGGCGCCTTCCGACGCCCGTCCTGGCGCGCGACGACGGAGGGCCGCCCGCTCTCCTTCGGAACGCGCCACCCCTCTGTATAGGATTGCGCGACGCCCGGGATCGACGCCCGGCCCTCACCTCCGCACCACTGACGCCTCGACACCGGGAGACGGATGCGCCGCACGGGCCCTTCGACACAGACTCGCGACACTCCGCGCACGCCGCGCCCCTTCGTGCGGCACGGCCGCCAGAAGCGGCACACCCTCGCGCGGACCCTGGTGAAGGGAGCCGCCCTCGTGGGCGGTGTCGGCGTGGTCGCCTCGGTGTCGGTGGTCGCGATCGCGGCGACGCTGATCGTCCAGTCCGTGCAGCCCTCGGTCGACCTGCACCCGGGCGCGGCCGGCTCCAGCGTCGAGGCCGGAGGCGCCCCGGAGATCGGCGCACTGGAGGGCGGCTTCAACGTCCTCGTCGTCGGCAGCGACTCGCGGAAGGGCCAGGGCGACGCCTACGGCGACCCCGACGAGGAGACGAGCGTCCTCAACGACGTCAACATGCTGATGCACGTCTCGGCCGACCACAGCAACGCGACGGTCGTGAGCTTCCCCCGCGACATGTACGTCGACATCCCGGAGTGCGTGAACGCCGCCACGGGTGAGACGATCCCCGCCCGGTACGACACCAAGATCAACGAGGCGATGGGCAGCGACGTCAGCCTCGGCTGCGTGGCGGGGGTCGTCGAGGACCTCATGGGCGTCCGGGTCGACTACGGCGCGGTCGTGCAGTTCAACGGCGTGATCGAGATGTCGAACGCGGTCGGCGGAGTCGACGTCTGCGTCGCGACCGAGATCGCGGACCCCTACACGAACACCTACCTCGAGCCGGGCGTGCACTCGCTCGAGGGCATGGCGGCGCTGCAGTTCCTCCGCAGCCGCCACGGCATCGGCGACGGCAGCGACCTGACCCGCATCAGCAACCAGCAGGTCTTCCTCTCGGCGCTCGTGCGCCGGATCAAGAGCGCGGACACCCTCCTCAACCCGGTCGCGCTCTACGGTCTCGCGAAGGCGGCGCTCGGCAACATGACGCTCTCGACCGGTCTCGACAACGTGAACACGATGGTCCAGATGGGACTCGCGCTGAAGGACGTCGACCTCGCGGACGTCGTCTTCGCGCAGTACCCGACCGGGGCGACTCCGAGCGGAGTGGAGCCGGACCGCGCCGCGGGCGACGTCCTGGCGAGCGCCCTGCAGACCGATCAGCCGATCGCCATCACCGGCGGCACGGGCGCCGGCGCGACCGTGGAGGGCGAGGCGGCGGCCCCGGCCGACACCGCCGCTCCGTCGGGCCCGGCGACCGCGGATCCGCTGGCGACGGCCGAGGCGGCACCCGGCACTCCTGCAGCGACTCCCGAGGACGGATCCAAGGTTGCCCTGCCAGAATCGGTCACCGGCCAGAGCGCCGACCAGCAGACCTGCTCGGTCGGCTTCTTCGGCTGAGCCGAGGGCGGGCGGCACCACGGGTGCTCTCCACCTCGCGCGCTGACTCCGGGACGACACGCGTCCCGCAGCCGAGAGAGAGTACGACCCGATGAGCGAACGCGCGTCCACCCGGACCACAGCAGCACGGCACGGCCGCCTGCGCCGCCCGAGCGGCGTGCGCTTCGCCGCGCGGATCCTCGCAGCCTGCGTGGGCGTCGGCGTGCTCAGCGCGGTCTGCATCGTGGCGATCGCCGCCTCGCTGATCGCCGGGAGCGCGCGTCCGTCCGTCGACCTAGGGATCGACTCGGGCGGAGGCGACGTGCCCGAGATCGGGGCGATCGAGGGCGGCGTCAACATCCTGCTCGCCGGCAGCGACAGCGCCGACGGATCGGCCGCCGGGGCCTACGGCGAGCGTGCCGAGAACCTCAACGACGTCACGATGCTCATGCACATCTCGGCCGACCACTCGACCGTGGAGGTCGTCAGCTTCCCCCGCGACCTCTACGTCCCGATCCCCTCCTGCACCGACCCGGCCACCGGCGCCGTCTCGGACGCGGTGGACTCGGCGAAGATCAACACCTCGCTCGAGGCCGGCGGGCTGGCGTGCACCGTGCAGACGGTCGAGCAGCTGACCGGGCTCGAGATCCCCTACGCGGCGCTCATCCAGTTCGAGGGCGTCATCGAGATGTCGAACGCGGTCGGCGGAGTGGACGTCTGCGTCGCCACCCCGATCCAGGACGAGTACACGGGGCTGAACCTCGACGCGGGCACGCACACGCTCGTCGGCGCCGAGGCGCTGGCGTTCCTCCGCACCCGGCACGGCGTCGGCGACGGCAGCGACCTCACCCGCATCTCGAGCCAGCAGGTGTACCTCTCATCGCTGGTGCGCAAGGTGAAGAGCGCGTCGACGCTCTCGAACCCGGTGAACCTCTACGGCCTCGCGAAGGCGGCCGTCTCGAACATGCAGCTCTCCACCTCGCTCGAGAACGTGAACACCCTCGTGTCGATCGGCCTCGCGGTGAAGGACGTCGACCTCGCGAACGTGGTCTTCGTGCAGTACCCGACCTTCATCGACGGCAACGGCGTGTACCCCAGCGAGGACGCGGCGGCGGCGCTGAACGCGGCGCTCCTCGCCGACCAGCCGATCGCGCTGAGCGGCACCACCGGCGGCGGCTCGCAGTCGACGGGGGAGGAGCCCGGGGCGACCAATGCTCCGGCGGCCACGGAGTCGCCGGCCACCGACGCCCCCGCGACCGACGCCCCCGCGACGAGCGCACCCGACGGGCCGGTCACCCTCCCGAGCGACGTCTCCGGGCAGACGGCGCAGCAGGAGACCTGCACGATCGGCCGGCCCCTGTCGGACCAGTAGGCGGCTTCCCGCCTTCCCGCGGAGGGGCGGGCGCCCGTGTCGCGAGGCCCTCGCGCGTGCGGTTATGATGGTCGTCGTGCGTCCGCCAGCGGGCGCTCAGGAGTCGTCGCATAGTCCGGTCGAGTGCACCACCCTGCTAAGGTGGAGAACCCTCTATTGGGTTCCGTGGGTTCAAATCCCACCGACTCCGCATCGTCCGAAGGCCCCGCTCAGGCGGGGCCTTCGTCGTTCCCGGCGGTGCCTGTGCCTGCCGCAGTACCGGCGTCTCCCGGCGGTGCCGGTGTCTCCGCAGTGCCGGGGTCCCGCGGTGCCGGAGCCTTCCGGCCGGCGCTCCGCCGGTCGCGCGCGGCGACGGCGGCCGATGCGACCTGGCGCCCCGGCCGCCCGGGATCCGCCGCCGATCCGCCGGGCGGGTGCGCTCCCGGAGCGGCTACCCTGATCGGATGCCCAGCCCGATCCTCGACGCCCTGTCCGCTCCTCCCGCGCGGAGGGACGTCGCCTCGATCCGGGGTGCTCTCGCCGAGGTCGCGATCGGCGACTCGGTGCGCGTCCTCGTCCGCTCCCCGCGCTACGGCCTCTACGGGATCGAGGGGGTCGTCCGGCAGGCCGTCGGCGGCGAGCTCGTCGTCGCGGACGTCTTCCTCGGCACGGGGACCGAGATCCAGAGCATCGCCCTGGCTCCGGACGCTGACGAGGTCGGCGGGGAGCGCTCGGCCGAGGGACTCGAGCACGGGGATACGGTGCGCGTGGCGTTCTCGACTCCGGCGCTCGGGTCGTTCACGATCACGGGCCCGCTGACGGCCGGCGGCCGCGACGGGTTCCTCCTCGTCGGCAGCTGGATCGTCGCGGACGGCGGCGAGCCCGGCCGCCACGTCGACCGCATCGAGCGCCTGACGGACGTCGGCGTCCACGAGAAGCACGTCCCCGGGCGCCGCTCCGCGGTCGAGGAGTAGCCCCTCAGCTCTGGCAGTGCGGGCACCAGTAGGTGACCCGCAGCTGCAGCTCGTCGTCGCCGAGCTCACCGCGCTCGATCGGAGTGCCGCAGCGCCGACACGGCTTGCGGTCGCGGCCGTAGACCCAGAGCTGCTGGCCCGGGCGCAGGTTGCCGGTCGTCGTGCGCTCGATCCGCTCGCGGTTCACGGTGATGAGCCGCTTCGCGAGCGCGATGGTGCGCACGAGGTCGCCGCTCCCGCCGACCGGGCGCGTGGGCAGCACGCCGCGCAGGAAGCACAGCTCGGCGCGGTAGACGTTGCCGAGTCCGGCCATGATCCGCTGGTCGAGCAGCGCGAGCCCGATCGGCCGCTCCGGATCGGCGGACAGGCGTCGCAGCGCCTCGTGCGCGTCCCAGTCGGCGCCGAGCAGATCGGGGCCGAGATAGCCGACCACGTCCTCCTCGGCCGAGCGCGGGACGATCTCGAGGAGCCCGAGCTCGAAGCCGACCGCCTGCCAGTCCTCGGTCTCGAGGACGATCCGGGCCTGGAACGCCGGCCGGTGCCACTTCGGCCGCTCGCCCTCGCCGCGGGCGTAGAGGTGCCAGCTCCCCTCCATCTTGAGGTGGGAGTGGATCAGCGCGTCGCCGACCCGCATCAGCAGGTGCTTGCCGCGGGGGACGACCTCGTCGATCGTCTCGCCGGTGAGGTCGACCGTCGCGTACTTCGGCACGCGGACGTCGCATCGGGTGAGGACCTCGCCGTCCAGCGCCTCGGCGAGGTTGTGGGCGGATCGGTAGACGGTGTCACCCTCGGGCACGCGGGCTCCCTCCGGCGCTCACGAGCGCATCCTCAGGCCGCGCGGATTCGCGACGAAGCCGGCGGCGACGAGGGCGTCGCCGAAGGGCGTGCCGAGCGCGAAGACGCCGTCGATCTTCTCGACGGTCAGCTTCTCGACCCCGCGGGAGCGGACCAGCTGCGAGAGGGAGGCGGCCGCGTCGGCGAGGGCCGCCTCGTCGGCGGTGAAGGTGAGGGCGGTCTTGCCGCCGCGCTCGAGGTAGACCGCGAGCGCTCCGTCGACGACGGCGACCAGCGCGCCGGCCTTCCGACCGGGGCGGTGCCCCTCGCCCTGCGGCCACGGCAGAGCGGCGCCGAACGGATTGGCGGGGTCGGTCGCCGCCAGCGCGAGCACCGGGCGTGAGCGCTCCTGCGCCTCGTCCTGCGGGGCGAACGTGCGGAGCCGGTCGACGCTGCCGGCTGTGCCGAACTGCGCTGCTCCCAGCTTCTCGATGAAGTAGCCCCTCCGGGCGCGGCCCTGCTGCTCGAAGCCGCTCAGCACCTTGTAGGCGAGGGCGAAGCCGCCCAGGACGCCCTCGGCCTGCACGGAGCCGCGGGTGACGATCCCGTACCGCTCGAGCAGCGTCTCGCCGAGCGCGTGCCCGCGGATCGTCGCGTCCGACTCCGCGAGCGGCACGATCGACCAGCGGCCGCCGGCGGTCGGCGGCCCCACGCGGGTGGCCATCGTGGGGCGGGCGGTCATCCGGCCCCGGGGCGCGCGGGCGCGGGCGGGGGCGCGCGGCTGGCGGTGGGCGCCGCCGGTCGAGCCGACGAGGGTGCGCAGCGGCGCCAGGGTGTCGTTCGTGACGAGCCCGGCCCAGACCAGCTCCCACAGGGCCTCGACGAGGCCCGCGTCGTCGGTGGAGCCGACCGCGTCGGAGAGCTGGCGGAAGAAGTAGCCGCCGCCCGAGCCGAGCACGCCGACGATCTCCTGCTGGAGCTCGGTCAGGGTCACGGACTCGGCGGCGGGGACGGGGAGGGTCAGCCCTGCCGTGTCGGCGAGATGGAGGCTCACCCAGCCGTCGTTGCCGGGCAGGGTGCCCGCGCCGGCCCAGAGGACCTCGCCGGTCGCGGTGAGCTCGTCGAGCATCGCGGGGGAGTAGTCGCGCACCCGGGCGGGCAGGATCAGCGACTCCCAGGCGGACGCGGGGATGGGCGCGCCGGCCAGCTGGTCGATCACGGAGGCCACGCCGTCGATACCGCGGAGCGAGCCGCCGACGTGCTGCCAGGCGGGGAGGAAGCGGGCGTACGCGGCCGCGTCCACCGGCTCCACCTCCTTGCGGAGCGCGGCGAGAGAGCGGCTGCGCAGGCGGCGCAGCACCTCGGCATCGCACCACTCGGTCCCGGTGCCGGTGGGGCGGAACTCGCCCTCCGAGACGCGGCGCTCGCCCGCGAGGCGGCGCAGGGTGTCGGTGACGACCGCGACTCCGAGGCCCAGGCGGGTGGCGACGGCGGCGGCGGTGAAGGGGCCGTGGGTGCGCGCGTAGCGGGCGACGAGGTCGCCGAGCGGATCGCGGACCGGGTCGATGAAGGCGACGGGGACGCCGATCGGCAGGGGCACGCCGAGAGCGTCGCGGAGCCGGGAGGCGTCCTCCATCGCGGCGTACCGCTGCTCACCGCCGAGGCCCACGGGCAGGACGCGCTTGGCCTTCACGAGCGCGGCCACGTCGGCCTCGAGCACCGCGCGCTCGATCGCGGGCGCCTTCGCGACGTCCGCCGAGGCGACCGACTCGTCGACCAGGCGCTCCCCGAGCTCGTCGAGCGTCAGCGGGCCGAGCAGCCGGAGCAGGTCGGCGGCGCCCTCGAGCCCGCGGAGGCGGCGCTCGGGCTCGACGCGCTGCAGCTCGCGCTCGATCTGCGCGAGGACGGCCGGGTCGAGCAGCTCGCGCAGCTCCGCCCGGCCGAGCAGCTCGCCGAGGAGCGTCGCGTCGACCGAGAGCGCCGCCGCGCGGCGCTCGGCGAGCGGGCTGTCGCCCTCGTACATGAAGGCAGCGACGTAGCCGAAGAGCATGGACCGCGCGAACGGACTGGCGGTCGGCGTCTCGACCTCGAGGATCCGCAGCTCGCGCCCGTCCAGCCGTGCGGCGAGCCGGAGCAGGGCGGGCAGGTCGTAGACGTCCTGGAGGCACTCGCGGACGGTCTCGAGGATGATCGGGAAGGTCGGGTAGGTGCGGGCGACGTCGAGGAGCTGCGCCGCCCGCTGCCGCTGCTGCCAGAGCGGGGAGCGCTTGCCCGGGTTGTACCTCGGGAGCAGGAGCGCCCGCGCCGCGCACTCGCGGAACCGGGCGGCGAAGAGGGCGGAGCCGCCGACCTCGCTCGTGACCAGCTGCTCCAGCTCCTCGCGCTCGAACAGGAACAGCTCGGAGCCCGGCGGCTCCGACTCGGTGTCGGGGATCCGCACGACGATGCCGTCGTCCCCGGCCATCGCCGCTCCGTCGACGCCGTGCCGCTCGCGGACGCGGGCGCCGATGGCGAGCGCCCACGGCGAGTGCACCTGCATCCCGTACGGGGAGTGCAGCACCAGCCGCCAGTCGCCCAGCTCGTCGCGGAAGCGCTCGAGCACGAGGGTGCGGTCGTCCGGGATCTGCCCGGTGGCCAGGCGCTGCTCGTCGAGGAAGGAGAGGAGGTTGTTGGTCGCGTACTCGTCGAGCCCGGCCGCCGTGCAGCGCTCGCGCGCCGTCTCGGGGGCGGCGGCGCCCACCTCGCGGGTGAACGCCCCGATCGCCTCGCCGAGCTCGGCGGGGCGCCCCTGCGAGTCGCCCTTCCAGAACGGGAGGCGCCCGGGCTCGCCGAACGCCGGCGTCACGATCACGCGGTCGTAGGTGATCTCCTGGATGCGCCAGCTGGTGGCTCCGAGCGCGAAGACGTCGCCGACGCGGGACTCGTAGACCATCTCCTCGTCAAGCTCTCCGACGCGGTTGCCGGTCGAGCCCGGCTCGCCGACCATGAATACGCCGAAGAGCCCGCGGTCGGGGATGGTGCCGCCGCTGGTGACGGCGAGGCGCTGGGCGCCGGGCCGGCCGGTGAGCGTGTTCGCGTCGCGGTCCCAGACGAGGCGCGGCCGCAGCTCCGCGAACTGGTCGGAGGGGTAGCGGCCCGAGAGGAGGTCGAGGGTCGCCTCGTAGGCGGAGCGGGGCAGGGACACGAAGGGGGCGCTGCGGCGGACGGTGTCGAACCAGTCGTCCACGTCGAGGCTCTCGAGGGCGGTCGCGGCGACGGTCTGCTGCGCGAGGATGTCGAGCGGGTTCGCGGGGACGGCGATCGCCTCGATCAGGCCCGAGCGCATCCGCTCCGTCGTCACGGCGGAGTGGAGAAGGTCGGCCCGGTGCTTGGGGTAGAAGGACCCGCGCGAGACCTCGCCGACCTGGTGGCCGGCTCGACCCACGCGCTGCAGGGCGCTCGCGACCGAGGGCGGCGTCTCGACCTGGACGACGAGGTCGACGGCGCCCATGTCGATCCCCAGCTCGAGGCTCGAGGTCGCGACCACGCAGCGCAGGCGGCCGGACTTCAGGTCGTCCTCGATGATCGCGCGCTGCTCCTTGCTCACCGAGCCGTGGTGGGCGCGGGCGAGCAGCGGCTCCTCGTCGGGCGCGGACTGCCCGCTGCCGCTCGTGCCCCCGGCCGCTCCCATCGCCTCGGCCGGGGAGCGGCGGACGGAGGAGGAGGCCGCCTCGGCGAGCAGGGCCCCGACGGCGACGGGCTCGCCCGCCTCGCGCGCCCGCTCCGCGGCGAGCTCGCGGCGCTCGGCGTAGATCTCGTTGAGCCGGGCGGTCAGCCGCTCGGCGAGACGGCGGGAGTTCGCGAAGACGATGGAGGAGGTGTGCGCGAGGACCCGGTCGACGATCGACTCCTCGACGTGCGGCCAGATCGACCCGCTCTGCGGACCGGTGGCCCCCATCGTCGATCCGTCCTGCGGAGCCGCCGTCCCCAGCTCGGACATGTCCTCGACCGGGACGACGACGCTGAGGTCCCACTGCTTCTCGGACGCCGGAGCCACGATCGCGACCGGGGAGCGGCCGGCGAGGAACCGGGCCACCTCCTCGCGCGGGCGCACCGTCGCCGAGAGGCCGATGCGCTGCACCGGCTTCGGGAGCAGGGCGTCGAGCCGCTCGAGGGAGACGGCGAGGTGCGCCCCGCGCTTGGTCGACGCGACCGCGTGGACCTCGTCGACGATGACCGTCTCGACGCCGCGGAGCGACTCGCGCGCCGCCGAGGTGAGCATGAGGTAGAGCGACTCGGGGGTCGTGATCAGGATGTCCGGCGGCGTCTTCTGCAGCACGCGCCGCTCGGCGGCGGGCGTGTCTCCCGACCGCACCCCGACGGTGACCGTGGCCGGCGCGCTGCCGATGCCCTCGGCGCTCAGCCGCAGCGCCGTCTGGGTGACGCCGACGAGCGGCGAGCGGAGGTTGCGCTCGACGTCGACGCCGAGAGCCTTCAGCGGCGAGACGTAGAGCACGCGCGTGCGGTGCTGCGGATCCTCCGGCGGCGGGCCCTGCACGAGCCGGTCGATCGCCCAGAGGAAGGCCGAGAGCGTCTTGCCGGAGCCGGTGGGAGCGACCACGAGGGCGTGCGCTCCGCTCGAGATGGCCGACCAGGCGCCCTCCTGGGCGGCGGTCGGCGCCGGGAACGCGCCCTCGAACCACGCGCGCGTGGCGGGGGAGAAGCGCTCGAGGACGTCCGGCATGCACCCATCCTCCCTGCCACCTCCGACATTGCCGGGGCCGCGGCCCGGGGGCGAGCCCTTGACGCGGGGGAGTCCGCCCGTCAGGCGAAGCCGAGACGCACGAACGTGCTGATGTCGGCGAGCTCGTCCTGCCCGACTCCATGGGCGACGCCCTCGTAGACCCGGGCGTCGAGCGCCGTGTGCTCCGGGAACCAGGCCGCCGCGTCCCGCACGAGCTCCTCCGGGATCACCGTGTCGAGCGTCCCGCGGCCCCAGAACACCGGCGGACGCTCGCGGGCGAGCCGCTCGTCCGCGTCGTCGCCCTCGGCGAGCGGGACCACGAACCCGGACAGGGCGACCGCGAAGGCGAAGCGGCCAGGCGCGCGCCGCAGCAGCTGCACCGCCAGCGCGGCGCCCTGGGAGAAGCCCAGCAGCCCCACCGGACCCGGGTGCTCCAAAGCGTCGAGCCACTCGATCACGCCCGCCGCCGCCGCCTCGACGGCCTCGGGATCGGCCCGCGGCTCGTCAGGCACCAGCGGCACCCGGAGGGGCCACCACGCGTTCGCCCCGCCGCCCAGGGCGAGAGGCGCCCGGAGGGACGCGAGGACCGGCTCCAGCGGCAGGTAGGCGCCGAGCGAGAACAGGTCCCCCTCGTGCGAGCCGTAGCCGTGCAGCAGCACCAGGAGGGGCCTGCCGACGCGGTCGCGCTCGGAGGAGGACCACAGCACCGCGTTCGCGTCGATTCCCATCGCACCATCATCCCCCTGAGTGCGGGATCGCCGCCGCCGGTCGGAACACCAGCCGCGAAGGGTGAGAATGGCTGCATGAGCGTGCGCACCCCTGACCCGAACTCCGGGTGGCTGTCCGACGACGAACTCGCCGAGATCCGCCGGCGGCTCCCGCTGCTGTACGTGGAGGCCGTGCCCGTCCGGGTCGACGGGCTCGGGCAGGTCACCGAGGTCGGTGTGCTCCTGCGCGCGACCCCCTCCGGCCAGATCACCCGCACGATCGTCTCGGGCCGCGTGATGTACGGCGAGACGCTGCGCGACGCGCTGTTCCGCCACCTCGAGAAGGATCTCGGCCCCATGGCCTTCCCCCTCCTCCCCGCGAGCCCGCTCCCCTTCCACGTCGCCGAGTACTTCCCGATGCCCGGCATGGGACCGTTCACCGACGACCGCCAGCACGCGGTCTCCCTCGCCTACGTCGTTCCCGTCACCGGCACCTGCGACCCCCGCCAGGACGCCCTCGAGCTCACCTGGATGACCCCCGACGAGGCCTGCTCCGACGCGATCTCCGCCGAGATGGAGGGCGGGCGGGGCGCGCTGATCCGCGCCGCGCTCGCTTCCGTCGGCCGCCTGTCCTAGCGGCGCGGATCGGCCGCGGCGCTCCCTTCTGCGCGCCGATAGCGGCGCGCCGCGGTCGGCTCGCAAGCATGGCGGGCCGGCTGGAGCGTCGGGCGTACGCCTGGATTCGCCGGCATGCGGCTCGGCCGACCGGCTCGCGCCACGGGACCTTCGTGACCGGGCGAGGCGAGGCGGCGCCCCTGCCCGATGACGGCGCAGCAGGCAATCGCCTGATCAGGACGCGGCGAGGACTTCCGGAGCTCCCTGCGCGGGACTCCGCTCGAAGAGGTGAAGCGGGAACGACGAAGGGCCGGGGCCCGCGACCAGTAGTCGCGGGCCCCGGCCCTTCGTGATGTCGGCGTCCTGATCAGGACGAGCGTTGACGTGCGATCACCGAACGCTCAGCCCCCGGTCGCGACATGCTCTGCGTATCGCAACCGTGCTTGAAGCCGACTGCGGTGCGCCGCTCCGCGGCGCACAATCGGACTCAGCCCTGCGCGCGGCGGCCGCCGCGGCGGGCGCCGCCGCCGGCGGACTCGCGGGCGGGAGCGGCCGAGGCCGCTCCGCCGGTCGCGGTGCTGTAGAACGAGCGCGATCCGCCCGAGGTCGAGGGGGCGCCGGCGGCCGAGCGGCTGCGGCCTCCGCGGGCGCCGCCGCGGGCGGGTCCCTCGGCGGCGGTGCGGTCGCGGCGGGGGCGGTCGCCTCCGCCGGTCGCGGCACCCGTCGAGCGTCCGCCGCGGGGTGCGGCGGTGCCCTCGGTGCGGGCCGCGCGCTTGCGCTGCGCGTTGGCGCCCTGCGAGCGTCCGCCCTGCGACTGGCCGCGGACGGGCTCGACGGCGGCGCTGGGGGTGACGTACGGAGCGACGTCGCCGACGAGCTTCGCGACGGCGGCCGAGTCGGCCGTCACCTGCTGGGGCGCGACCTGGATCGCGGCCTTGCGGAGGAGGGTCTTCACGTCGCTGCGCTGCGTGGGCAGGACGACGGTGACGACGTCTCCCTCGCTGCCGGCGCGGGCGGTGCGGCCCGAGCGGTGCAGGTACGCCTTGTGCTCCATCGGCGGGTCGACGTGGATGACGAGCTCGACGTCGTCGACGTGCACGCCGCGGGCTGCGACGTCGGTGGCGACGAGGACCTTGACGGTGCCGGCGCCGAACGCGGCGAGGTTCCGGTCGCGGGCGACCTGCGAGAGGTTGCCGTGCAGGTCGACCGCGGGGATGCCCTGGCCGGTGAGCTGCTTGGCGAGCTTCTTCGCGTGGTGCTTGGTGCGCATGAAGAGGATGCGGCGGCCGGTGCCGGACGCGAGGGTCTTCACGAGCGCGTTCTTGGCGTCGAGGCCGTCGACCTCGAACACGTGGTGGGTCATCAGCGCGACGGGGGAGTTGGCCTCGTCGACCGAGTGGAGCACCTCGTTCTGGAGGTACTTCTTGACCAGCTTGTCCACGCCGTTGTCGAGCGTCGCGGAGAACAGCAGGCGCTGGCCGCCGCGGGGGGTCTTGTCGAGGATGCGCGTGACGACCGGCAGGAAGCCGAGGTCGGCCATGTGGTCGGCCTCGTCGAGGACGGTGATCTCGACGGCGTCGAGGTTCACGAAGCCCTGCTTCATCAGGTCCTCGAGGCGGCCCGGGCAGGCCACGACGATGTCGACGCCCTGCTTGAGCGCGGCGACCTGGCGCTGCTGCGAGACGCCTCCGAAGATCGTGGTGGTGACGATGCCGTACGCGTCGGCGAGGGGCTGCATCGCGGCGGTGATCTGCGTGGCGAGCTCGCGGGTCGGCGCGAGGACGAGTCCGAGCGGGCGGCCGGGGCGGCGGCGTCCGCCGGCGAGCGAGCCGCCGAGTCGGGCGATCATCGGGATGGAGAAGGCGAGGGTCTTGCCGGAGCCGGTCTTGCCGCGGCCGAGGACGTCGCGTCCGCCGAGGGTGTCGGGCAGCGTGTCGACCTGGATCGGGAAGGGCTCGGTGATGCCGCTCGCGGTGAGCGCGGCCACGAGGGGGGCCGGCACGCCGAGGGCGCTGAAGGAGAGGGGGGTGTTCGACATGAAGTGGTGCCTTTCGGGGGCATCATGCCGATCGAGGACGCGCGGGCGGTGGCCGGGGCGCGGGTGATCGGCGTTCGGGCGAAGGTGACGGTGGTCACATCCGTTCGCCGTACGATTCGGTGCGCGCGGCCGGGGGCCTCATGCACGTGCGCCAGATGGTCGGGACGGATCCTCGACGGTCAGAGTCCTAGGGGACAAGGGGCGTTCTACGACGCGGGGGAGCGCAGTCGCTGCGCTCGCACCATCCCACTCTAGTGGATGCCGATCCATCGGCGCATCGCGGCCTGCACGCGGGAGCCGTCGCGGTCGCTCAGCTTGGTCCCGACGAAGTCGCCCGCCCAGTCCGAGGTCTGCACGCGGAAGGCCGGCTCCGGGTCGCGCAGGGTCTTCAGGATGACAGCGGCGACGTCGGACGGGTCCTGCGCGTGGGTCGAGGAGAAGGACGACGCGGCGCGGTCGAGGTAGGCGCCGAGCGCCGGCGAGTAGGGGCCGGCCTGCGCGAGCATCGCCGCCGCGTCGATGCCGACGTTCTCGACGAAGCTGCTGCGGACCGCTCCCGGCTCGATCAGCGACACGTGGACGCCGACGGAGGCGGCGACCGGGGCGAGCGCCTCGAAGAACCCCTCGACCGCGAACTTCGCCGCGCAGTAGTCCTCGTTGAACGGCTGCCCGATCGCGCCGCCGACGCTCGAGACGGTGACGATGCGACCGCGGGACGAGCGCAGCATCGGCATCGCGGCGCGGGTGACCGCGACGGTGCCGAAGAAGTTGACCTCCATCACGCGGCGCAGCTCCTCCGGATCCTCCAGCTCGAGGGTGCCGAGGTGGCCGGCTCCGGCGTTGTTCACGAGGGCGTCGAGACCGCCGAGCTCCTCCTCCACGGCGCGGAGGCAGCCGGCGACGGAGTCCGCGTCGGTCACGTCGAGCGCTCGCAGGTCGAGCTCGACGCGTGCCTCGGCGGCGGCGGCGCGCAGGCCCTCCGCCCGCTCCGGATCCCGCACGGTGGCGACCACCCGCCAGCCCGCGCGCGCGGCCTCGATCGCGGTGGCGCGGCCGATGCCGGTGGAGGTTCCGGTGACGAGGAGGACGGGACGGGGCATGCGGCTTTCCTGCTTTCCGGCGCACGACGGCGCCGCCCGGAGGCTATCGGCCGCCCCTCCGAGAACGTCCAGGGTCGGTGTCAGCCCCGGTAGCGCTCGCCGACCGGCACCTCGACCGGCAGCCGGTTGCCCGCCTGGGCGAGCGGGCAGGCCCAGGCCGGGTCGTAGGCGCAGGAGGGGTTGTAGGCGAAGTTGAAGTCGAGGACCAGCGTCCCCGGGGCGGAGCCCGGGCCGAGGTCGGCGCCCTTCACGGTGTCCAGGAGGTAGCGGCCGCCGCCGTAGGTGCCGCCGGGTGTCCCCGCGAGGGCGTCCTTGACCGGCAGGAACAGTCCTCCTCCGTAGGACGCGAGGCGCCAGACGTCGAGGCTGCCGGCGTCCGGCACCTCGACCGTGCCGATCAGCTCGAAGGGGACGGTGCCGTCGGTGCCGGTCTCCACGTCCATCCGCCGCGCCTCCTCGGCCGGAGCCACCTCGAGCTCGAAGCGCCAGGCCGCGTCGTAGGGCGCGATCGGCAGCGAGCGGAAGTGCGCGCGGTCGGCCGGGAGGAGGGGGGTGGAGGGGTGCTGCGCGAAGAGCGCGTTGCGCCCGCGGATCCAGGACGCGTGCGCGGCGAGCAGGTCCACGTTCGAGAGCCGGCGCACCTCCGCGTAGAGGGCCTGGACGTGGCGGCGCCAGTCCGACACCTCGACCGCGGTCGTGAGGCGGCGGCGGGGCGAGACGCCGTCGTCGTCCTGCTCCTCCTCGTCGGCGGAGGGCCACTGGAGGCGCAGGAGCTCCGAGCGCGACAGCTCGGTCTCCTCCTCGGCGACGCCGTCGGGGCTCATGCGGCGGACTCCCCGCGCGGGCGGGTGTCGGCACCGAGATCGTGGCGCCAGGACGGGGCGAGGGAGCGGATGCGGATGCCGCGCCACTGCCAGAACGCCCACATCGACGGCCAGAGCGCGGCCGAGGCGAGGCCCGCCGAGAACTCGAGGCGGTCGCGGAAGAGCGTGCGCCCGTCAGGGAGCGGGGCCACGGCCATGCGGTGGTCCCACGCGGTGATGAGGCGGAGGGAGCCGGTGAGGGGCCCGCCGCTGTCGCGCAGGATCCGCACGTCGGGCATCGAGGGGACGCGGCGGTAGGAGAGGTCGATCTCCTGCGCGCCCATCGGCACGATCCCGAGGGCATCCATCGCGACCTCGTGGGAGCCGAGCCCCCAGGTCGGGCGGAAGCCGCCCTCGTCCAGCGACGCGGCGGTCAGGAGCGGGGACATCACCTCCCGGAACACGGCCGGACTCTGCAGGGCGCGCCAGGCGGAGTCGGCGTCGGTGTCGAGCACGTGCTTGAGCATCACCTTCACGAGGGACATCCTCCTCCGCCCGCCCCTGCGCGGGAACCGGGTGCGCGCGGAGCCCCGGACGTGTATGCGCCTCCGGGGCTCGCTACCGTGTCAGGGTGACCGCTCCCGCCGCCTCCGTCGACCAGTCGACCTACCAGATCCGCTTCGAGTGGGGGGCCCGCGCCCTCCGCGTGCTCGCCCCCGCCCACGTCACGGTGCTCGTCGACGCTCTGCCCGGAGGCGAGAGCCCCGACCTCGGGGGAGTGGAGGGCCGCGTCGTCCGCGCGGGCCTGACCGACCGCTCGGCCGTCGCCCGCTGGATCCTGGAGCGCCAGCACGAGAACGGCGGGCGCACCAGCGTCAACGTGATCGCACTCGGCGACGTCGACGACAGCGGAGCGGCGCGGTTCGCGATGGAGGACCAGCTGGCGGCCGGCGCCGTCGTCGACGCGCTCATCGGGCTGGGCATCGACCACGTCTCGCCCGAGGCCGCGGTGGCCTGCGCGTCCTACGAGGGCCTGCGCCGGGCGTGCGCGCATCTGCTCACCGCGTCCGAGTCCGGCCGCCTGCTCGCCGCCGAGGGGCGGGCGGACGAGGTCCGCGCCGCCGCCCGGGTCGACACCGTCGACGAGGTGTCGGTCCTCCGCTGACCCGCCGCTCCGGCGGGCGCGGCCTCCGAGCGGTGCAGGGCGTCCGCGGAGCGCACAAGCCCCTGCGGATCCGAGCCGCCGCCTCGACCACTCGCCCGCCCCCGGCGTAGCGTTCGGCGGAGGCGGTCCCTCCGCCCCCCGCCCCGACCGAAAGCTGGCCCGCATGAAAGCCGTCCTCAACGACGTCGTCCTCGCCGACGCCCCCGACTCCGACCTGATCTCGATCGAGGGCAACTGGTACTTCCCGCCGTCGAGCATCGCCGAGGGCGTGCTCGTCGAGAGCCCCACGCCCTACACCTGCCCGTGGAAGGGCGAGTGCCAGTACTTCTCGGTGCAGACCGGCGACGGCCTGCAGAAGGACAAGGCCTGGTCGTACCCGCACCCCTACCCGACGGCGTTCGACCGCGTCGGCAAGGACTTCTCGGGCTACGTCGCCTTCGACCGCTCGGTCCGCGTCTCCGACTGACCCGTCCCGCCGCGGCGCCGCTCCCGGTGCCGCGGCGGTGCGTCAGCCGCGCGGGGCGGCGGCGCGCGCGCGGTAGGCCCGGACCTTCGACCGGTTCCCGCAGCGCTGCATCGAGCACCAGCGGCGCGACCCGGCTCGGGACGTGTCGAGGTAGAGCATCCGGCACTCCGGATCCGCGCAGCGCCGCAGCCGTCCGGTCGCGGCCGGACCCAGCAGCCCCACGGCCTCCCGGGCGATGGACGCGAGCGCCTGCCTGCCCGCCGCGTGGAGCCGTCCTGCCTGCCGCGATCCGCCGCTCAGCACCGGCGGGATATCGGGCATCGCCGCGACCAGGTTGACCACGTCGACGTCGCGCGGGTCGGGCGCGGTGCCGGCCTCGGCCGCGACGGCCAGCCGGGCGATCGCGCCCCGGAGCATCAGCGCGTCGTCGAGGCGCGCGTCCCGGCTCTCGGGGCCGACCGCCTCGAAGCGCTCGGCGAGCCAGGCGGCCAGGGCGGCGTCGGAGTCGAGGTGCTCGGCCGCTCCCGGAGGCAGTGCTCCGGTCGTGGCGAAGTCGAGTGCGAGGCTTCCGGAGTCGAACCACCAGCGCCGGCCGTCGGCCTCGGGGAGCCACTGCCCGGTGACCGGCGTGCGCCCGCCGTGCGGGGCCTCGTCCGGGGTCACGGCGCCGGGACCGGTCGGCGCCGCCACTGGATCGCGTTCGCGGCCTCGAACCGGCGCGCGCAGCGGCCGCAGGCCAGGGGCCGGGTGGGCCGGCGATGGCGGTAGAAGAGGTGTCCGCCCGGGCAGGTGCCGACCCACGGCGCGAGCTCGTCCGCGGTCGGGTTGCTGTGGGTGCGCGATCCCGTGTACCCGAGCCGCGCCGCGATCCGCCGCCACTGCGGTCCGTGCCCGGCGTCGGGCCCCGCGAGCGCGTGAGCGACCTCGTGCAGGAGTGTCTGCCGGACCTCCTCGTCGCTCCAGCGGGCTGCGAGGTGGCGCGAGACCGTGATCCGGCGGCGCGTCCAGTGGCAGGCGCCGCCGCGGGTGCGCGCGTGGTCGAGCGCGAAGGACCAGGAGGGGTCGAGGTGCTCCTCGATCAGCGCGTCGGCCCAGCGGGCCACGTCCTCGAGGTCGGCCACAGGTGGCGCTGCCTAGGACTCGTCGCCGTCGGCGCGGCGGCGGCCGCGGGCGGTGCCGTCGGTGCGGGCCTCGCGGTCGGTCCCGTCCTGGAACTCGGAGGCGGCGGCGTAGCCCAGGCGCGCGACCTCGAGCTCCTCCTCGGGGACCCCGACGCGCTCGCCGAGGGCGGTCGCGGCGTCGAAGTCGCGCATCGCCCGGCCGTACTCGCCCAGCTCGAAGAAGGTGAGGCCGCGGTGCTTGAGCGCGAAGGAGTGCTCGAGGTGCCACTCGTGCGTGCGGGCCTCCTCGACGCAGAGCGCGAGCTCCGAGAGGGCCTCGTCGGTGCGGCCCCGCAGCTGCATGAGGCGGGCGCGGCGGACGCGGGCGGTGAGCAGCTCGGCGCGGTCGCCGGAGAAGCGGGTGCGGCGGACGGCCTCGTTCGCGAGGTCCCACGCCTCGTCGACGCGCCCGAGCAGGCGCAGCAGCTCCGCCTTCTCGGTGAGCGCGGCGAGGCTGCGCAGCGCGCCGATCTCCTCCAGGCGCTCCTGGGCGGCGTCGACGTCGATCTCCTCGTGGAGGGTCGCGGGGTCGTGGCGGATGATGATGCTCAGGGCGATGCTTCCTCGTGGAGTGCGGATCCGGATCGTCGCGCGCGGCGGACGAGAGGACGGTCGGGGTCGCTGACCCCGGCGTCGAGTGTACCGGCGGGTCCCCGGACGGCGCCCCGACGCGCGGCCCGGGTCAGCCCCGTCGCACCTGGAAGACGCTCCGCGCCGGCAGCGGCGACGGGGTGGCGGTCTCGTCCGTGACGACGAGGGCGCCGGCGATGAAGTTCTCGAGCTCCCGCCCCTGCACCAGCTTGGAGGGCGCGGGGTCGGAGGCGAGGCGCCGCGGCAGGCCGTCGAGCGGCAGCGGATCGGCCGAGGCGAGCATCACCACGTTCCCGAAGCGCTTGGCCTTGAGCATCTGGGTGTCGGTCATGATCGCGGTGTGCGCGAAGACGGAGGCGAGCGTCGCGGCCTGGGCACGGGCGAAGGCGAGCGCGCCGCCGTCGGCCACGTTCACCGCGACCAGGCCGCCGGGGGCGAGCAGCGGCGCGATCGCCCCGTAGAACTCGGCGCTGGTCACGTGCGCGGGAGTGCGCGCGCCCGAGAAGATGTCGACGACGACCACGTCGACCGTGCCGCGCAGCCCGGGCGGCAGCTTGCCGAGCACCTCGCGGGCGTCGCCCTGGCGGATGCGGATCTGCGCCCCGCGGGGGAGCGGGAGCGCCTCGCGCACCAGCTCGACCAGAGCGCCCTCGATCTCGACGACCTGCTGGCGCGAGCCCGGCCGGGTCGCGGCGACGTAGCGGGGGAGGGTCAGCGCTCCGGCGCCCAGGTGGAGCGCCGTGACGCTCTCGCCCTCGGGGGCGACGAGGTCGATCGCGTGGCCGATCCGGCGGACGTACTCGAACGAGAGGTGCGTCGGATCCGCGAGGTCGACGTGCGACTGCGGAGTGCCGTCGACGACCAGGGTCGCCGCCTCGGGCGAGTGGCGGTCGGGCTCGATCCGCGCGGTGTACCCGCTGGCGAGCACGGCGCGGGGGTGTTCGGAGTCGTCTCCGCGTCGGCGGCCGGTGCGTTCCTGCATCCGACCAGTCTGCCGCGGCGGCGGGACGGCGGGGCTCCGCGCCCGGCCCGGTCGGATCGATCCGGGAGGCCGTGGCCTCGTATACCGGACCCCGCGGGGCGGCGCAAGCATCCGCACTTGCGCGGCGTGGCGCGATGCGGCTATATTCGTACTTTGCGCTCCCGAGTACCCATGCCCTCATATCGCGGTCGGCAGGTCACCGGAACCCGGCATCAGATGGTGGATGCCGTTGCCACACTCTAGCCCCGCCCCCAAGACCGAGTCGCCTCGGTCCGCACGGCGTGCGGGCAGGGGTGGCGGCCCGTCCGGCGGGAGCCCACTCCACACATCCCACAGATTGAGACCCGCGAGGGTCTACGGAGGTTCCTTCCTTGGCTGCTGCGTCCACCGCGACCACCACCTCACCCAAGAACGGACGCGGAGCTTCGCGTCTCTCGTTCGCCAAGATCAGCGACACCCTGACCGTTCCGGATCTGCTCGCGCTGCAGACCGAGAGCTTCGACTGGCTCGTCGGCTCGGAGGCGTGGAAGACCCGCGTCGCCGAGGCGAAGGCCGCCGGCCGGGAGGACCTCCCCGCCAACTCCGGCCTCGACGAGATCTTCGAGGAGATCTCCCCGATCGAGGACCTCAGCGAGACGATGCAGCTGAGCTTCACGAACCCGTACCTCGAGCCCGAGAAGTACACGATCGAGGAGTGCAAGGAGCGCGGCAAGACCTACGCCGCTCCGCTGTACGTCGAGGCCGAGTTCATGAACCACCTCACGGGTGAGATCAAGACCCAGACGGTCTTCATGGGCGACTTCCCGCTGATGACCGAGAAGGGCACGTTCATCATCAACGGCACCGAGCGTGTCGTCGTGTCCCAGCTCGTGCGCAGCCCCGGCGTCTACTTCGAGCGCCAGCAGGAGAAGACGTCCGACAAGGACATCTACTCCGCCCGCGTCATCCCGAGCCGCGGCGCCTGGCTCGAGTTCGAGATCGACAAGCGCGACCAGGTCGGCGTGCGCATCGACCGCAAGCGCAAGCAGTCGGTCACCGTGTTCCTCAAGGCCCTCGGCCTCACGAGCGAGGAGATCCTCGAGCAGTTCGCCGGCTACGAGTCGATCGAGCTGACCCTCGAGAAGGACAACATCCTCACCAAGGAGGACGCCCTCCGCGACATCTACCGCAAGCTCCGTCCGGGCGAGCAGGTCGCCGCCGAGGCCGCCCGCGCGCTGCTGGACAACTTCTACTTCAACTCCAAGCGCTACGACCTCGCGAAGGTCGGCCGCTACAAGATCAACCGCAAGCTCGGCATCGACAAGGCGCTGTCCGACTCGGTGCTCACGGTCGAGGACATCATCGCGACCATCAAGTACCTGGTCGCCCTGCACGACGGCCGCACCGCCCTCCCCGGCGTGCGCGACGGCGAGTCGGTCGAGCTGCGTCTCGACGTCGACGACATCGACCACTTCGGCAACCGCCGCATCCGCGCGGTCGGCGAGCTGATCCAGAACCAGGTCCGCACCGGACTGTCCCGCATGGAGCGCGTCGTCCGCGAGCGCATGACCACGCAGGACATCGAGGCGATCACCCCGCAGACCCTGATCAACGTGCGCCCCGTCGTCGCCGCGATCAAGGAGTTCTTCGGGACCAGCCAGCTGTCGCAGTTCATGGACCAGAACAACCCGCTCGCGGGTCTGACCCACAAGCGCCGCCTGTCGGCGCTCGGCCCCGGCGGACTCTCCCGTGAGCGCGCCGGCGTCGAGGTCCGCGACGTCCACCCCTCGCACTACGGCCGCATGTGCCCGATCGAGACCCCGGAAGGCCCGAACATCGGCCTGATCGGATCGCTCGCGTCCTTCGCGCGCATCAACTCGTTCGGCTTCATCGAGACCCCGTACCGCAAGGTCGTCGACGGCACCGTCACCTCGCAGATCGACTACCTCACCGCGTCCGAGGAGGACGAGTACCTGGTCGCCCAGGCGAACGCCCCCCTCACGAAGGACTTCCGCTTCGCGGAGGGCAAGGTCCTGGTCCGTCCCAAGGGCGGAGAGGTCGAGCTCGTCGACGCCGAGCGCGTCCACTACATGGACGTCTCGCCGCGCCAGATGGTCTCGGTCGCGACCTCGCTGATCCCGTTCCTCGAGCACGACGACGCGAACCGCGCGCTCATGGGAGCGAACATGCAGCGTCAGGCCGTCCCGCTGCTGCGCAGCGAGTCGCCCGTCGTCGGAACCGGCATGGAGGGCTTCGCGGCCATCGACGCCGGCGACGTCATCACCGCCGACAAGGCCGGTGTCGTCCAGGAGGTCTCCGCCGACTCCGTCACCGTCCAGCTGGACGAGGGCGGCACGCAGACCTACTTCCTCCGCAAGTTCGACCGCTCCAACCAGGGCACCTCGTACAACAACCGCGTGGTCGTCTCGGCCGGCGAGCGCATCGAGGTCGGCGAGGTCGTCGCCGACGGCCCCGCCACCGAGAACGGCGAGCTCGCGCTGGGCAAGAACCTGCTCGTCGCGTTCATGCCGTGGGAGGGCCACAACTTCGAGGACGCGATCATCCTCAGCCAGAACCTGGTGAAGGACGACGTCCTCTCCTCGATCCACATCGAGGAGTACGAGGTCGACGCCCGCGACACCAAGCTCGGCAAGGAGGAGATCACCCGCGACCTCCCCAACGTCAGCCCGGAGCTCCTGGCCGACCTGGACGAGCGCGGCATCATCCGCATCGGCGCCGAGGTCCGCCCCGGCGACATCCTCGTCGGCAAGGTCACGCCCAAGGGCGAGACCGAGCTCTCGGCCGAGGAGCGCCTGCTCCGCGCGATCTTCAACGAGAAGAGCCGCGAGGTCCGCGACACGTCGCTGAAGGTGCCCCACGGCGAGCAGGGCACGATCATCGGTGTCAAGGTGTTCGACGCGCAGGACGGCGACGACGAGCTCGGCTCGGGCGTCAACCAGCGCGTCGTCGTCTACATCGCCCAGAAGCGCAAGATCACCGAGGGCGACAAGCTCGCCGGCCGCCACGGCAACAAGGGCGTCATCTCGAAGATCCTGCCGGTCGAGGACATGCCGTTCCTCGCCGACGGCACCCCGGTCGACATCGTCCTCAACCCGCTCGGCGTCCCCGGCCGCATGAACTTCGGCCAGGTCCTCGAGATCCACCTCGGGTGGATCGCGAAGCAGGGCTGGAAGGTCGAGGGCCAGCCGGAGTGGGCCGCGCGCCTGCCCGAGCACGCCCGTGAGGCGGCGCCCGGCACCAAGGTCGCGACCCCCGTCTTCGACGGCGCGGCGGAGGAGGAGCTCGCAGGGCTCCTCGACTCCACCACCCCGACGCGCGACGGAGAGCGCCTGATCGGCTCGTCCGGCAAGACGCAGCTGTTCGACGGCCGCTCCGGGGAGCCCTTCCCGGACCCGGTCTCGGTCGGCTACATGTACATCCTGAAGCTGCACCACCTCGTCGACGACAAGATCCACGCGCGCTCGACGGGCCCGTACTCGATGATCACCCAGCAGCCGCTCGGTGGTAAGGCGCAGTTCGGCGGCCAGCGCTTCGGCGAGATGGAGGTGTGGGCCCTCGAGGCCTACGGCGCCGCCTACGCCCTCCAGGAGCTCCTCACCATCAAGTCGGACGACATCCTCGGCCGAGTGAAGGTGTACGAGGCCATCGTCAAGGGCGAGAACATCCAGGAGCCCGGCATCCCGGAGTCCTTCAAGGTCCTCATCAAGGAGATGCAGTCCCTGTGCCTGAACGTCGAGGTCCTCTCGGCCGACGGCACCGCGGTCAGCCTGCGCGACACCGATGACGAGGTCTACCGCGCCGCGGAAGAGCTCGGCATCAACATCTCCTCCCGGTTCGAGTCGTCCTCCGTCGACGACATCTGATCCGCGCCAGCATCTGACGACCTCCCGTCTCTGACGAGACACCCTGTTTTCCGACAAGGAGAAAACATTGCTCGACGTAACCACTTTCGATGAGCTGCGCATCGGCCTCGCAACGGCCGATGACATCCGTCGCTGGTCGCACGGTGAAGTGAAGAAGCCCGAGACCATCAACTACCGCACCCTGAAGCCCGAGAAGGACGGCCTGTTCGGCGAGCAGATCTTCGGACCCTCTCGCGACTGGGAGTGCTCCTGCGGCAAGTACAAGCGAGTCCGCTTCAAGGGCATCGTCTGCGAGCGCTGCGGCGTCGAGGTCACCAAGTCCTCGGTCCGCCGCGAGCGGATGGGCCACATCGAGCTCGCCGCCCCCGTCACCCACATCTGGTACTTCAAGGGCGTCCCCTCGCGCCTCGGATACCTGCTGGACATGGCGCCGAAGGACCTCGAGAAGGTCATCTACTTCGCGGCGTACATGATCATCGACGTGGACGACGACGGCCGTCACGCCGACATGCCCGGGCTCGAGAACGAGCTCCGGCTCGAGATCAAGACCCTCTCGGACCAGCGCGACTCCCGCATCGCGGACCGCCTGGCGCGCCTGGAGACCGACCTCGCCGCCCTGGAGGCGGAGGGCGCCAAGAGCGACCAGAAGCGCCGCACCAAGGACGGCGCCGAGAAGGAGATGGGCCAGATCCGCAAGTCCTTCGACGAGGACATCGCGCGGCTCGAGAGCGTGTGGGAGCAGTTCCGCACCCTCAAGGTCGGCGACCTCAAGCCCGAGGACGCGGTCTTCAACGAGCTCGTCGACCGGTACGGCGTCTACTTCGAGGCCTACATGGGCGCCGAGGCGATCAAGAAGCGCCTCGAGCAGTTCGACCTCCAGGCCGAGGCCGAGACGCTGCACCTGCAGATCGCCGAGGGCAAGGGTCAGAAGAAGATCCGCGCCATCAAGCGCCTGCGCGTCGTCAACTCGTTCCTCGCCACCGGCAACTCGCCGGCCGCGATGGTCCTCGACGTCGTCCCGGTCATCCCGCCGGAGCTGCGCCCGATGGTGCAGCTCGACGGAGGCCGGTTCGCGACCAGCGACCTGAACGACCTCTACCGTCGCGTGATCAACCGCAACAACCGACTCCGCCGCCTGCTCGACCTCGGTGCCCCCGAGATCATCGTGAACAACGAGAAGCGCATGCTCCAGGAGGCGGTCGACGCCCTCTTCGACAACGGCCGCCGCGGCCGCCCCGTCACCGGAACCGGCAACCGCGCCCTGAAGTCCCTGAGCGACATGCTCAAGGGAAAGCAGGGTCGCTTCCGCCAGAACCTGCTGGGCAAGCGCGTCGACTACTCGGGCCGCTCGGTCATCATCGTCGGCCCGCAGCTCAAGCTGCACCAGTGCGGTCTGCCCAAGCAGATGGCGCTGGAGCTGTTCAAGCCGTTCGTGATCAAGCGCCTGATCGACCTGTCGCACGCGCAGAACATCAAGGCCGCCAAGCGCATGGTGGAGCGCTCGCGCCCGCAGGTGTGGGACGTGCTCGAGGAGATCATCCGCGAGCGCCCCGTCCTGCTGAACCGCGCGCCCACGCTGCACCGTCTCGGCATCCAGGCCTTCGAGCCCCAGCTGGTCGAGGGCAAGGCGATCCAGCTGCACCCGCTCGTCTGCGCCGCGTTCAACGCGGACTTCGACGGCGACCAGATGGCCGTCCACCTGCCGCTGTCCGTCGAGGCCCAGGCCGAGGCGCGCATCCTGATGCTCGCGTCGAACAACATCCTCAAGCCCTCGGACGGCCGTCCGGTCACCCTGCCCACGCAGGACATGATCATCGGCCTCCACCACCTGACGACGATCCGCGAGGGCGCCGCCGGCGAGGGCCGCGCGTTCTCCTCCGTCTCGGAGGCGATCCTCGCGAAGGACCAGGGCTCGCTGCACCTGAACTCGAAGGTCAGGATCCGCATGTCGGACGTGTACTTCGCGCAGGGTCAGGCACCCGAGGGCGTCGAGATCGACGAGAACGGCAAGGTCACCGCGCCGGTCCTCCTCGAGACCACGCTCGGCCGCGCCCTCTTCAACGAGGCGCTGCCGGTCGACTACCCCTACTTCGAGCAGGTCGCCGACAAGACGACCATCTCCGGGATCGTCAACGACCTCGCGGAGCGCTACCCGAAGGTGGAGGTCGCCGCCTCCCTCGACCGGATCAAGGACGCCGGCTTCTACTGGGCCACCCGCTCGGGTGTCACCGTGGCGCTGTCCGACATCCTCACGCCGCCGTCGAAGCCCGAGATCATCGCGGGCTACGAGAAGAAGGCCGCGAAGGTCGAGTCCGAGTACGACAAGGGTCTGACCACTCAGGCCGAGCGCCGCCAGGAGCTCGTGAAGATCTGGACCGAGGCGACCGACGAGGTCGCCAAGGCCATGCGCGCGAACTTCCCGACGGACAACACCATCAACCGCATGGTCACCTCCGGTGCCCGCGGCAACTGGCTGCAGGTGCGCAACATCGCCGGCATGCGAGGCCTGGTGAACAACCCGAAGGGCGAGATCATCGCCCGACCGATCATCTCCTCGTACCGCGAGGGCCTGTCGGTCGCCGAGTACTTCATCGCCACGCACGGTGCCCGCAAGGGCCTGGCCGACACCGCGCTCCGCACCGCGGACTCGGGCTACCTGACGCGTCGACTCGTCGACGTCTCGCAGGACGTCATCATCCGCGAGGAGGACTGCGGCACCTCGAAGGGCCTCGACCTGCCGATCATGCTCCAGGACGCCACCGGCGCCTGGATCAAGGACTCCAACGTCGAGAACTCCGTCTACGCCCGTTCGCTCGCCACCCCGGCGTCGAACGAGGCCGGCGAGCTCGTCGCCGAGGCCGGCGAGGACGTGGGCGACGTGCTCATCGAGAAGCTGGTCGGAGCGGGCGTGCGCCACATCAAGGTGCGCTCCGTCCTGACCTGCGAGTCCGCCGTCGGCGTCTGCGCGGCCTGCTACGGCCGCTCGCTCGCCACCGGCAAGCTCGTCGACATCGGAGAGGCCGTCGGCATCATCGCGGCCCAGTCGATCGGCGAGCCCGGCACGCAGCTCACGATGCGCACCTTCCACACCGGTGGATCGGCCTCGGCCGACGACATCACGCAGGGTCTTCCCCGCGTGCAGGAGCTCTTCGAGGCCCGCACCCCCAAGGGCGCGTCGCCGATCGCGGAGGCCGCCGGCCGGATCACCATCGAGGACACCGACCGTGCCCGCCGCGTCATCCTCCAGCCGGACAACGGCGACGAGGCGGTCATCTACCCGGTGCTCAAGCGCTCGCAGCTCCTCATCGAGGACGGCCAGCACGTCGAGCTCGGGCAGCAGCTGCACGTCGGAACGGTCGACCCCAAGGAGGTCCTGCGCGTGCTGGGCGTCCGCGAGGTCCAGAAGCACCTGGTGGGCGGCGTCCAGGGCGTCTACCGCTCGCAGGGTGTGCCGATCCACGACAAGCACATCGAGGTCATCGTGCGTCAGATGCTCCGCAAGGTCACCGTGGTCGACCACGGCGACACGGAGCTGCTGCCGGGCGAGCTCGTCGACCGCTCGCGCTACAGCGAGGTCAACCGTGCGGCTCTGACCGAGGGCAAGCGGACCGCGTCCGCCCGCCAGGAGGTCATGGGCATCACCAAGGCCTCGCTCGCGACCGAGTCGTGGCTGTCGGCCGCGTCCTTCCAGGAGACCACCCGCGTCCTGACGCAGGCGGCCATGGAGGGCAAGCGCGACCCGCTGATGGGCCTGAAGGAGAACGTGATCATCGGAAAGCTGATCCCGGCGGGAACCGGTCTGCCCAAGTACCGGAACGTGTCGGTCGAGGCGACCGAGGAGGCGAAGGCCGAGCGGTACCCCAACCGCATCTTCGCCGACGACGCCGCGTTCAGCGACGCCGACCTCTCGTTCGTCGACTTCGACTCGTTCTCGAGCGACGGCTACGAGCCGGGCAACTACAGCTGATCCAGGTGAGCTGAACGATCGAAGGCCCCGTCGGGACACCGGCGGGGCCTTCGTCGTCCCCGACCCGCGGTCACCCGCACGGGGGGGCCGCCCGTTCGCGACGAGCGGCCTTCCCCGCAGGAGCGGGGTGATTGACTCGATGGGTGCTCGTCGGGTCGAGCCTGTACCCGTTCCCCGTCCTGGTCGCGGCACGTGAGGAAACGCGCGGATGAGACTCGTGATCGTCGTGCTGGCCGCACTGCTCGTGGTGGTCGGCGTCGTCGTGGTGCCCGCGGGGCGGGCGGAGGCGGCAGAGGCGGTCGCACCCTCGTCCTGCGGCGTCGCGGAGCTGGCTCCCGTGCTCGCGGGCGACGACGTCCGGCCGCGCTCCGCCGCCGCGCTGGTCCCCATCGTGATGCTGCACGGCTGGCTGGGCACGGCGACGCACGACGCCGACCGCACAGGGGCCTTCTCCCATCTCGTCGACATGGTGTCGTCGGAGTCGGCGACCGCTCCGCTCGACGCTTCCGAGCCGTCCCTCCTCGGCCGGCTGCAGCAGATCGACGGCGCCGCGGTCTACACCTTCGACTACCGCCGGCTCGCCGCGCGCTGGGTCACCGACCCGGGGATCAGCGACGCGCTCGCCTCCTCGATCGCCTGCCTCGTCTCCGCGACCGGGCACCGCGCCGTCGTCGTCGCGCACTCGATGGGAGGGCTCGCCGCCCGCCAGGCGCTGAGCGGCTCGGTCGACGGGACCGCCGTCGCCTCGATGGTCTCGTCCGTCCTCACCTTCGGCACCCCAAACACGGGATCCGACGTCGCGGAGCGCCTCGGACGAATGGTCGACGACTCCGGCCAGGTCAGCCCCGCGGTGATCGCAGGACTGGACCCGCAGAGCCGGCTGAGCGTCTCGGCGATGCTCGCCTCCTGCGGGGACGCCGTCTCGGAGGACGCCGAGCACGCGGGGGAGTGCACGGGAGTGCCGATGATCGACGCCCTCGCCTCGGCGGCGGGCAAGGGCCTGCGGACGGGATCGACCGAGCTCGGCTCCCTGCCGCCCTGGCCCGCCGGCGTGCACGTGACGGCGCTGGTGGGTGACATCCAGGTGACCGCCGCGGTGGCGCTCGGCCTCGCCACCGCGCCGGTCGACCTCGGCGACATCATGGTCGCGACCGGATCGGCGACGGCCGGAGTCGACGACTACGTGGTCTCGACCTGCCGCTACACCTACCTCGCCGCGGCGGACGTGCCGTCCCTCGTCGCCGAGCTCTCGCCGTTCGCGCGGCTCGGCGATGCTCTGCGCTTCGCGAAGCTCGTGGTCGACGTCGACGCGAGCCCGTGCCACCACGCGCGGCTGACCCGGAACGTCGACCTCGTCGAGCACGCCACCGTCGTCGTGTCGGACGTCGTCGCGGGCGAGCTGTCCGCTCCGCACGCCTCTCGAGCGCAGACCGCGGCGAGGGCGCTCCCGGCGGCGGAGGAGTCCCGGAGGCGGTCCTCGTGACCGGTCGGCGGACACCGCCGAGGAGACACCATGTCGCGTCAGTTGACGGACGTCTGTCGGGAAGCATACGGTCGGACCGGCCCATGGGGAGGCCGCCTGGGGGACAGGCAGCGCGGCCCGCGCGGCACCCGAGCCGCATGCGCGGGCCGCGCCCGTCTCCGATCTCCTCTCACGTTCCGCGCTCCCTCCGGGTACGCTCGGCTGGACAGTAGATGTCGGAGGCTCCTCCGTGCATCCCGGCGCCGGAGGCCTGATGAGCGACGACCCCCTCGATGCGGAGGAGCCGGCGCGTCCTCCCCGCCTGACCCGCGAGCAGGTCCGCACCCGCCTGCTGGACGCCGCTCTCGCGGTCGTCCGCGCCGAGGGCCTGCGCGTCGGAGTCGCCCACCTGCCCCTCGAGGACGTCATCCGCTCGGCGGGTGTTCCGCGCAGCACCGTCTACCGGATCTGGCCCACTCGCCAGTCGTTCTACGACGAGCTGATCGCCGCGATCCCGGAGCGGGTCCTCGCCACCCGCCTCGACCAGCCGTCCCTGCGGGCCGGGAACTCCCACCTCCACCGCAGCCTCGACCCCGAGCCGACCCCGGCGCAGCGCCGCGAGGCCCTGATCGCCTCCGTCCGGGTCGCCGTCGACGCGAACGTCGACAACATCTTCTCGTCGCAGCACTGGCGCAACTTCATCGCTCTCGCCGGCGCGGTGGGCTCGCACGAGGAGCCGGCGCGGACCGCCATCGGATCCGCTCTGCGGTCCCGCCAGCTGCACTTCATCGACAACATGGCGAAGTACTACGAGCACACCCTCGCCGAGGCGGGGCTCCGGCTGCGCCCGGACCGCGGCGCCGCCGCTCTCGCCTCCGCCGTCTCGGCCCTGATCGAGGGTCTGTGCATCGCGCGGATCGCGGCACCGGAGCTGGTGACCGGCCCGCTCGACCCGGCCGATCCCGACGGACCGTCACTGGCGGTGGTGTCGGTGCTGCTGCTGATCGACGGGTTCACCGAACCGGACGAGTGATCCGGGTCGCGGGGTCCGCTCAGTCCTCCGCGACCGGCTCCAGCATCCCGTCGACGATCGAGCGGATCGTCCAGGCCGCCAGGGTCCACTCGACCGGCTCGCCGTCGAGGCCGGGGGCGGTCACCGGAGCGTCGAGGTCGTCGTCGAGGAGCCGGCCGCGGTGGGCGAGCCCGTCGATCACGATCGCGGTGAGGTGGGCGAGCTGGAGCGTCGTGAATCCCGGGCGCATCGTCCCGCCGAAGACCTGCAGCGTCTCCTCGTAGAAGTCGCGCATCCGGCGCGTGAGCATGCCCTCGATCCGCTTCGCCGTGGCGCGCACGGCGTCGCGTGCAGGCCCCTCCTCCATCGAGAAGGTGCAGGCGAGCAGCGCGTTGTACGACGACCAGTCGGCGGAGCGGCGGAGCGATTCGGCATTGGCCCGCGCGCCGATGCGGATGGTCTCCCAGGCGACCCGGCGGCGGCCGGCGGCCGTGGAGAGCAGATCGGTGGAGCGCTCGTAGACTTCGCGCATCTCCTGCTGGGCCTCGGGATCGGCGCCCTCCGCGTACCGGTCCCGCACGAAGACCTCGCCGACCAGGTCGGCCACGAACTCCTCGCGCGTGCTCCAGATCCGGTAGACGGAGCTGCGCGGCACGCCGGCCAGGCGGATGTACTCCTCCATGGGCAGGTGCGCGAAGCTCACCGTGAGGCCGTGGTTCGAGACGACGTCGCGCGCCGTGGCGATCATGCGGCTGCGGACCTGCTCCGCGGGGATCCTCCGGGCCCGCCGGGAGCCCTCTGCGCTGTCGTCCATGGAGAGGGACACTAGCCGGAGACGGTGCCGCGGGTGGTCCTCCACGCGCTCCGTGAGCCGATCCGGAGTGCTCTGGGGCGTCCTCCCACTGAGACGGAATGTCCCATCACGTGCACGACGACGTCGCGGACCGCTACGGTGCAGCCGGGGCGGACCCGAACCTGCCCCTGCTAGGGGACCCCCGTGACCGGATTCGATCGGTTCACGCTGGCCGTCGTCGACGGACCAGCGATCGAGCGTGCCGCGCTGCAGGCGCTGCTCGCGCAGCTGCTGCCGCAGTTCTCGCACGACGAGGAGGGCGTCGACCGCATCGCGGTCCTCGACCTGGACGGCGTGCCCGGCGAGGAGGTGGCCGACGCCCTCGAGCGTGCGGCGGCTTGGACCGTCGGCCTCGTCGTGCTCTCCTCCTCCGACTCCCTGGAGCCGGTGCGGGCCGTGCTGCGACGGGAGAGGGCGGCGTACGTCTGGAAGGGCGACGACCCCAGCGAGCTCGCGGCGGCGGTCGTCTCGGTCGCCTCCGGCCGCACCTGGATCTCGGACACCGCCCGCCACCGGCTCGTGCACGGGCGCGAGGAGCGCCGCCCGGTGCTGAGCCCGCAGGAGAGCCGGGTGATGCGCGCCTACGGAGCGGGTGCCGCGGTCCGCACCGTCGCGGTCGACCTCAGCGTCGCCGAGCACACCGTCCGCACCTACATCAAGCGGATCCGCGCCAAGTACCTCGAGACCGGCGTCACTCTCGACTCACGGGTCGACTTCTACCGCCACCTCGGCGACCACGACGTCGCCATCCGCCGCGGCGGAGACCGGGTGCGGGCCGGCGCGCAGCAGGCGGCCGGCGACGTGGTCGGCGAGCGCCGAGCCTGAGGCGAGCAGGATCGCGTTCCCGCCGGTGCGCCCCTCGACGAAGGCCGTCGATCCGACCGCTGCGGTGACCGGGAGCAGCTCCCGGACGACCCCGCGCAGGCGGTCCAGCCTCCGGTGGTCGGCGTCGTCGGCGACGTTGACCGCGAGGAGCCCGTCGGCGCCGACGCGGGCGGCGAGCGGAGCGAGGACGGACGCGCGGTAGAACGGCTCCGGGATCTCGTCCCCGTCGTAGACGTCGAGCACGACGAGGTCGGCGCTCCAGGGCGGCAGGGGCCCTGCGGCGTCGGCCGTGAGGAGTCGGACGCGCGCGCCGCGGGGGAGCGGCGCGTGCTCGAGCACGAACTCCACGAGTCCTGCCGCGCTTTCCACCGCGAGCTGCTCGGAGCCCGGCCGGGTCGCGGCGACGTACCGGGCCAGGGCCAGGGCTCCGGCTCCGAGGTGCAGCACGCGCAGCGGCTCGCCGGGAGGGGCGGCGGCGTCGACCACCGCGCCGAGGCGCGCGAGGTACTCGAGGTGCAGAGCCCGGGGATCGCCCGGATCGATCAGCGACTGCTCCGCGCCGTCGACCGTGAGCAGCAGCGCCTCCGGCCGCACGGGATCCGGCCCCAGCACGGCTGTGCGGCCTCCCGGCAGCAGGAGGGACGGAGGCATCCCGTCACGCTAGCGCTCCTCGCGCGATCCGCCCCGCCGCCGCTACGGTGACAGGCATGGCCGCCCTGATCCTGCTCGACGTCGACGGCGTCCTGAACCCCTCCGTCCGCAGCGATCGCGCCTCGGGCTCGCACCGCCTGGAGCTCGAGCCGGAGCGGGCGGCGCTCGTCGCCCGTCTGGCCGCGGTCGGCACGATCGTGTGGGCCACGACCTGGCCGCCGCGCTTGACGCGGGTCCTCGCCCAGGACCTCGGGCTGCCGGCGGGCACGGAGGCGATCGTCTTCGACGGCGGCCTCCCGAGCGACCCGCGGTTCCCGGGCCGGACGGGCAAGCTCCAGCCCGTCGCGGTGTGGCTGGAGGCGGCCGCCGAGCGCGGCGCGATCGGCGCCGTGGTGTGGATCGACGACAACCTTCACGAGGACGCGTACGACTGGGCCCGCGAGCAGAGCACCCCCTTCCACCTGGTGCGTCCGGAGTCGGCGACGGGCCTCACGAGCGACGAGGTCGCCGGTGCCGAGCACTTCCTGGCCGGACTCCCGGCGTCACACGGCGACATCCGGGAATAGGGCCGCCCCCTCCACTGGTTATCGTCACTCCGGGCGGTTCCGCCGAGCAGCGGTCCGCCCCGGGACGACCCGTCCCCTCGTCGATCCCCGCGCCGCATCCGGCACAGCGGGACCGCCACGACTCCGTGATGCACCGAAGGACAACACCGTGACCCTCTCCGCCCGCACCTCCCTGCGCGTCCTGCTCGGCACGACCGCCGCCGCCGCCGCCCTGGTCCTCGCCGGCTGCGCGCCCGCCTCGACCGACGACGTGGTCTCCGGCTCGAGCGGCGAGGGCACCGCCTCCGCCAGCTCCGGCCTGACTCTGGCCGAGGTCGAGGACTCGGGGAAGCTCACCATCGGCACCGAGGGCACCTACCCGCCCTTCTCCTTCCACGCCGACGGCGGGACGGGAGCCCTCACCGGCTACGACGTCGACGTGATCACCGCCGTGGTCGAGAAGCTGGGCGTCGAGCCCGACTTCCAGGAGACGCAGTGGGACGCGATGTTCGCGGGCCTGGACGGAGCGCGCTTCGACGTGATCGCGAACCAGGTCTCGATCAACGACGAGCGCGAGGCGAAGTACGACTTCTCGGAGCCGTACTCGGTCAGCCCCGGCGTCGTGATCGTCCCCTCGAGCGACACCTCGATCACCGACCTCGCCGGCCTCTCCGGCAAGACCACCGCGCAGTCGCTCTCGAGCAACTGGTACACCGTCGCGCAGGAGAACGGCGCCGAGGTCGAGGGCGTCGAGGGCTGGGCGCAGGCCATCGCCCTCGTCGAGCAGGGCCGCGTCGACGCGACCGTGAACGACCGCCTCACCTGGCTCGACTGGTCCACGACCTACCCCGACCAGGCCGCGGGCCTCAAGGTCGCCGTCACCACCGACGACACCTCCGAGAGCGCCTTCACCTTCCCGAAGGGCTCGGACGACCTCGTCGAGGCCGTCGACTCCGCCCTCGACGAGCTGCGCGAGGACGGCACCCTCGCCTCCATCTCCGAGCGCTACTTCGGAGCCGACGTCTCCCAGTAGCCCCACCCCGAGGCGGCTCCTCCCCTTCCGGGAGGGGCCGTCTCGTGCGTGAGCGGCTCCGGCGCGGGGGAGCGGCGGAGCGGCTCAGGCAGCGGGTCCGCCCGCAAGGGCGCCCGCCCCGGCGCGAAGCGTGCCAGCATTCCCCAGGAGGCGGAGACGATCCGCCCCCGACGCCACCACCCGATCGAGCCGACCGCGGATCCTCCCGCGAAGGCGGGAGAACACAATGGACCTCGTCCTCCGGTCGTTCTGGCCGATCCTCTCCGGGGGCATCGTCGGGACGATCCCGCTCGCGCTGGCGAGCTTCGCCATTGGGCTCGTGCTCGCGCTGGCGGTCGCCCTGATGAGGCTCTCCCGGGTGCGGATCCTCTCCTGGATCGCGCGTGCCTACATCTCCGTCATCCGGGGCACGCCGCTCCTGGTGCAGCTGTTCGTGATCTTCTACGGGCTGCCGAGCCTCGGACTGAAGATCGACCCCTGGCCCAGCGCCACCATCGCGTTCGCCCTCAACGTGGGCGGCTACGCGGCGGAGGTGATCCGCGCGGCGATCCTCAGCGTCCCGAAGGGGCAGTGGGAGGCGGCGCACACGATCGGCATGAGCCGCTCGCTCTCGCTGCGGCGCATCATCCTCCCGCAGGCCGCGCGCGTCTCCGTCCCCCCGCTGTCGAACACCTTCATCTCGCTGGTGAAGGACACCTCGCTGGCCTCCCTCATCCTGGTGACCGAGCTCTTCCGGCAGGCGCAGAAGATCGCCACCGCGTCGAGCGAGTTCATGCTCCTCTACCTCGAGGCCGCTCTGATCTACTGGCTCATCTGCCTGGTGCTCTCCAGCGGCCAGGGCCTGCTCGAGAAGCGATTGGACCGCTATGTCGCCCGCTGACACTCCGACCGACGCCCGGCCCGTGCTCACGGCCCGCGGCCTCCGCAAGTCGTTCGGCGGGGTGGAGGTGCTGCGCGGCATCGACCTGGAGGTCCACCGCGGCGAGGTCGTCGCCCTGATCGGGCCGTCCGGCTCGGGCAAGACCACCGTCCTGCGCTCGCTGAACAGCCTCGAGGTGCCGGACGGCGGGTTGGTCGAGCTCGCCGACGGCAGTGTCCTCGACTTCGACCGCGGCGTCGGACGGAAGGCGCTGACCGGGCTGCGCGACCACTCCGCGATGGTCTTCCAGCACTTCAACCTCTTCCCGCACCTGACCGTCCTCCAGAACGTGACGGAGGGGCCGCTGCGAGTGCAGCGCCGTCCCGCGTCCGAGGTGGTCCCGGAGGCGGAGCGCCTGCTCGAGCGCGTCGGCCTCGGCGGCCGGGGGAGCGCCTACCCCTTCGAGCTCTCCGGCGGTCAGCAGCAGCGCGTGGGCATCGTCCGGGCGCTCGCGCTGCGGCCCGATCTGCTCCTCTTCGACGAGCCCACCTCGGCGCTGGACCCGGAGCTGGTCGGCGACGTGCTCTCGCTGATGCGGGAGCTGGCGGGGGAGGGCTGGACCATGCTCGTCGTGACGCACGAGCTCGAGTTCGCCCGGCAGGTGGCCTCGGAGGTCGTCTTCATGGCCGACGGCGTGGTCGTCGAGCGGGGCGCCCCTGCGGAGATCCTCCGGGAGCCGCGCGAGCCGCGCACACGGCAGTTCCTGCACCGCCTCCTCCACCCGCTCGAGTAGACGGTCGGCGCTGTCCCCCGTCGACGGGGAGCCGCGCGGCGCACCGGGCGCGGCGGAAGGCGTGCCTATGCTGTCCGGGTGACCTGGAGCAGCGACGCCGAGACCACGCGGATCCCCTCCGCGACCGAGACGTCCGGCGGAACCGGACCCCAGCCGACCCGGGAGTACGTCTGGCCCGAGCCCGTGACGGGTCGGCAGCCGACCGTCGAGCCCGCCGCCCCGGCCGCCGCCGCGTCCGCCCCCAGCGCCCTCGGGCCGGTCGAGGCCGAGCCCGAGCCGGTCCGGCGCTCCGGCAACCGCCTCGCGGGCCTCGCGCTCGCCCTCCTGACGACCGCGGTCTTCGCCGTCCTGTACCTCGTCGCCCTGACGGCGATCCGCCTCCTCGTCGACCGCGTCGGCGGCGACCCGGTCGCCCTCGCGCTCGACGCTGCGCCGACCGCGCTCTTCCTCGCCCCGGTGGCCGCGTTCCTGGTCGGCCTGGCGCTGATCGTGCTGGTCGTGAACCGCGCGGGCTGGTGGGCCTACGTCCTCGGCGGCTCCCTCGTCGCCCTCCTCACGGCCGCGGCCGCGCTGGTCGGCGGCTGGAGCGCCGTCGGACCGCTCGCCCTGCCGATCGACCGCTCCCTCGCGCTCGACTACGTCCGCGATCCCGCAGTCCTCGCGGCGGTCCTCGCCGCCGGCGTCCTCGGCCGGGAGGCGAGCGTCTGGGGCGGCGCCGCGATCGCCGGCCGCGCCCGGGGCGTCAAGCGCCGCAACGCCGAGCGCGAAGCGGCCGCGCAGTCGTGACTCCGGAGGGGCAGGGGCAGGGCCGCGGAGCCGGCCTGGGCTACGGCCTCGCGCTGGCCGGCTTCGCCGCGTTCCTCTACCTCGCCCTGGTCGTCTGCGCGTTCGGGGTCCTCAGCCTCCTGCTGGACCAGGACGTCGTGCCCGAGCGCGACGCCGGCCCGCTGCTGGGGCCGGTGTCGGTGGCGGTCTGCGTCGTCGCCGTGCTGGTCGCGATGGTGACCCTCGCCGCCCGTCCCGCCGTCCACCGCGTCCTCGGCCCGTCGCTGCTGACCGGGGTCGTCGTCTACCTGCTCTTCCTCGTCACGGGCGGAGCGCTCTACGGGCTCGGCCGCCAGGAGCCGGGGGAGATCCTCGGCTGGATCCTCGACCACGCCCCCACTGTCTTCGCGATCGCGACCGGCGTGCTCGCGGCCGCCGTCCAGCTCCTGTTCCTCCTGCTCCTGGCCCGTCGCGACGCCGGCGGCCGCAGCCCCCACTGGGGCTGGGAGGGCGACGAGCGGGAGTGACGGCGGAGTCCCGGCGCGGCTCGTCGCGGCGCTGCGGCATCTCCCAGGGCGAACGCCGCTCGGTTGACCGGCCCCGTCACTCCCCGTAATATTCTTCGGGTGTGCGCTTTGCCGTGCGCTCGTGTCGTGCCTCCGGGTCGATGCGGTCGCCGCACTTCGCTCCACCGGGTCCGCGAGGATCCGCGGGTTCGTCCGATCGGGCGGCCCCCACGGCATACCCCTCACCCTCCCGGTCCCGCTCGCGGGGCCGCGGGGTGCGTCGGGTCCAGATGAACTCGGCCGTTCCCGGAGACGGGAGGGCCGAATGTCGACCATCGATCCGCTGTCACCGTGCAGCATTCAAGGAGCAAAACCAGTGCCAACGATTCAGCAGTTGGTCCGCAAGGGACGCACGCCGAAGGTCACCAAGACCAAGGCGCCCGCCCTGAAGGCCAACCCCCAGCAGCGCGGCGTCTGCACGCGCGTCTACACGACCACGCCCAAGAAGCCGAACTCGGCCCTCCGCAAGGTGGCCCGCGTGAAGCTCTCCAACGGCACCGAGGTCACCGCCTACATCCCCGGCGAGGGCCACAACCTGCAGGAGCACTCGATGGTGCTCGTGCGCGGCGGTCGCGTCAAGGACCTCCCCGGTGTCCGCTACAAGATCGTTCGCGGCGCCCTGGACACCCAGGCCGTCAAGAACCGCAAGCAGGCTCGCAGCCGGTACGGCGCGAAGATGGAGAAGAAGTAATGCCTCGTAAGGGCCCCGCTCCCAAGCGCCCCGTCGTCGCAGACCCCGTCTACGGCGCCCCCATCGTCAGCCAGCTCGTCAACAAGATCCTCCTGGACGGCAAGAAGGGCCTCGCCGAGCGCATCGTCTACGGTGCCCTCGAGGGCGTCGCCGGCAAGAACGGCCAGGACGCGGTCGTCACCCTCAAGAAGGCGCTCGACAACGTCCGCCCGACCCTCGAGGTCCGCAGCCGCCGCGTCGGCGGCTCGACCTACCAGGTCCCGGTCGAGGTCAAGCCCCACCGCGCCAACACCCTCGCGCTCCGCTGGCTCACCAGCTACGCGAAGGCCCGTCGCGAGAAGACGATGACCGAGCGTCTCATGAACGAGATCCTCGACGCGTCGAACGGTCTGGGCGCCGCTGTCAAGCGTCGCGAGGACACCCACAAGATGGCCGAGTCGAACAAGGCCTTCGCGCACTACCGCTGGTAGCGCACCCCGCGGCCGCCCCCGGGCGACCGCGACCACCGGGCCCGCGGCGTCACCGCTGCGGGCCCGGTCCCGGCGGCGGATCGCCCGATCCCCGCGACCGGGCGACCGCCACCACCAGAATCCCAGCCATTCGGCCATGAACCCGGTGCGCTGGCTCCATCACCTATCGGAGGAACTCCGTGGCACAAGATGTGCTCACCGACCTGAACAAGGTCCGCAACATCGGCATCATGGCCCACATCGATGCCGGCAAGACCACCACCACCGAGCGCATCCTGTTCTACACGGGTATCACGCACAAGATCGGCGAGGTCCACGACGGCGCCGCGACGATGGACTGGATGGCGCAGGAGCAGGAGCGCGGCATCACGATCACGTCCGCCGCGACGACCTGCTTCTGGAACAAGAACCAGATCAACATCATCGACACCCCCGGTCACGTCGACTTCACGGTCGAGGTCGAGCGCTCGCTCCGCGTCCTCGACGGCGCCGTCGCCGTCTTCGACGGCAAGGAGGGCGTCGAGCCCCAGTCCGAGACCGTCTGGCGTCAGGCCGACAAGTACGACGTCCCGCGCATCTGCTTCGTCAACAAGATGGACAAGCTCGGCGCCGACTTCTACTACACGGTCGACACGATCATCAAGCGCCTCGGCGCGAAGCCGCTGGTCATCCAGCTGCCCATCGGCGCGGAGTCCTCTTTCGAGGGCGTCGTCGACCTGGTCGAGATGCGCGCGCTCACGTGGCGCGGCGACTCGAAGGGCGACGTCGCGCTCGGCGCGAAGTACGAGATCGAGGAGATCCCGGCCGACCTCGCCGACAAGGCGGCGGAGTACCGCGAGAAGCTCCTCGAGACCGTCGCGGAGACCTCCGACGAGCTGCTCGAGAAGTACTTCGGCGGCGAGGAGCTCACCGTCGCGGAGATCAAGGGCGCCATCCGCAAGATGACCGTCAACTCCGAGATCTACCCGGTGCTCTGCGGCTCGGCGTTCAAGAACCGCGGCGTCCAGCCGATGCTCGACGCTGTCGTGGACTACCTCCCCTCCCCGCTCGACGTCCCCGCCATCGAGGCGCACGACGTCCGCGACGAGGAGAAGGTCATCATGCGCCACGCGGACTCGACCGAGCCCTTCTCGGCGCTCGCGTTCAAGGTCGCCGTGCACCCGTTCTTCGGCCGCCTGACCTACGTCCGCGTCTACTCGGGCAAGCTCGACTCCGGCGCCCAGGTCATCAACTCGACCAAGGGCAAGAAGGAGCGCATCGGCAAGATCTTCCAGATGCACTCCAACAAGGAGAACCCGGTCGACTCGGTCACCGCCGGCCACATCTACGCCGTCATCGGCCTCAAGGACACCACCACCGGTGACACCCTGAGCGACCCGGCCGCGCAGGTCGTGCTCGAGTCGATGACCTTCCCGGAGCCCGTCATCGAGGTCGCCATCGAGCCCAAGACGAAGGCGGACCAGGAGAAGCTCGGCACCGCGATCCAGAAGCTCGCGGAGGAGGACCCCACCTTCCGCACCGAGCAGAACCAGGAGACCGGTCAGACGGTCATCAAGGGAATGGGCGAGCTGCACCTCGACATCCTGGTCGACCGCATGAAGCGCGAGTTCAACGTCGAGGCCAACGTGGGCAAGCCCCAGGTCGCGTACCGCGAGACGATCCGCCGCACGGTCGAGAAGTACGACTACACCCACAAGAAGCAGACGGGTGGCTCCGGCCAGTTCGCGAAGGTCCAGATCACCATCGAGCCGATGGAGGTCGAGGCCGACAAGACCTACGAGTTCGTCAACGGCGTCACCGGTGGCCGCGTCCCGCGCGAGTACATCCCCTCCGTCGACGCGGGCATCCGCGACGCCATGCAGGTCGGCGTGCTCGCCGGCTACCCCATGGTCGGCGTGAAGGCGACCCTGGTCGACGGAGCGGCGCACGACGTCGACTCCTCCGAGATGGCGTTCAAGATCGCCGGCTCGATCGCGTTCAAGGAGGCCTCGCGCAAGGCGCAGCCGGTCCTCCTCGAGCCGCTCATGGCCGTCGAGGTCCGTACTCCCGAGGAGTACATGGGCGACGTCATCGGCGACATCAACTCGCGTCGCGGGATGATCCAGTCGATGGAGGACGCCACCGGCATCAAGGTCATCCGGGCCAACGTCCCGCTGTCCGAGATGTTCGGCTACATCGGAGACCTGCGCTCGAAGACCTCGGGCCGCGCCGTCTACTCGATGACGTTCGAGACCTACGCCGAGGTCCCCAAGGCCGTGGCCGAGGAGATCGTCCAGAAGAACAAGGGCGAGTAGCTCCGCCCCTGGGCCGTCGCCGTTCCCCGGAACGGCGGCGGCCTGGTAGTGTCGTGCGGGTTTGCTGCCGAGTGCAGCGCGCCCCCTGTCGCAGCGGGACGGCCGCACGACCACTGCCGGTAACATACGTACACAAAACCCCCGCAAGTCCTCCTGTCCTCGTGCCGCCCCGTGCGGCCGCCCGGATGCGGATGCTTGCACCTAAGTCCTGAGGAGGACCCACAGTGGCTAAGGCCAAGTTCGAGCGGACCAAGCCGCACGTCAACATCGGAACCATCGGTCACGTCGACCACGGAAAGACCACGCTCACCGCGGCGATCTCGAAGGTTCTGGCGGACAAGTTCCCGTCCGCGACCAACGTCCAGCGTGACTTCGCGTCGATCGACTCCGCTCCCGAGGAGCGCCAGCGCGGCATCACGATCAACATCTCGCACGTCGAGTACGAGACGCCGAAGCGCCACTACGCGCACGTCGACGCCCCGGGTCACGCCGACTACATCAAGAACATGATCACCGGCGCGGCCCAGATGGACGGCGCGATCCTCGTGGTCGCCGCCACCGACGGCCCGATGGCTCAGACCCGTGAGCACGTCCTCCTCGCCAAGCAGGTCGGCGTCCCCTACCTCCTCGTCGCGCTGAACAAGGCCGACATGGTGGATGACGAGGAGATCCTGGAGCTCGTCGAGCTCGAGGTCCGCGAGCTCCTCTCGTCGCAGGGCTTCCCCGGCGACGACGCCCCCGTCGTGCGCGTCTCCGGCCTCAAGGCACTCGAGGGCGACGACACCTGGACCCAGTCGATCCTCGACCTGATGGACGCGGTCGACGAGTCCATCCCGGACCCGGTGCGCGACAAGGACAAGCCGTTCCTCATGCCGATCGAGGACGTCTTCACGATCACCGGTCGTGGAACCGTCGTCACCGGCCGTGCGGAGCGTGGAACCCTCGCTCTGAACTCCGAGGTCGAGATCGTCGGCATCCGCCCGACGCAGAAGACCACGGTCACCGGAATCGAGATGTTCCACAAGCAGCTCGACGAGGCCTGGGCCGGCGAGAACTGCGGTCTGCTCCTCCGCGGCACCAAGCGCGAGGACGTCGAGCGCGGCCAGGTCGTCGTCAAGCCGGGTTCGGTCACGCCGCACACGGACTTCGAGGGCACCGCGTACATCCTGTCCAAGGATGAGGGTGGGCGTCACAACCCGTTCTACGCGAACTACCGTCCGCAGTTCTACTTCCGCACCACCGACGTCACCGGCGTCATCACGCTGCCCGAGGGCACCGAGATGGTCATGCCCGGCGACACCACCGACATGACGGTCGCGCTGATCCAGCCGATCGCCATGGAGGAGGGCCTCGGCTTCGCCATCCGTGAGGGTGGACGCACCGTGGGTGCCGGTACGGTCACCAAGATCATCAAGTAGGTCCGTCCTACCGATCTCTCGAGAGGGGTCGTCCGCTTCGGCGGGCGGCCCCTCTCGTCGTTCCCGGGGACGCCCGGCTAGCGTGGCGGCATGCCCTTCGTGAAGAGCGACCCCCGTGCCCTCCCGCAGTTCTTCGAGTGGGAGGCGGCCGGTCTGGACTGGCTGCGCGAGGCGGACGGCGGTGCGCGCTGTGTCGGGGTGGAGAGGGTTTCGCCCGGGCGCATCGAGCTGGAGGAGATCCGCTCCGTGCGTCCCTCGGCCGAGTCGGCTCGGGCTCTCGGCGCCGCGCTCGCCCGGACGCACGACGCCGGAGCCGCGGCGTTCGGAGCGCCGCCCCCGGGATGGACCGGCCCCGCCTACATCGGCCGCCGCGGGATGCCGTGCCGCCCGGACGACTCGTGGGGGCGCTTCTACGCGGAGCAGCGGGTGCGGCCGTTCCTCGGCCCCGCCGTGGAGGCGGGCAACCTCACGGCAGCCGAGTCGCGGCTCGTCGAGCAGGCTCTGGGCCGGGTGGCGGCCGGAGCCTTCGACGACGGTGCGGGGCCCGCCCGGATCCACGGGGACCTCTGGACCGGCAACGTGCTCTGGACGGCGGACGGCGCCGTCCTGATCGACCCCGCCGCTCACGGGGGACACCGCGAGACCGATCTGGCGATGCTGGCCCTCTTCGGTGCTCCGCACCTCGACGCCGTCCTCGAGGGCTACCGCGACCAGCATCCGCTGGGGGCCGGCTACGAGGAGCGGGTGCCACTCCACCAGCTGCACCCGCTCGCCGTCCACGCCGCCGGTCACGGTCCCTCCTACGGCCGCGCCCTGGCAGACGCAGCGGAGCAGGTGATCGCACTGGCCGGCTGACCGGCGCGCCCGCACCGTTCCCCCAGCCGGGAGCGCCACACTGAGGCACGCGCCGCCCTGTGCGCGTTTACAAGGAGGCATCATCGTGGATCTCGGGAAGCTCGGACGCCAGGCCGGCGAACTGCTCAACAGCCGGAAGGCCCAGGACGCGCTGCGGAGCGAGAAGGCCGAGCAGGTCTCCGACCAGACCCTCGAGAAGGCGGGCGAGATCGCCAGCCGCCTCACCAACGGCAAGTACGACGACCGCATCGAGGACCTGAAGCGCCAGGCCGACAAGCGGATCGGCAACGAGTAGCGGCTGCCGTCCGACTGCTCCTCCCTGCCGTCAAGCGGGTGCGGGCCTCGGATCCGCCGTCCTATCGTCGGATCGATGGCTGACACTCGCGCGCAACGACTCCGCAGGACCGATTCGAGCGGGCGCGGCTACACCCGGGTGCGCGCGGGCTCCGGCTTCAGCTACCGCGACCCGAAGGGCGCGACCGTCGCCGACAAGGAGCTGCGCGCGCGGTTCGACCATCTCGGCATCCCGCCGGCCTGGACGGACGTCTGGATCGCCCCGTATCCCAACGGGCACATCCAGGCCACCGGCGTCGACTCCGCCGGCCGCCGCCAGTACATCTACCATCCGACCTGGCGCGAGCAGAAGGACCGGATCAAGTTCGACCGGGCGCTGCGGCTCGCGGAGGCCCTGCCCGGGGCGCGCCGGGCCGTGACCATCGCCCTCCGCTCGGACGGACCCAGCCGTGAGCGCGCGCTGGCCACCGCCTTCCGGATGCTCGACACCGGATCGCTCCGCGTCGGCAGCGAGAGGTACGCGAAGGAGCACGGCAGCATCGGCCTCTCGACGCTCCTGTGCGCGCACGCCACGACCCACGGGGACCGGGTCGCCCTCGCCTTCCCCGGGAAGAGCCATCAGGCGTGGACGAGCGAGATCCTCGACCACGACCTCTCGCGCGTCGTCCGTGCTCTCAAGCGTCGCGGGCCGAACGCCCGCCTGCTCGCCTGGAAGGACGGGCGGGAGTGGCGGCCGATCTCGGCGCCCGAGATCAACGACTACGTGCGCGAGCGCGCCGGCGACGACTTCACGGCGAAGGACTTCCGCACTCTGCACGGCACGGTCGCGGCCGCGCTGAGCCTGGCGAAGTCGGGCCCGCAGGCCACACAGCGCGCTCGGAACTCCGCGATCGCCCAGGCGATGCGCGACGCCTCGGACGTGCTCGGGAACACGCCGACGGTCGCCCGCGCCAGCTACGTCGACCCGCGGCTTCTGGACCACTTCCGCGCCGGCGAGACCATCGACGCGTCGCGGCCCGCGTCGGCCGAGACCGCCGTCCGGGCGCTGCTCTTCGAGTAGCGGGGGAGGCCCTCCGGCCCGCGCTGCTGCTCGGAGCGACCGGCTCCCAGGGGCTGTCACGACGTGCTCGCGAAGGAGCCCTCCGGCGCGACACGCCCGGGTTGCAGGGGTGGGGCATCTGTGGGAGACTCTTCTAGTTCAAAATTTCCTCTCGGGCGGCGTGCTGCTCGGAGGGGGACACTGCCAGGCAGTGCCGAGACGGCATCGCGGAGGCTCGACCCGAGAGGGCGGCCACGCGGATGCGACGTCGAGGCGGCGGGTAGCAGAACGACAACAACCGACATCTCAACGGTCTCTCCGTGCGTCGTGCGTTCTGCACGCCGATCGGAGCGCCCCAGGGGTGCGGTGCTTTTGACAGAAGAACACTGGTTGCACTTTTCCGGGTCACCGGAGTTCCTTCGCGAGCGCGTCCAATGCGAGACGAGTCCGGCTCCGGCCGGGGGAGTCGCGTACGACGCAATAACAAGAGAGTGAGAGATCACACATGGCGGGACAGAAGATCCGCATCCGACTGAAGTCGTACGACCACGAGGTCATCGACACGTCGGCGCGCAAGATCGTCGACACGGTCACCCGTGCCGGTGCAACGGTGGTCGGCCCCGTGCCGCTGCCGACCGAGAAGAACGTGGTCTGCGTGATCCGTTCTCCCCACAAGTACAAGGACAGCCGCGAGCACTTCGAGATGCGCACCCACAAGCGCCTCATCGACATCATCGACCCGACGCCCAAGGCCGTCGACTCGCTCATGCGCCTCGACCTGCCGGCCGACGTCAACATCGAGATCAAGCTCTAAGGAGGAGTGCCACCATGTCTGTCACTGTTTCCCCCACGCTGAAGACCAGCAAGGGCCTCCTCGGCACCAAGCTCGGAATGACCCAGGTCTGGGACGAGAACAACAAGCTCGTGCCGGTCACCGTCATCGAGATCAGCCCCAACGTCGTGACCCAGGTCCGCACGGAGGAGAAGGACGGCTACACCGCCGTCCAGCTCGCCGCCGGTGCGATCGACCCGCGCAAGGTGAACAAGCCCGCCGCCGGTCACTTCGACGCCGCGGGCGTCACCCCCCGCCGCCACCTCACCGAGGTCCGCACCTCCGACGCCGCCGACTACTCGGCAGGCCAGGAGCTGACCGTGGACGCCGTCTTCGAGGCCGGCACCAAGGTCGACGTCGTCGGCACCAGCAAGGGCAAGGGCTTCGCCGGCGTCATGAAGCGTCACAATTTCAAGGGCGTCTCGGCTTCGCACGGTTCGCACCGCAACCACCGCAAGCCCGGCTCCATCGGCGCCTCCTCGACCCCCAGCCGTGTCTTCAAGGGCATGCGCATGGCCGGTCGCATGGGTGGCGAGCGCGTCACCGTGCTCAACCTCAAGGTGCACTCCGTCGACGCCGAGAAGGGCCTGCTGCTCGTCAAGGGCGCCGTCCCCGGTGCCCGCGGTCGCCTCGTGTTCGTTCGCAACGCCGTGAAGGGAGCGTAGTTCCATGGCTACCTCTGTCGACATCATCGACGTCAAGGGCCAGAAGGCGGGCTCGGTCGAGCTCCCCGCCGCGCTCTTCGACGTCCAGACCAACATCCCCCTCATCCACCAGGTCGTCGTGGCCCAGCTCGCCGCGGCGCGCCAGGGAACCCACAAGACGAAGAACCGCGGTGAGGTCTCCGGAGCCGGTCGCAAGCCGTTCAAGCAGAAGGGAACCGGTCGCGCTCGTCAGGGCTCGATCCGCGCCCCGCACATGACCGGCGGTGGCGTGGTCCACGGACCGACTCCCCGCAGCTACGCGCAGCGCACCCCCAAGAAGATGATCGCCGCGGCTCTGCTCGGTGCTCTCTCGGACCGCGCCCGCGGTGCCCGCATCCACGTGGTCGAGTCCCTCGCCCTCGGCGACACCCCCCGGACCAAGGACGTCCTCGTCCTGCTCGACGCCCTCTCGGTGTCGCGCAACGTCCTCGTGGTGCTCGAGCGCGACGACTACATCGCCGAGCTCTCGCTCCGCAACGTGCCGTTCGTGCACATCCTGCCGGCCGACCAGCTCAACGCGTACGACGTGCTCGTCTCCGACGACATCGTGTTCTCGAAGGGCGCGCTCGACGCGTTCATCGCGGCCAAGTCGGGCGTCGAGTCCAACAAGGAAGAGGTGAACGCATGAGCCAGTCCGCCGCGTTCAACAAGGACCCCCGCGACGTCATCATCTCCCCGGTGGTCTCGGAGAAGTCCTACGGCCTGATCGACGAGGGCAAGTACACCTTCGTGGTCGACCCGCGTTCGAACAAGACCGAGATCAAGCTCGCCATCGAGAAGATCTTCGGCGTCGAGGTCGCGTCGATCAACACGCTGAACCGCCAGGGCAAGACCCGCCGCACGAAGTTCGGCACCGGCAAGCGCAAGGACACCAAGCGCGCGATCGTCACGCTGAAGTCCGGCTCCATCGACATCTTCACGAGCGTCGGCTGAGCCGAAGAAGCGTAGAGGAAACAGACAATGGCTATTCGTAAGTACAAGCCCACGACCCCCGGTCGCCGCGGCTCCAGCGTTGCCGACTTCGCCGAGATCACCCGCTCGACGCCCGAGAAGTCGCTCCTGCGCCCGCTGTCCAAGACCGGTGGCCGCAACAACTCCGGCCGCATCACGACGCGTCACATCGGTGGTGGCCACAAGCGCCAGTACCGTCTGATCGACTTCCGTCGCAACGACAAGGACGGCGTCAACGCCAAGGTCGCTCACATCGAGTACGACCCCAACCGCACGGCGCGCATCGCGCTGCTCCACTTCGTGGACGGCACCAAGCGCTACATCCTGGCCCCGAACAAGCTCTCGCAGGGCGACGTCGTGGAGTCGGGCGCCGGCGCCGACATCAAGCCCGGCAACAACCTGCCGCTGCGCAACATCCCGACCGGTACGGTCATCCACGCCATCGAGATCAAGCCGGGAGGCGGCGCCAAGCTCGCCCGCTCGGCCGGCACCTCGGTCCGCCTCGTCGCCAAGGACGGCCCCTACGCGCAGCTCCGCCTGCCGTCGGGCGAGATCCGCAACGTCGATGCGCGCTGCCGCGCCACGATCGGCGAGGTCGGCAACGCCGAGCAGTCGAACATCAACTGGGGCAAGGCCGGCCGCATGCGCTGGAAGGGCGTCCGCCCGACCGTCCGCGGTGTCGCGATGAACCCGGTCGACCACCCGCACGGTGGTGGAGAGGGCAAGACCTCCGGTGGACGCCACCCGGTCAGCCCGTGGGGTCAGTCCGAGGGACGCACCCGTCGCCCCAACAAGGAGAGCGACAAGCTCATCGTTCGCCGCCGCACCGCCGGTAAGAAGCGCAAGTAGGAGTTGTAGAAGATGCCTCGCAGTCTCAAGAAGGGCCCCTTCGTTGACGACCACCTGCTCCGCAAGGTGTTCACGGCCAACGAAGCCGGCAACAAGAACGTCATCAAGACCTGGTCGCGCCGTTCGATGATCATCCCGGCGATGCTGGGTCACACCATCGCGGTCCACGACGGTCGCAAGCACATCCCCGTGTTCGTGACCGAGACCATGGTCGGCCACAAGCTCGGCGAGTTCGCCCCCACTCGGACCTTCCGCGGTCACGAGAAGGACGACAAGAAGGGCCGTCGCCGCTGACGCGGCGACGAGAAGGAGGAGAGAAATGGTGGAGTCGATCGCACGCGTGCGACACATCCGCGTCACCCCCCAGAAGGCTCGCCGTGTCGTGAACCTGATCCGCGGGAAGCAGGCTCAGGAGGCACTGGCCATCCTGAAGTTCGCGCCGCAGGGTGCGTCCGAGCCCGTCTACAAGCTCGTCGCCTCGGCGATGGCCAACGCTCGCGTCAAGGCCGATGCCTCGAACGAGTACCTCGACGACCAGGACCTGATCGTGTCCCGCGCCTTCGTCGATGAGGGAACCACCCTCAAGCGATTCCAGCCCCGTGCTCAGGGTCGTGCCTTCCGCATCAACAAGCGCACCAGCCACATCACCGTCGTGCTGGCCACTCCTGAGGAGGGGACCAAGTAATGGGTCAGAAAGTAAACCCCTACGGTTTCCGTCTGGGAATCACCACCGACCACGTGTCGCGCTGGTTCTCCGACAGCACCAAGAAGGGCCAGCGGTACAGCGACTACCTCGCCGAGGACGTCAAGATCCGCCGACTCCTCGCCACGCAGCTCGACCGTGCGGGCGTCGCCCGCATCGAGATCGAGCGCACCCGTGACCGGGTCCGCGTCGACATCCACACCGCCCGCCCGGGCATCGTGATCGGCCGCCGCGGCGCCGAGGCCGAGCGCATCCGTGCCGACCTCGAGAAGCTCACGGGCAAGCAGATCCAGCTGAACATCCTCGAGGTCAAGAACCCCGAGGCCGAGGCTCAGCTGGTCGCCCAGGGCATCGCCGAGCAGCTCTCCGCCCGCGTGGCCTTCCGCCGCGCGATGCGCAAGGGCCTGCAGGGTGCTCAGCGCGCCGGCGCCAAGGGCGTCCGCATCCAGGTCTCCGGCCGCCTCGGCGGCGCCGAGATGAGCCGCTCGGAGTTCTACCGCGAGGGACGCGTGCCGCTGCACACCCTCCGCGCGAACATCGACTACGGCTTCTACGAGGCGAAGACCACCTTCGGCCGCATCGGCGTGAAGGTCTGGATCTACAAGGGCGACATCACCAACAAGGAGCTCGCCCGCGAGCAGGCGAACAGCAAGTCGTCGCGCCCGGAGCGCAGCGACCGTCCGCGCCGTGCACCCCGCCAGCAGAGCGAGGCGCCCGTCGCAGCAGGAGTTGAGGCATAACCATGTTGATTCCGCGTCGAGTCAAGCACCGCAAGCAGCACCACCCGGGCCGGTCCGGCCAGGCCACCGGTGGCACCAAGGTGTCGTTCGGTGAGTTCGGCATCCAGGCCCTCACCCCCGCCTACGTGACCAACCGTCAGATCGAGTCCGCTCGTATCGCGATGACGCGTCACATCAAGCGTGGCGGAAAGGTGTGGATCAACATCTACCCCGACCGTCCGCTCACCAAGAAGCCCGCCGAGACCCGCATGGGTTCCGGTAAGGGCTCGCCGGAGTGGTGGGTCGCGAACGTCAAGCCGGGTCGCGTCCTCTTCGAGGTCGCCGGCGTCGACGAGCAGCTCGCTCGTGAGGCCATGACCCGTGCCATCCACAAGCTGCCCCTCAAGGCACGCATCATCAAGCGCGAGGAGGGAGACGCGTAATGGCGATCGGATCCAAGGAGCTCGCCCCCGCCGAGCTCGACACCTACGAGGACGAGCGTCTCGTCACCGAGCTGAAGAAGGCCAAGGAGGAGCTGTTCAACCTCCGCTTCCAGTCGGCCACCGGTCAGCTGGACACCAACGGCCGCCTGCGTGCCGTCAAGCGCGACATCGCCCGCATCTACACGGTCATCCGTGAGCGCGAGCTGGGCATCCGCGCCACCCCCGCACCCGTCGAGGCCCCGGCCAAGGCGGAGAAGAAGCCCAAGACCAAGAAGGCCGCCAAGGCCGAGGTCGAGGCGACCGAGTCGAACGAGGAGGCCAAGTAATGGCAACCGTCAATGACAGCGCCGGCCACGAGTCGGCCGCCCACGACGTGAAGGAGGCGGGCGCTCGCGGATACCGCAAGACCCGTCGCGGCTACGTCACCAGCGACAAGATGGACAAGACCATCGTCGTCGAGGTCGAGGACCGGGTGAAGCACCCGCTGTACGGCAAGGTCATCCGCCGTACGTCCAAGGTCAAGGTCCACGACGAGCTGAACTCCGCCGGCATCGGCGACTCCGTCGTCATCAGCGAGACCCGTCCCCTCAGCGCCACCAAGCGCTGGCGCCTGGTCGAGATCCTCGAGAAGGCCAAGTAGGCCGCGGCCTACTTGAGTTAGCAGGAGAGACACATGCTTCAGCAAGAATCCCGAGTCAAGGTCGCCGACAACACCGGCGCCAAGATGCTCCTCACCATCCGCGTCCTCGGAGGCTCCGGCCGCCGCTACGCGGGCCTCGGTGACATCATCGTCGCCACCGTCAAGGACGCGATCCCCGGTGGCAACGTGAAGAAGGGCGACGTGGTCAAGGCCGTCATCGTCCGCACCATCAAGCAGACCCGTCGCGCCGACGGCTCGTACATCAAGTTCGACGAGAACGCCGCCGTCATCCTCAAGAACGACGGGGACCCCCGTGGCACCCGCATCTTCGGACCGGTCGGTCGCGAGCTCCGCGACAAGAAGTTCATGAAGATCGTCTCGCTGGCACCGGAGGTTATCTAGTCATGGCCAAGATCAAGAAGGGTGACCTCGTCCAGGTCATCTCGGGCGCTACCCAGGCCCGCGGTGGAGACCGCGGCAAGCAGGGCAAGGTCCTCGAGGTGCTGGTCGAGCGCAACCGCGTCGTCGTCGAGGGCGTGAACTTCGTCAAGAAGCACGTCCGCGTCGGCCAGACGCAGCGCGGCTCGAAGGAGGGCGGCATCGAGACCGTCGAGGCCTCGATCCACATCTCCAACGTCGCGCTCGTCGACCCGAAGACCAAGAAGCCGACCCGGGTCGGCCACCGCAACGTGGCCGTCACCAAGGACGGCGTGACCAAGACCGTTCGCGTGCGCTACGCGAAGGCGTCGGGTGAGGAACTGTAATGACTGACACCACCGCAGTGGCTGCGAAGGTTCAGCCGCGGCTCAAGGCCAAGTACCAGGCCGACATCATCCCCGCTCTCAAGGAGCAGTTCGGCTTCGGCAACGTCCACCAGGTCCCCGGCCTGGTCAAGGTCGTCGTCAACACCGGTGTCGGTGAGGCCGCCCGCGACGGCAAGATCATCGACGGCGCGGTCAAGGACCTCACCGCCATCACCGGTCAGAAGCCGCAGGTCACCAAGGCCCGCAAGTCCATCGCGCAGTTCAAGCTGCGCGAGGGTCAGGCCATCGGCGCTCACGTCACCCTCCGGGGCGACCGCGCCTGGGAGTTCCTGGACCGCCTGCTCTCGGTGGCGCTGCCCCGCATCCGCGACTTCCGCGGGCTGTCGGACCGCCAGTTCGACGGCAACGGCAACTACACCTTCGGCATCACGGAGCAGTCGATCTTCCACGAGATCGACCAGGACCGCATCGACCGCGTCCGCGGCTTCGACGTGACCGTCGTGACCACCGCCAAGACCGACGACGAGGGTCGCGCGCTGCTCAAGCAGCTCGGCTTCCCGTTCAAGTCGTCGGACAACGCGTAAGCAGCAAGCCTCGAGGCCGGGGGACGGTGAGAACCGCCCTCCGGCCTCGTCGTGCGTCCGCCGCCGGACCGGTCCGTCCGGAGCCGGCGGCGGGCGCCACGCGGGATCCCCGGATCCCGTGCACGATCGGCCCTCGACCGCAGGACCTCGGCCATGTAGCATGGCTCGTTGGCCTGCGTTCGCGCGGCCGCATGGGCGTCGACGTCGTCGGCGCCGTCCCACACCACAGGTCGTCACTCTTGTAAAGGGTGCCGAAACCAGGCGAGAAAGGCACCATCAGCCATGACCATGACTGATCCGGTCGCAGATCTGCTGACCAGAATCCGTAACGCGAACTCCGCGCACCACGACTCCATCACCCTCCCGGGCTCGAAGCTCAAGGCGAACATCGCCGAGATCCTCAAGACCGAGGGCTACATCGCCGACTGGAAGGTCGAGGAGGCGCGCGTCGGCACGACGCTCTCCATCTCCCTCAAGTACGGCCCGAACCGCGAGCGCTCGATCGCCGGCATCAAGCGGGTCTCGAAGCCCGGACTCCGCGTGTACGCGAAGTCGGCCGAGATCCCCACCGTGCTCGGCGGCCTCGGCGTCGCCATCCTGTCCACCTCGAGCGGTCTCCTGACCGACCGCCAGGCCGAGAAGAAGGGCGTGGGTGGGGAAGTCCTCGCCTACGTGTGGTAAACCCTCATGTCGCGTATTGGAAGACTCCCCATCGAGATCCCGGCGGGCGTCGACGTCTCCGTCGCCGGATCCGCTGTGACCGTCAAGGGCCCCAAGGGCGAGCTGACCGTCTCGGTCGCCAGCCCCATCCAGGTGTCCGTCGAGAACGGCCAGGTGCTGGTCTCGCGTCCCGATGACGAGCGCGAGTCGCGTTCGCTCCACGGCCTCACCCGCACGCTCATCGCGAACGACATCATCGGTGTCACGCAGGGCTACTCTAAGGGCCTCGAGGTCGTCGGAACCGGTTACCGCGTGCTGGCGAAGGGCTCGGACATCGAGTTCGCGCTCGGCTTCTCGCACCCGGTCGTCGTCACCCCGCCCGCGGGCATCTCGTTCACGGTCGAGGGCAACAACAAGCTCACCGTGCACGGCATCTCGAAGCAGGCCGTCGGTGAGGTGGCCGCCAACATTCGTAAGATCCGCAAGCCCGAGCCCTACAAGGGCAAGGGCGTGCGCTACGCCGGCGAGGTCGTTCGCCGCAAGGCCGGAAAGAGCGGTAAGTGATCATGGGACTCGGAACCAGAGGAAAGAGCAAGTCCGCTGCGCGCGGTCGTCGTCACGACCGTCTGCGCAAGAAGGTCGTCGGATCCGCCGAGCGCCCCCGCCTCGTCGTCAACCGCTCGGCCCGCCACGTCTTCGTGCAGGTCGTCGACGACGCTCAGGGCCGCACCCTCGCGTCGGCGTCGACCCTCGAGGCCGACCTGCGCGTGTTCGACGGCGACAAGACCGCCAAGGCCCGCAAGGTCGGCGAGCTCGTCGCCGAGCGCGCCAAGAACGCCGGTGTCGAGGCGGTCGTCTTCGACCGCGGAGGCAACAAGTACGCCGGTCGCGTCGCCGCGATCGCCGATGGAGCACGAGAGGCAGGGCTCAACCTGTGAGCGCCGCAGAGAACAAGGAACCCGAGGTCGCCGCTGTGTCGGAGGCCCCCGTCGAGACCGCTGCGTCCACGCAGCCGCAGCAGGAGGCTCGTGAGCCCCGCCGCGGCGGCCGCGACCGCAACCAGGGTGGCCGCGACCGCGGTGGCCGTGACGCCGAGAAGAGCCAGTTCCTCGAGCGCGTCGTGACCATCAACCGCGTGTCGAAGGTCGTCAAGGGCGGCCGTCGCTTCAGCTTCACCGCGCTCGTGGTCGTCGGAGACGGCAACGGACTGGTGGGCGTCGGCTACGGCAAGGCCCGCGAGGTCCCGACCGCCATCTCCAAGGGCGTCGAGGAGGCGAAGAAGAACTTCTTCCGCGTCCCCCGCGTCGCCTCGACCATCCCGCACCCCGTCCAGGGTGAGGCCGCCGCCGGAGTGGTGCTCCTGCGCCCCGCCGCCGCGGGTACCGGTGTCATCGCCGGCGGTCCCGTCCGCGCCGTCCTCGAGTGCGCCGGCATCCACGACGTCCTGAGCAAGTCGCTCGGCTCGTCGAACACCATCAACATCGTCCACGCGACCGTCGAGGCTCTGAAGCAGCTCGAGGAGCCGCGCGCCGTCGCCGCTCGTCGTGGTCTCGACTTCGACCAGGTCGCGCCGGCACGTCTCGTCCGTGCCGAGGCCGACGCCCTCGCCGCCGCGTCCAACGCGAAGGCAGGTGCCTGATGGCCCAGCTCAAGGTGACCCAGATCAAGTCGAAGGTCAGCGAGAAGCAGTACCAGCGCGACACGCTGCGCTCGCTCGGCCTCAGGAAGATCGGTCAGAGCGTCGTCCGCGAGGACAACGCCCAGAACCGCGGATACGTGAAGACCGTCGCCCACCTGGTGAAGGTCGAGGAGATTGACTAATGGCTGAGACGAAGAAGGCCGCCGCCGCGGAGTCCACGACTCCCGCGCAGGCGACCACCACGAAGGGCGCGGCGGCGCCGGCGACCAAGGAGCACGTGCTCAAGGTCCACCACCTCCGCCCCGCTGCCGGAGCCAAGAAGGCCAAGACCCGCGTGGGTCGCGGTGAGGGCTCCAAGGGAAAGACCGCCGGTCGCGGCACCAAGGGCACCAAGGCCCGCTACCAGGTGCGCGTCGGCTTCGAGGGTGGGCAGATGCCGCTGCACATGCGCACCCCGAAGCTCCGCGGCTTCAAGAACCCGTTCCGGGTCGAGTACCAGGTCGTGAACCTGTCCGCTCTCGCGGAGCTCTACCCCCAGGGCGGCGACGTCACCATCGGCGACCTGGTCGCCAAGGGTGCTGTCCGCAAGAACGAGAAGGTCAAAGTCCTCGGGGACGGCGACATTGCGGTTAAGCTGAACGTCGCGGTCGACAAGGTCTCCAGCTCTGCCGAGCAGAAGATCGTCGCTGCGGGCGGATCCATCAAGTAGCACCAGCAGCTTGTCGGTCGAGCTTGTCACGCCGACTCCCTCCGGGAGCGCGTGGCAAGCTCGACCTGTATCCCGCACCACAGAATTGAGCAGGAGACCTTAGGTAGTGTTTGGCGCCGTTGCGCGGATCTTCCGCACCCCCGACCTCCGCCGCAAGATCGGCTTCACCCTCGCGATCGTGGCGATCTTCCGGCTGGGATCCTTCATCCCTGCTCCGTTCGTCGACTTCAGCGCCGTGCAGGCCTGTCTCGCCGGCAACCAGGGCACCTCGGGTCTCTACGAGCTCGTGAACCTCTTCAGCGGTGGAGCACTGCTCCAGCTGTCGATCTTCGCGCTCGGGATCATGCCGTACATCACGGCGTCGATCATCGTGCAGCTGCTGCGCGTGGTCATCCCTCACTTCGAGACCCTGTACAAGGAGGGGCAGTCCGGTCAGGGCAAGCTCACCCAGTACACGCGGTACCTCACCATCGCGCTCGGCGTCCTCCAGTCGACGACGCTGATCACCGTCGCCCGCTCGGGCGCCCTCTTCGGCAACTCCGGCGTCCCGGAGTGCTCGGCGCTCATCATCACCGACGAGTGGTACTCCATCCTCCTCATGGTCATCACCATGACCGCGGGCACCGGGATCATCATGTGGATGGGCGAGCTCATCACCGAGCGCGGCATCGGCAACGGCATGTCGCTGCTGATCTTCACCTCGATCGCCGCCCAGTTCCCCACCTCCCTGTGGTCGATCGCGCAGTCGCGCGGCTTCGAGACCTTCCTCCTCGTCCTCGGCGTGGGCCTCGTGCTCGTGGTCGCCGTGGTCTTCGTGGAGCAGTCGCAGCGGCGGATCCCCGTGCAGTACGCCAAGCGGATGGTCGGCCGCCGCACCTACGGCGGCAACAACACCTACATCCCGATCAAGGTCAACATGGCCGGCGTCGTGCCCGTCATCTTCGCCTCGTCGCTGCTGTACCTGCCCGCGCTCATCGCGCAGTTCAACCAGCCCGCCGCTGGCCAGGAGGCCCCGGTCTGGGTCACCTGGATCACGAACTACCTCACCAAGGGCGATCACCCGCTCTACATGGCGCTGTACTTCCTCCTGATCGTGGGCTTCACCTACTTCTACGTCGCGATCACCTTCAACCCGGACGAGGTCGCCGACAACATGAAGCGCTACGGCGGCTTCATCCCCGGCATCCGCGCCGGCCGCCCGACCGCCGAGTACCTCAACTACGTGCTCACCCGGGTGACGCTGCCCGGATCGGTCTACCTCGGCCTCATCGCGCTCGTGCCCCTCGTGGCCCTCGCGCTGGTCGGTGCGAACCAGAACTTCCCCTTCGGCGGCACGTCCATCCTGATCATCGTCGGAGTCGGCCTGGAGACGGTGAAGCAGATCGACTCCCAGCTGCAGCAGCGCCACTACGAAGGACTCCTCCGATGACGTCGCACCCGATCGGCTTCCGTCTCCTGCTGATCGGCCCTCCCGGCGCAGGCAAGGGGACCCAGGCCGCTCGGCTGAGCGACATCCTCCGGGTGCCCGCCATCTCGACCGGGGACATCTTCCGCGCGAACGTCGCCAACGAGACCGAGCTCGGTCTCCAGGCGAAGGCCTACCTCGACAACGGGCGCTACGTGCCGGACGAGCTGACCAACGCGATCGTGCACGACCGCCTCCAGGAGGCGGACGCGTCGACCGGGTTCCTGCTTGACGGCTACCCGCGCACCACGGAGCAGGTCGACGAGCTCGACCGCATCCTCGCCGCGGACGACAACCGGCTCGACGCGGTCGTCCAGCTGACGGCCGATCCCGACGAGGTCGTCGGCCGCCTGCTCAAGCGCTCGCTCGAGCAGGGGCGCAGCGACGACACCGAGGACGTCATCCGGCGCCGACTCGCGCTCTACGAGGAGCAGACCGCTCCGCTCATCGACGTCTACGCGGCCCGCGGGCTCGTGGTCGTGGTCGACGGCCTCGGGCCGGTCGACGAGGTGACCGAGCGGATCGTCGTCGCCCTCGAGGGCCACCGCGTGGGCCGCCTCGACACCCCGGCCGCCTGAGCCGTGGCGTTCCGCTCCTCGCTCTACAAGACGCCCGCGCAGCTGCGGTCGATGCTCGCTCCGGGCCTCGCCACGGCCGCCTCGCTCGACGCGGTCCGCGCGGCGGTCCGCCCGGGCGTCACCACGCTCGAGCTCGACGCGATCGCCGAGGCGGCGATCGTCGCGCTCGGCGGCCACTCGAACTTCCAGCTCGTCCCGGGCTACCGGCACACGATCTGCGCCTCGGTCAACGACGAGGTGGTCCACGGCATCCCCGGCGGGCGCGTGCTCGAGCCGGGCGACCTGGTCTCCATCGACAGCGGCGCCGAGATCGACGGCTGGAACGGCGACTCCGCGATGACGGTGGTCCTGCCCGATCCCTCCCGCCCGGAGGAGGTCGCGGCACGCGCCGAGCTCTCGCGGGTGACCGAGGGATCCCTGTGGCGGGGGATCGCCGCCCTCGCCTCCGCCCGCCATCTCAACGAGGTCGGCGCGGCGATCGAGGAGTACATCGAGGACGAGGCCGAGCGCTCGGGCCGCGTCTACGGCATCCTCACCGACTACATCGGCCACGGCATCGGGCGCACCATGCACGAGGCTCCGCCGGTCTTCAACTACCGGGTGCGCCAGCGCGGCCCCGAGGTGAAGCCGGGACTCGTCGTCGCGATCGAGCCGATGGTCACCGCGGGCAGCGCCGAGACCTTCGTCCGCGAGGACGAGTGGACGGTCGCGACCGAGGACAGCAGCATGGCCGCCCACTGGGAGCACTCCGTCGCCGTGCACCACGACGGCATCTGGGTCACCACGCTCGCCGACGGCGGCGCGGCCGGCCTCGCCCCCTACGGGATCGTGCCGACGCCCTTCGCCTAGAGGCCCCAACGCGGAGCTCCTCCGATCCGATGCGGAGGAGGCTCCTCGTGGCCTCTCGCGCCCGGCGGGGGTCCGTCGGGCGCCCACGAAGCGCGGGAGCGGGAGGACGACAGCGCCCTCCGGCTCCACCCGGAGTGCGGGTGTCGGCTAGCTGTCGATCACCCGCACCAGCTCCTCGATGAAGCCGCCGAAGTCCGTGGAGCGCCGGATGAGGCGCTGCACCTCCGCCCGGTCGGCGAACACCTCGACGAACTGGTCGAACACCGACTGGAAGGTGCTGCGGCCGGCCGAGGCGAACGCGATCATCGCGATCACGTTCACCCGCTGCTCGCCCCACTCCATCGCGGTGTCGTTCACGACGATCGCGATGGAGGTGCGGCGGGCGCTCATCGCCATCGCGTGCGGGACCGCGAGGTTGTCGGTGAACGCCGTGGAGCTCATCCGCTCGCGCTCGATGGCGCCGTCGACGTAGTCCTCGTCGATGATGCCGCCGGCGATCATCCGCTCGCCCAGCATCCGGATCATCGCCGCCTCGTCGCGCGCGTGCACGTTGCGGAAGAACAGCTCCTCGTCGAAGAACTGCAGCAGCTCGTCCTTGATCTGCGCGCGGCGGCGGTGCCGGCGGACGCGGGCGATGGCCCGGCGTACCGTCTCGACGTCGTGGTCGGTGAGGAACGGCTGCACGACCACGACGTCATCGGACGCGGGGCGCTCGTCGATCGTGGTGATCACGAGGTCGGCGGTGAGCCGGTCCCAGTCGACGTCGCTCCGCGTGATCAGCGAGCGCACCTCCACCTCGGTGCCGAGCGAGCGCTCGACGCGCAGGCGCAGCATGTGAGCGAGGTCGTAGTAGTTGGGGCAGACGATCACGCAGGACAGACGCTCCTCCCGCCGGGACACCCGCTCGAGGAACGAGCCGACGTGGAGGGCGATGTAGGCGATCTCGTCCTCGTTGACCACGACGCCCCGACGGCGCTGCAGCCCGCTCGCCAGGAACACGGCGATCTCGTAGGTCATCGGGTAGCTGGTCTTGATCGAGCGGGTGAGCGGGTTGCGGGAGTAGCCGCCCTCGGCGGCCCGGGCGATCAGGTTCCGCACGTGCAGGGCGAGGCGGACGATGAAGCCCTCGTCGTCCAGGTCGACCAGGTACTCGCGGTTGACGTCGGCGACGAGCTCGCGGACGACGGCGAGGTCCTCCGGGTCGAGGTAGTTCTCGACCACGGCGGCGACCGGCTCGTTCTGCCCGGGCGTCGCCACCCGCGTCGTCATCAGGATCGCGAGCTGGGCGAGCTCGGCGTCGGTCAGGCGCGTCGCGAAGTGCCGCTCCACCAGCTCCGCCAGCAGGGCCGCGAGCTCGCCGTGGATCGCGGGGGAGGGGCGGGAGCCGGAGGGGTCCCCGATGCCCCGGGCGACGCGGTCGACGGCGATCGCGATGTGGAGGAGGACGCTGTTCACGCCGTAGTCGTTGATGTAGTAGCCGCGGGTCTCGAGCTCGGCCAGCAGCTCGGTCTTGAAGGCGCCGAGGCCGGGGGAGGCGAACTCGCGCTGGACGTCGTCGAGCGTGAAGACGCCCTGCGCGCTCTCGTCGCGGAACATCCGCGAGATCAGGCGGCGGCGGGCCTCCTCGCTGCCCTCGAGGCGCACCGACGGGCCGCGCCGGACCAGCCCGAGGCCGGCCTCGTCGGCGAGGGCCTTCACCCGGCGCAGATCGGCGTCGACGGTCGACTCGCTCACCGACAGCGCGTCGGCGAGGGCGAAGACGTCCAGGCCCTCGTCGGAGTCGACCAGGCGGCGGACGATGCTGTACAGCCGGTCGCGCGGGGTGTCGGGCTCGACGTCGCGGCTGCGCTGCGCCTCCAGGTAGGCCGCGTACGCCTCGCGCGCGAGGCGGTAGCCGTTCGCGGAGGACTCGACCGGCTCCAGCGGGGCGGCCTGCGCCTTCACCGCGGTGACGTAGCTCCGGACGCTGCGGGTGGTGACTCCGAGCCTGTCGGCGAGCTCGTGCGCCGTCACCCAGCCGTCGGCGCGGGAGAGGTACTCCAGCAGTCGTTCGCGGTTGTCAGGCATCAGGCTCCAGGCGTGCGGTCGGGGCGGGCGCCGGGAGCGCCACGACCCTGCCGCGGGCCCGCAGGACGCGGGCGGCGAGTCGTACGTCCCGTCAGTCAATCACCCCGGCGACGCGCCCGGGAGCCCCCGCGCCGCGGGTGGAAGGGGCCGTCTTCCGCCCCCGCGGAAGATTGTCTGCTGGAGGGTGCCGCCCCTCCGAGGGGATGCTTGGATGAATCACGACCCGGACGCGAGGAGGCGAACGAGGTGCGGAAGATCCTGATCGTCTGCGGTGCAGGCGCGTCGAGCACGTTCCTGGCCCACCGGCTGCGAGCGGGCGCGAAGGAGCGCGGCATGGATGCCGTGTTCCGCTCCGAGACCCTCACCGGTCTCGACCACTCCCTCCCCGAGGCCGACGTCCTCCTCGTGGGGCC
>NZ_PSUZ01000002.1:0-238689 GCF_002932095.1 Rathayibacter sp. AY1G1
CGCGGGCCAGTCCCCGGTTGATGTCCCGAGCCCACAGGGGCCCGCGGTAGATGAAGGCGGTGTAGCCCTGGACGAGGGCGGCGCGTAGACTGGGGCGGCCATGATCCAGACTCTCGACCTCCGCGGCCGTCGTCCCTCCTCCGCCGAGCTCCTCGCCCTCGTGCCCCGCAATCCGGGCACGTCCGCCTCCGTCGGGCCCGTCGTCGCCGAGCTGATCGCCGACGTCCGAGAACGCGGCGCGGAGGCGCTCCTCGACCAGGCGGAGCGGCTGGACGGCGTGCGCCCCCCGCACCTCCGCGTGCCCGCCGAGCAGATCGCCGAGGCGCTCGACCGCCTCGACCCGGCCATCCGCAGCGCACTCGAGGAGGCGATCGCGCGCGTCCGCCGCGCCAGCGCCGCACAGATCCCCCCGCCCCGCACCACCGAGCTCGACGACGGCGCCACGGTCACCCAGCGCTGGCAGCCCGTCGCCCGCGCCGGGCTGTACGTCCCCGGCGGCAAGGCGGTCTACCCGTCGAGCGTCGTCATGAACGCCGTGCCCGCGCAGGCCGCCGGAGTCGCCTCCATCGCCCTGGTCTCGCCGCCGCAGAAGGCGTTCGGCGGCTCCGTCCACCCCACGATCCTCGCGGCGGCCGCTCTGCTCGGCATCGACGAGGTCTACGCGGTCGGGGGCGCCGGAGCCGTCGCCGCACTGGCCTACGGCGTCGACTCGATCGGGCTGGATCCCGTCAGCATCATCACCGGGCCGGGCAACGTCTGGGTCACCACCGCGAAGCGCCAGGTGCTCGGCCAGGTCGGCATCGACTCCGAGGCGGGCCCGACCGAGATCCTCGTGATCGCCGACGACTCCGCCGACCCGCGCCTTGTCGCCGCCGACCTGGTCAGCCAGGCCGAGCACGACGAGGCCGCCTCCGCGGTCCTGGTCACCGACAGCGCCGAGCTCGCCGCCGCCGTCGAGCGCGAGGTCGCCGCCCAGGCCGCTGCCACCCACCACGCGGAGCGCGTGGCCATCGCACTCGACGGCCCGCAGTCCGCGCTCGTGATCGTCGACGACCTCGAGCTCGCCTGCGCGTTCAGCGACGCCTATGGCCCCGAGCACCTCGAGCTGCACACGGCCGACCCCGTCGCGACGGCCGAGCGGATCCACGACGCCGGCGCGATCTTCCTCGGTCCGACCACCCCGGTGAGCCTGGGCGACTACCTCGCCGGCTCCAACCACGTGCTCCCGACCCTCGGGCAGGCGCGCTTCTCCTCCGGGCTCGGCGCCTACACCTTCCTCCGGCCGCAGCAGCTGATCTCGTACGACCGCGGTGCGCTCGAGCGCGTCGCCCCGCACATCCGCGCTCTCAGCGACGCCGAGGCGCTGCCCGCCCACGGCGACGCCGTCGACGCCCGCTTCGCCTGAGACCGAGAGGCCCTCGATGTTCTGCCCCTTCTGCCGGCACCCCGACTCCCGAGTGATCGACTCGCGCACGAGCGACGACGGCCTCTCGATCCGCCGCCGCCGGCAGTGCCCGTCGTGCGGCCGGCGCTTCTCGACGACCGAGACCGCGAGCCTCGTCGTGATCAAGCGCAGCGGAGTCGTGGAGCCGTTCAGCCGCGAGAAGATCGTCAGCGGCGTCCGGAAGGCCTGCCAGGGCCGGCCCGTCACCGACACCGATCTCGCCGTCCTCGCGCAGCGGGTGGAGGAGAGCATCCGCTCCACGGGCGCGTCGCAGATCGACGCGAACGACATCGGCCTCGCCATCCTGCCGCCGCTGCGCGAGCTCGACGAGGTCGCCTACCTCCGCTTCGCGAGCGTCTACCAGGCGTTCGACTCGCTGGACGACTTCGAGTCTGCGATCACCCTGCTCCGCGCCGAGCGCACCTCCGTGCCCCACAGCGCCGACGAGATCTGAGGCCCGGGTGTACCCGCTCCTGTTCCGCACCGTCCTGCGCCGCCTCGACCCGGAGCGGGCGCACCACCTGAGCTTCCCGGTGATCCGGGCCCTCGGAGCCCTCGCTCCGGTCCTGCGCCGGACCACCGTCCCGCGCGGAACGCCCGCGGTCGAGACGCTCGGCCTCCGCTTCGAGACCCCGTTCGGCGTCGCGGCCGGCTTCGACAAGGACGCCACCGCGGTCCTGGGCTTCGGCGCGCTCGGCTTCGGACACGTCGAGGTCGGGACCCTGACCGCTCGGGCGCAGCCGGGCAACGACCGGCCGCGCCTCTTCCGGCTGATCGCGGACCGCGCCGTCGTCAACCGGATGGGCTTCAACAATCACGGCGCCGAGGCCGCGGCGCAGCGGCTGATCCGGCTGCGCAGCGCGCGCCGCCGCCCCGTGATCGGCGTGAACATCGGCAAGAGCCGGGTGGTCGAGGTGGACGACGCGATCGAGGACTACCTGATCAGCACGCGCCTTCTCGCGCCGCTCGCCGACTACCTCGTCGTGAACGTCAGCTCGCCGAACACCCCCGGGCTCCGCGGCCTGCAGGAGATCGACCGCCTCGAGCCGCTCCTCGCGGCCGTCAAGGACGCCGCCGACACGACGCCCCTGCTGGTCAAGATCGCCCCCGACCTCTCCGACGACGAGGTCGGCCGGGTCGCCGAGCTCGCCGTCCGCCTGGGTCTGGACGGGATCATCGCGACCAACACGACGCTCTCCCGGGAGGGCCTCTCGACCGATCGTGCCCTGGTTGAGGCGGCCGGCGCCGGCGGCCTCTCCGGTGCCCCGCTGGCCGCGCGCTCGCTCGAGGTGCTCCGCGTGATCCGCGGCGTCGTCCCCGCGGCCTTCTGCGTGATCTCCGTCGGAGGAGTCGAGACGGCCGAGGACGTGCGCGAGCGCCTCGACGCGGGCGCCACCCTCGTCCAGGGCTACACCGCCTTCATCTACCGCGGGCCCCTGTGGGCTCGGGACATCAACCGGGGACTGGCCCGCGCCTCCTGACCCGCCGTGCACGACGAAGGGCCCCCGGAGCCGCGCGAGGCGTGACCGCAGGGGCCCTTCGTGGTCCGCCGTCCGACTACTCGGGGAAGGCGCGGCGCTTGACCTGGGGCTTCGGCAGTCGCATGACGCGCAGCTGGAGGGCGCGCATCGCGGCGTACCAGCGGATGCCCTTCTCGACCTTGTCGGCGCCGTAGCGCTCGGCGAGCTTCCGGCGCATCCGCATGCCGAGGAGGATGCAGTCGATCACCGCGAGGAGGAAGAACACCCAGAGGATGACCAGCGTCGCGTACTGCAGCTCCGGCTGCGGGAAGAAGCTCAGCAGCAGGACGACGACCATCACCGGGATGAGGAACTCGCCGAGGCTGAAGCGCGCGTCGACCCAGTCGCGCACGAACTTGCGCTGAGGACCCTTGTCGCGCAGCGGCAGGTAGCGCTGGTCACCGGCGGCCAGGCCGATGCGGGCCTGCTCGCGTGACACGGCGGCCTTCTCGCGGGCGTCGCGGGCGGCCTGCTTGCGGTCGGTGACGACCAGCGGACGCTTGCGGGCCAGCTCCTGCTCGCGCCGGGTCGGCGTCGGCCGGCCCTTCCCGGAGCCGGGGGAGCCGGCGTCGTCGGGCGTGTCGGTTGCGATCGGGTGCTTGGCCACGGGGAACGTCCTTGGAATCGGGGGTCTCTTAAGATTACCTCCATGGCTCACGACGCTCCGACTCCGCCCGCACTCTCCTCCGACGAGGAGGCCGTCCTCGCCGCCGTCCGCGACGATCTGCCGCGCTCGCTCGCCCAGCTCGGGCAGCTCGTGCGGATCCCGTCCGTCTCGTGGGACGGCTTCGACGCCACCCGCGTGGCCGCCAGCGCCGAGGCCATCGCCGAGCTCGCGCGCGAGACGGGCGTCTTCGACGACGTCGCGATCCATAGCGCCACGATCGACGGCACCGACGTGCTCGGCCAGCCGGCCGTCCTGGCCACCCGCGCCGCCCGCAACGGAGCGCCGACCGTCCTCCTCTACGCCCACCACGACGTGCAGCCGCAGGGCGCGGAGTCGGCGTGGGAGACGCCTCCGTTCGAGCCGACCGTGCGCGGCGACCGCCTGTACGGGCGCGGTGCCGCCGACGACAAGGCGGGAGTCGTGTCCCACCTCGCCGCGGTGCGCGCACTCCGCGAGGTCGCGGGCGAGGACCACGACCTCGGGCTCGTCCTCTTCATCGAGGGGGAGGAGGAGTTCGGGTCGCGCTCGTTCCCCACCTTCCTCCGCGAGCACCACGACGCCCTCCGCGCGGATGCGATCATCGTCGCCGACAGCGACAACTGGGACGTCGACACCCCCGCGCTGACGGTGGGCCTGCGCGGCAACGTCACCTTCACCCTCACCATCAGCACTCTCGCGCACGCCTCGCACTCGGGCATGCTCGGCGGAGCGGTCCCGGACGCGATGCTCGCGGCGGTCCGCCTGCTCGCGACGCTCTGGAACGAGGACGGCTCGGTCGCCGTCGCCGGCCTCACCGAGCACGACGGAGCGGTGCCCGAGACGACCGAGGAGGACCTCCGCCGCGACTCGGGGCTGCTCGACGGGGTCTCGCCGATCGGCACCGGCGCGATCCTCTCGCGCCTGTGGTCGAAGCCGGCCGTCACGGTCACCGGGATCGACGCGCCCAGCGTCGTCGACGCCTCCAACACCCTCGTCCCGTCCGTGCGCGTGAAGATCAGCGCCCGCATCGCCCCCGGCCAGGACGCGGAGGAGGCGTTCGCCGCCATCGAGAGCCACCTCCGGGCGAACTCCCCGTTCGGCGCCCACCTCGCGATCGAGGACGTCGACACCGGCAGCCCGTTCCTGGTCGCCGCGACCGGCTGGGCCGTGGACCTGGTGAAGGGCGCGATGGCGGACGCCTGGGGACGCGAGCCTCTCGAGACCGGGATCGGCGGGAGCATCCCGTTCATCGCCGACCTCGTGCGCGAGTTCCCCGAGGCGCAGATCCTCGTCACCGGTGTCGAGGACCCCGACTCGCGCGCGCACAGCCCCAACGAGTCGCTGCACCTGGGCGTCTTCAAGCGCGCCGCGCAGACCGAGGCGCTGTTCCTGCTCCGCGCCGCCGCTCACCGCGACTGACCACCGGTCGTGGAATAACCGGGTGACCACCCGGGTTGCAGCCGTAGAATCCCGGAAGGCACGACGACCGTTCCGCCCGTCCCCTGAGGAGTGACATGTCAGACACACTGACCGACCAGACGGCGACCCCCCTCGCCACCCCGCCCAGCGCGGCCCACGGCGTCTCGATGACCCCGACCGCCGCCGCCAAGGTCAAGAGCCTGCTCGAGCAGGAGGGCCGCGACGACCTGCGCCTGCGCGTCGCGGTGCAGCCCGGCGGCTGCTCCGGCCTCATCTACCAGCTCTACTTCGACGAGCGCACCCTCGACGGCGACGCCGCGGTGGAGTTCGAGGGCGTCGGCCTCGTCGTCGACAAGATGAGCGTCCCCTACCTCGACGGCGCCTCGATCGACTTCGAGGACACCATCCAGAAGCAGGGCTTCACCATCGACAACCCCAACGCGGGCGGCAGCTGCGCCTGCGGCGACAGCTTCCACTGACGCCACGCGGCCCCGGGCCGCAGCGCCTCCGAACGGCGTCCGACAGTCCACTCCGGTGGCCCGTCGGGCGCCGTTCGTCATGACTGCACCACTCGGCCGGGACGTCAAGAGCGGGTCGTCGTGCACCGGGCCGCCGGAGCGGAAGGGTAGGCTGGGGCCGGTCTAATACAGTTTCGTGTGAACTGGTCCCCAGTCTTCCGAAAGGTCACCGGTGCGCTTCAATCGCCGAATCCGCAGATGGGTCGCTGCCCCCGTCGCAGGAGCCCTCGCCCTCGTCCTCGCGGGCTGCACGCAAGAGCAGCTCCAGGGCTGGCTCCCCACCGAACCCGGCACGACGAACCACGTCGACCGCGTCATCGGACTCTGGGTCACCTCCTGGATCGTCCTGCTCGCCGTCGGCGTCGTCACGTGGGGTCTCACGATCTGGGCGGTGGTCGTCTACCGCCGTCGCAAGGGGCAGACCGGCCTGCCGGTCCAGCTGCGCTACAACATGCCGATCGAAATCTTCTACACGATCGTGCCGCTGATCCTCGTGATCGGCTTCTTCGCCTTCACCGCGCGCGACCAGGCCGCGATCGAGCAGCCCTACGACGACCCGGACGAGACCATCCAGGTGTACGGCAAGCAGTGGGCGTGGGACTTCAACTACGTCGACGAGGACGTCTACTCCGCCGGCATCCAGGGCCAGTACCAGGAGGGCGGGGACGCCGCCGGCTCGCTCGTCGAGTCCGAGATCCCCACGCTCTACCTGCCCGTCGGACAGAAGATCAAGATCCAGCTCGACGCGCGCGACGTGATCCACTCCTTCTGGGTCGTCGACTTCCTCTACAAGAAGGACATGATCCCCGGCAAGACGAACTACATGTACGTCACGCCGCTCAAGGAGGGGACCTACGCCGGCAAGTGCGCCGAGCTCTGCGGCGAGTACCACTCCGCGATGCTCTTCAACGTCAAGGTCGTCTCGCAGGGCGAGTACGACGACTACATCCAGTCGCTGCGCGACGCGGGCCAGACCGGCCAGCTCGGAGCCGAGTACAACCGCAATTCGAACCTTCCCGGAACCGGCGCGCCGGCCCGCGAGAACGAGGAGTAAGGGAGCATGAGCACCGCCACGGCACCCCGCCCGACGCGCACCGCCGGCACTCCGCCGGTCCAGCGCAAGGCGAACGTCCTCGTCCGCTGGATGACGTCGACCGACCACAAGGTCATCGGGTACATGTACCTGATCACGTCGTTCATCTACTTCTGCATCGCCGGCGTGATGGCACTCGTCATCCGCGCCCAGCTGTTCGAGCCCGGCCTGAACGTGGTCGAGACGCGCGAGCAGTACAACCAGCTGTTCACGATGCACGGCACGATCATGCTGCTGATGTTCGCGACGCCGCTCTTCGCCGGGTTCGCCAACGTCCTGATGCCGTTGCAGATCGGCGCCCCCGACGTCGCGTTCCCCCGCCTCAACGCCTTCGCGTACTGGCTCTACAGCTTCGGCTCGCTCATCGCGGTCGCCGGATTCGTCACCCCGCAGGGTGCGGCGTCGTTCGGGTGGTTCGCGTACGCGCCACTGTCGAGCACGACGTTCTCACCAGGGCTCGGCGGCAATCTCTGGGTCTTCGGCCTCGCGCTCTCGGGCTTCGGCACGATCCTCGGCGCGGTGAACTTCATCACGACGATCATCACGATGCGCGCCCCCGGCATGACGATGTTCCGCATGCCGATCTTCACCTGGAACATCCTGGTGACGTCGATCCTCGTGCTGCTCGCGTTCCCGGTGCTCGCCGCCGCGATGTTCGCCCTCGGCGCCGACCGCGTGTTCGACGCCCACATCTACGACGCGGCCAACGGCGGTGTCCTGCTCTGGCAGCACCTGTTCTGGTTCTTCGGCCACCCCGAGGTGTACATCATCGCGCTGCCGTTCTTCGGCATCGTGTCCGAGGTCTTCCCGGTCTTCAGCCGCAAGCCGATCTTCGGCTACAAGACGCTGATCTACGCGACCATCGCGATCGCCGCCCTCTCCGTGACGGTGTGGGCGCACCACATGTACGTCACCGGATCGGTCCTGCTGCCGTTCTTCTCGCTGATGACCATGCTCATCGCGGTTCCGACCGGCGTGAAGATCTTCAACTGGGTCGGCACCATGTGGCGCGGATCGGTGACCTTCGAGACCCCGATGATCTGGGCGATCGGCTTCCTGATCACCTTCACCTTCGGTGGACTCACCGGCGTCATCCTCGCGTCGCCCCCGCTCGACTTCCACGTCTCGGACTCGTACTTCGTGGTGGCGCACTTCCACTACGTCGTGTTCGGAACCGTCGTCTTCGCGATGTTCTCGGGCTTCTACTTCTGGTGGCCCAAGTGGACCGGCAAGATGCTCAACGAGACGCTGGGCAAGTGGCACTTCTGGCTGCTGTTCATCGGCTTCCACACCACCTTCCTCATCCAGCACTGGCTGGGCGTCGTCGGCATGCCCCGCCGCTACGCCAGCTACCTGCCCGAGGACGGCTTCACCTGGATGAACCAGGTGTCGACGGTCGGAGCGATGATCCTCGCGGTGTCGCTGATCCCGTTCTTCCTGAACGTGTACATCACGGCCCGCAAGGCGCCCAAGGTGACGGTGAACGACCCGTGGGGCTTCTCCCGGTCGCTCGAGTGGGCCACCTCGTGCCCGCCGCCCCGCCACAACTTCACCTCGATCCCGCGCATCCGCAGCGAGGCCCCGGCGTTCGACCTCAACCACCCCGAGGCCGGCATCCCCGTCGGTATCGGTCCGGCGAAGGACGCTCCGGACGCCCCCACGTACGACAAGTCCGAAGGCACGGTGAAGTAGGGCCATGCGCGCCAACGTCAATCTTTTCTGGCTCCTCGCGGGCTTCTTCCTCCTCGCCGACATCACGTACATCGTGTGGTCGCTGCTCGACACGGGCCAGGTGGAGTGGGTCGGCACCGTCGGCATCGGCCTCTCGGCCGTGCTGGGCGCGTTCATCGCGTTCTACGTCGGCCGCGTCCACAAGGCGCAGGGTGCCGAGCTCCCCGAGGATCGCCTCGATGCGGACATCGATGACGGAGACCCCGAGCTGGGCTTCTTCAGCCCGTGGAGCTGGTGGCCGCTGATCCTGGGCGGTTCCGCGGCCCTCGGATTCCTCGGCCTGGCCGTGGGGTTCTGGATCACCTACATCGCCGTCGGACTCTTCCTGGTCGCCATCGCTGGCTGGGTGTACGAGTACTACCGCGGGTACTTCGCCCGCTAGGGCGCATCGCACGGCCGAGGGCCGGGTGCACGAGGGCTTCGGCTCCGTGCACCCGGCCCTTTCGTGTAGTCAGGAGGAAGCGCGCGTGGTTGGGACCCGATCGGCTCGGCCGTTCGGCTGCGTGCAGGGGCGTCACTCGCCGATCGGTGGCGGATCAAGCCTCCCGGTGAGAGCCGGGACCTCCCGGTGAGGACCGGGACCGCTCAGTGAGGGATGACGAGCTGAGCGGGATCTGTCTCGGTGTCCTGCTGGCGGGACACAGAGGCGTCTCGCGCGGAGGAACTCGTCTGGGCACCTCCCGACGGCCCGCGACGCGGAAGCTCGCAGGCGAGTGCAGCGGGCGGCGCCGAGCAGGAGCGTCGGCCGGCGTCATCACCCCTACGGGTCCGCGCTGCGACGGCTCCTGCTCCGGTCGCGGGTGAGCGGGCTACGCCTGTGGGGGCTCTCCTGTGCGCCTATGGGCGTGCCGACGGCGGTTGGCGCGCTACGGATCGCGGATACTGCTGCGCCTGCGGCTGTAGTGGGGCTGCTGCGCCTGTTCTGGCGCCTGCGCCGCCCTGCGGACGTCTGCACACCGTTCCGAACCCAGCGGAGCCCGCACCCCGGCGGAACCGCGCGCGCCCCTGCGGCTCTCGGAGCTCCTCGATACGGCTAGCGGGTTGTGTGCCGGTCGGCGCGACGCCAGGGAGCCTGAGACGCCGCTGCAGCGACGGTCGTCGATGTCCGGAGGTCGCATCCTCGGTCTCACCGGCGAGCGTCGCCGTCGCCGATCACAGAGGGTTCGACCGTGAGTGGGGGGGGAGGGCAGTCCTGATAGTCCTGCTGGGAATGGGTACCCTCGAACCGATCCGGAGCGTCTCGACGTGTACGGGGACCGGGGACCTCACCGGACGACCACACTGCGAGCACGCAGAGGGGCTGGCTCACTCCATGATCGGATGGCGGCGGACGTCTCCAGCTCGGCGGTGAGACGGCGTCTCGTGATTCAAGGAGCGGAGGTCTCGAGGTCCGGAGTATCGCCCCACGTTCCTGCCGGCTTGTCGCCGTCGAGGCGCTGTGATCCGGTCTCACCGGCTCTCGGTGCACCGACGACCTCCACCGCGCCGGAGGACAGGCGCCGCCCCGCTGCGGGAACGACGAAGGGCCCGGACGAACGAACGTCCGGGCCCTTCGGGGGAGGATCAGTGCTCGCTGTGCGAGCTCTCGAGCTCCTTCTGGGTGACGGGGGTGATCCGGTCCTCGAAGAACCAGCGGGAGAGGCCGGCGCGGACGCGCTGCGGGGCGGTGATGCGGCCACGCGAGTCCGGACGGATCATCAGGGGCTCGTACTCGTCCTGACCGACGAGCTTCCAGCGCTCGTACTCGTCGAGCTGCTGGTGCACCTCGATGAACTCGCCGCCGGGGAGGCGGACGATGCGGCCCGACTCGAAGCCGTGCAGCGCGATCTCGCGGTCCTTCTTCTGCAGCGCCAGGCAGATGCGCTTGGTGATGAAGTACGCGATGAACGGACCCGCGATGAGCAGGAACTGCAGGCTGTGGATCACGCCCTCCATCGTGAGGTGGAAGTGCGTCGCGATGAGGTCGGACGAGGCGGCGGCCCAGAGGACGGCGTAGAAGCTGACTCCGGCGGCGCCGATCGCGGTGCGGGTCGCGGCGTTGCGCGGGCGGTCGAGCAGGTGGTGCTCGCGCTTGTCACCGGTGATCCACGCCTCGAGGAACGGGTAGAGCATGACCACGGCGATGAACAGTCCGAGACCGACGAGCGGGATCAGGATGTTGAACGACAGGGTTCCGATGCCCGGGATGGCCCACTCGAGTCCCGGCGGGACGAGGCGCAGGGCGCCGTCGGCGAAGCCGATGTACCAGTCGGGCTGGGTTCCCGCGGAGACGGGCGAGGGGTCGTACGGGCCGTAGTTCCAGATCGGGTTGATCGTGAACAGCGAGGCGATGAGGACGACGACGCCGAAGACGATGAAGAAGAATCCACCGGCCTTCGCGGCGTAGACCGGCAGCACCGGGTAGCCGACGACGTTCTGCTCGGTCTTGCCCGCACCGGGGAACTGGGTGTGCTTGTGGACGACCACGAACACGAGGTGCAGGGCGATGAACGCGAGCACCAGCGCCGGCAGCAGCAGGATGTGCAGCGTGTAGAGGCGGCCGACGATGTCGGTGCCCGGGAACTCGCCGCCGAAGAGCAGGAACGAGATCCAGGTGCCGACGATCGGGATGCCCTTGACCATGCCGTCGATGATGCGGAGGCCGTTGCCCGAGAGCAGGTCGTCGGGGAGCGAGTAGCCGGTGAAGCCCTCGGCCATCGCGAGGATGAAGAGGACGAAGCCGATGACCCAGTTGAGCTCGCGGGGCTTGCGGAACGCACCGGTGAAGAAGATGCGCAGCATGTGCAGGCCGATCGAGGCCACGAACAACAGCGCCGCCCAGTGGTGGATCTGCCGCATCAGCAGGCCGCCGCGGATGTCGAAGGAGATGTCGAGCGAGGACGACATCGCCGCCGACATCTCGATGCCCTTGAGGGGCAGATAGCTGCCCTCGTAGTGCGTCTCGACCATCGAGGCCTGGAAGAAGAAGGTGAGGAACGTGCCCGACAGCAGGATGATGACGAAGCTGTAGAGCGCGACCTCGCCGAGGAGGAAGGACCAGTGGTCGGGGAAGATCTTGCGACCGAACTCCTTGACGACCGCGGAGATGCTCGTGCGCTCGTCGATGTAGTTCGACGCCGCTCCGACGTACCCCTTCTGGAACTTGCCGGATCCGAGGATGACGCCGTCCTCGGGCTCCGCGGGGGAGCTGGAGGGGCGTGAGGGGGTGGTGGTGGACATGTGAGTCATCGCTCCCAGAAGGACGGTCCGACGGGCTCCGTGAAGTCGCTTCTGGCGACCAGGTAACCCTCGGCGTCGACGGTGATGGGGAGCTGCGGAAGCGGACGCTTCGCCGGGCCGAAGATGACGGCGGCCTCGCGCGTGATGTCGAATTGCGACTGGTGGCACGGGCACAGCAGGTGGTGGGTCTGCTGCTCGTACAGCGCCACGGGGCAGCCGACGTGCGTGCAGATCTTGGAGTAGGCGACGATTCCGTCGTAGTTCCAGGTCTCGCGACCCTCACTGACGATGAGGTCCTCCGGCTTCAGGCGCATCAGGAGGACGGCGGCCTTGGCCTTCTCCTCCAGCTTGCCCTCGGCGTCGTTGAGGCCCTCGGGGATGACGTGGAAGGCGGATCCGAGGGTGACGTCCGATGCGAGGATCGGCGCTCCCGACGGGTCCAGGGTGAGCCTCGTGCCCTCTTCCCACAGGGTGGTCTTGAGGAGGGCGACGGGGTTCTGGTCCTGCGGGCCGAGGCCCCGGAACAGGATCACGGCGGGCAGGGGGAACACGACGAGGGAGGCGATCAGGCTGTTCCGGACGAGGGAGCGGCGGCCGAAGCCGGACTCCTTGTCGGACTGGTCGAAGATCTCGAGCGCACGGGCGCGGGTGGGCTCCGCGCTGCGGACGGGGTGGCGGATGTCGATGCCCTCGTGGTCCGACATCAGCTGCTTGCCCCAATGGACGGCGGCGATGCCGATGCCCAGGAGCGCGAGGGACATGCCCAGGCCGATGAACAGCGTGTTCAGCCGGACCGACGCGACGTCCTCGGTGATCGGGAACGCCATGTAGGCGGCTACCGCGAAGATCGAGCCCGCGAAGGAGAGGTAGAAGAGCGTGTACACCGTGCGCTCGGCACGCTTCTCGACCTTGGGGTCGAGGTCGGTCATCCGGGGGCGGTGCGGCGGGAGGCCCGGGTCCTGGACGCGGTCCCGCGTCACGACCGCGGTGCCGGCCGGAGCCGTTCCGTGCCCGGTGGCCGACGAGGTGGCGAGGTCCGTGCCACCCTCATCGTGCTCTGCCATGGTTCTCCTTTTCACGCCGTGTCGGCACCAGTCGGTGCCGTGGGTCAGTCGCGCCCGTCAGGGCGCTGCAGTCGTCTAGTTGGATCGGGCGGTGATCCACACCGTCAGGGCCACGATCGCGCCGAGGCCGAAGATCCAGAGGAACAGGCCCTCTGCGACCGGCCCGAGGGAGCCGAGCGCGAATCCGCCCGGGGACGGGTTGGCCTCGATGTACTTGAGGTACGAGATGATGTCGCGCTTGTCCTCGGGCGAGATGTTCAGGTCGTTGAAGACCGGCATGTTCTGCGGGCCGGTGACCATCGCCTCGTAGATGTGCGCCTCGGTCACGCCGCCCAGCGGGGGAGCGAACTTGCCCTCCGTGAGCGCGCCGCCGGCTCCGGCGACGTTGTGGCACATCGCGCAGTTGATGCGGAACAGCTCGGCGCCGTTCGCCGCGTCGCCCTGTCCGTCGAGGACCTCGCCCTCGGGGATCGCGGGGCCGGGGGCCAGCGACGCGACATAGGCGGCGAGCTCGCCTACCTGCTCGTCGGTGAACTGCACCGGCTTCTCGAGCGCCTGGGGGCCGTGCATCTGCATCGGCATGCGTCCGGTGCCGACCTGGAAGTCGACCGACGCCGCGCCCACTCCGATGAGGGAGGGAGCGTTGTCGGTGCCCGCGGCGTCGAGGCCGTGGCAGGTGGCGCAGTTCGCGGCGAAGAGCTTCGAGCCCTCGTCGATCGTCTGCTGGCTGGTGGACGACGTCTCCGCCGAGGCGGACGTCGCGACGCCGACCGCGGCGTAGGTCCCGCCGGTGAGCCCGAGGCCGATGGCGATCAGGGCCAGGGTGGCGAGCGGGTGGCGGCGACCCTTCTTGGCTCGGCTCTTCGTCTTCGGGGAGGCCATCGAGGCGTCCTTCCTGCGGGGGTCGGGAGTGGAGTGGGGCATCGGCGGGCGCGTCACTTGAGGAAGTAGATGACGGCGAACAGGCCGACCCAGACGACGTCGACGAAGTGCCAGTAGTACGAGACGACGATGGCGCTCGTCGCCTCCTTGTGGCCGAAGTTCTTGACCGCGAAGCCACGGCCGATGACGAGGAGGAACGCGATGAGGCCGCCGGTGACGTGCAGGGCGTGGAAGCCGGTCGTCAGGTAGAAGGCGGAGCCGTAGGCGTTGCTGGAGAGCGTGACGCCCTCGGAGACGAGGGTCGCGTACTCGAGCACCTGGCCGGAGACGAAGACCGCGCCCAGGGCGTAGGTGAGGAAGAACCACTCGACCATGCCCCACTTGAACGGGCTGAGGCCCGTCGCACGCGGCTGCAGGCGCTCGGCGGCGAACACGCCGAACTGGCAGCTGAACGACGAGGCCACGAGGATCACCGTGTTCACGCCCGCGTAGGGGACGTTGAGGATCTGGGTCTCGGCGCCCCAGAGCTCGGGCGAGGTGCTGCGCAGGGTGAAGTAGATCGCGAAGAGGCCCGCGAAGAACATGACCTCGCTGCCCAGCCAGACGATCGTTCCGACCGCGACCGGGTTGGGTCGGTTCACTACGGGCGCGGTGGCCGTGGGGGAGAGAGAGGTGCTCGTCACACAGACCATTATGGCCGATGGCAGGGGAGGGAAGTCGCACTAGCCGGGAGGCGATCCTCGTCGCATAATCTGGGAGCCATGTCGGAAACCCTGTCCTGGCCGCACGTTCTCAGCGCACTCCTCGAGTCCTCCGATCTGAGCGTCTCCGAGGCGACGTGGGCCATGGAGCAGGTGATGGAGGGCGCGGCGACTCCGGCGCAGCTCGCCGGACTGCTGGTGGCCCTCCGGGCGAAGGGCGAGACCGTCGACGAGATCGTCGGCTTCCGCGACGCGATCCTCGACCACGCGGTGCCGCTGGACGTGGACCCGATGGCCCTGGACATCGTCGGGACGGGCGGGGACCGCTTCGGGACCGTCAACATCTCCTCCACCGCGTCGATCATCGCGGCCGCCGCCGGCACGCCCGTCGTGAAGCACGGGAACAAGGCCGCGTCCTCCTCCTCCGGCTCCTCCGACGTGCTCGCGGCACTCGGGGTCGACCTCTCCCTCTCCCCCGAGCGGGTGGCCGAGGTGTTCCGGCGGACGGGGATCGCCTTCGTCTTCGCGTCCCTCTTCCACCCCGGCTTCCGGCACGCCGGTCCGGTGCGCGCCGAGCTGGGCGTGCCGACGGTGTTCAACTTCCTCGGCCCGCTCTGCAATCCGGCCCGTCCCGAGGCCTCTGCGGTCGGGGTGGCGCACCTCGACCGGGTGCCGCTGGTCGTCGGCGTGTTCCGGACGCGCGGGGCGACGGCTCTGGTGTTCCGCGGGGACGACGGCCTCGACGAGCTCACGACCACGGGTCACAGCCACATCTGGGAGGTGTCGCGCGGCTCCGTGGTCGAGCACGACCTCGATCCGCGCGACCTGGGCCTGCCCCGCGCCCGGATCGACGAGCTGCGCGGCCGCGACGCCGCCTACAACGCGAGCGTGGTGCGCTCGGTGCTCGCGGGAGACGGCGGCCCCGTCCGCGACATCGTCCTTCTGAACGCGGCCGCGGGCCTCGCGGCGTTCGACCTGGCGCGCGACCCGGACCTGGTGCGCACGCCCGTCCTGGAGCGCCTGCGGACGTCGATGGACCGCGCGGCGGAGGCCGTCGACTCCGGGGCCGCCACGGCCAAGCTCGAGGAGTGGGTCCGCGAGACGCAGCGCGCCGTCGTCCCGCTGCCGTAGGCGCGAGCGCAGGGCGTAACGTGGGGCTGCTGTCCGCGACGGTGCGGGCGGCGATCCACCACGCGCCGGATCGCCCGCAGGTCACGGGACGCCCGAGTGGTGGCCCGATCCTGGAGGAGACCTCGATGAAGAAGCTCATCAACGACCCGAAGAACGTCGTCACGGAGTCGGTGGCCGGCTTCGGCCTGGCGCACGCTGACCTGGTCCGGGTGGTGTCGGATCCCCTGTTCGTGGTGCGGGCCGACGCGCCCCGCTCGGGCAAGGTGGGCATCGTCAGCGGAGGCGGCAGCGGGCACGAGCCGCTGCACGCGGGCTTCGTCGGATTCGGGATGCTGGACGCCGCCGTCCCCGGTCCCGTCTTCACCTCGCCCACGCCCGACCCGATCGTCGCGGCCACGCAGGCCGTCGACGGCGGCGCGGGTGTGCTGCACATCGTGAAGAACTACACGGGCGACGTCCTGAACTTCGAGACCGCGGCCGACCTCGCCGGCGCCGAGGGGATCGAGGTGCGCAGCGTGATCGTCGATGACGACGTCGCGGTGAAGGACTCGCTCTACACCGCGGGCCGCCGCGGCGTGGCCGGCACCGTGCTGGTCGAGCGGATCGCGGGCGCGGCGGCCGAGCGGGGCGACTCCCTCGACGAGGTCGCGACGATCGCCGAGACGGTGATCGCCAACGTGCGCTCGATGGGCGTCGCCCTCACGCCGTGCATCGTCCCGCACGCGGGCGAGCCGAGCTTCGAGCTGGGCGAGGACGAGATCGAGATCGGCATCGGCATCCACGGCGAGCCCGGCCGGGAGAAGATCGCGCTGGAGCCGGCCGACCGCATCGTCGACCGGATCCTCGGCCCGATCCTGGAGGACCTGCCGTTCTCCTCCGGGGACGAGGTGCTGCTCCTGGTGAACGGCATGGGCGGCACGCCGCAGATCGAGCTGTACCTCGCCTACCGCCGCGCAGCCGAGGCGCTGGCCGAGAAGGGGATCACCGTCGCACGCAGCCTCGTCGGCAACTACACGACGTCGCTCGAGATGCAGGGCTTCTCGCTCACCGTCCTCAAGCTCGACGACGCCCTGACCGAGCTGTGGGACTCCCCGGTGCAGACCGCGGCGCTGCGGTGGGGACGCTGAGCGCCCGCGCGCACACCATGACCGGAACGACAGCCGCAGGAGCGGCCCACGAGGAGGAGACGACCATGCAGGACGCACAGGGAGCCGGGCTCGACGCGGCGTGGGCGACGGCGTGGATCCGCCGCGCCGCCGAGTCGATCGCGGAGCACCGGGTCGAGCTGATCACGCTCGACCGGGCGATCGGCGACGGGGACCACGGCGAGAACATGGACCGCGGCTTCCAGGCCGTGGTCGCGAAGCTGGACGGGGCGCCGGAGCAGGGGCTCCCGGCGGACGTGCTCAAGCTGGTCGCGACGACGCTCATCTCCACCGTCGGCGGCGCCTCGGGCCCGCTGTTCGGCACGGCGTTCCTGAAGGCCTCCGCCGCGGTCGCGGGCGAGGACGCGCTCGAGGGCGCTGACGTCGCAGCTCTCCTGGCCGCGGCGAGGGACGGCATCGTGCTCCGCGGCAAGGCCGAGGTGGGCGACAAGACGATGGTGGACGCGTGGACGCCGGCGGTCGACGCGGCCGCGGCCGCCGCCGAGGAGGGAGCGGCTCCGGCCGACGTCCTCGCCGCGGCGGCGGAGGCGGCGCAGAAGGGAGCGGAGTCGACGGACCCGCTGGTCGCCCGCAAGGGACGCGCCAGCTACCTCGGCGAGCGCGCCATCGGGCACCGAGATCCCGGCAGCGTGTCGACCGTTCTCCTGCTCCGCGCAGCAGCCGAGGCGGCGGCGTGAGCGTCGGGCTGGTCCTGGTCTCGCACAGCGCGCAGCTGGCGGAGGGGCTGGTCGAGCTCGCGGAGCAGATGGCGGCCTCGGTCGCGCTGGTCGCCGCGGGCGGGACGGACGACGGCGGCATCGGCACCAGCTTCGACCGCATCACGGCGGCCCTGGCGGAAGCGGACTCCGGCGAGGGGGTCGTCGTCCTCTGCGACCTCGGCTCGGCGATCATGACGGCGGAGACCGCGGTCGAGTTCCTCGACGACGACGCGCGCGCCCGGGTCCGGATCGCCGACGCCCCGCTGGTGGAGGGGGCGGTCGCGGCCGCCGTCGCCGCGGGCACGGGGGCGTCGCTGGACGAGGTGCTCGCCGCCGCGGAGTCGGCCCGGGTCGAGACGCTCGCTGCTCCCGCCGAGGAGGCCTCGCCCGGTGACGAGCGCGTGCAGCGCCGCGTCCGCCTCATCAACCCGAACGGCCTGCACGCCCGTCCCGCGGCCGACTTCGTCACGCTCGCCGCCACCTTCGACGCCCGGATCGACGCGAACGGCAAGGACGCCACGAGCCTGCTCGGCGTGATGTCGCTGGGGCTCGACCGCGGGGACGAGGTCGTCCTCTCGGCGTCGGGGCCGCAGGCCCACGAGGCGGTCGGCCGGCTCGGCGATCTGGTCGAGTCGGGCTTCGGCGAGGTGTAGCGCGCCGTCGACCGGTCCAGGGACCGCGGAGGCGCCTCCTCCTACGCTGAGCGCATGGCCCTCCGCGGAACCCGACCCCCGTCTGTCCTGCTCCGCCGACTCGTCACCGTCCCGCGCGTCGTGCGCCGGGCGGACGCTCGTGCGGCCCGGCGGCTGAACGCCCGTCGCCCGTCGCCCGTCGTCGACGGGGCGCTCGTGGGGCTCTCCCGGGCCGCGGACCACGGAGTCCTCTGGGCCGGCGTCGGCGTCCTGCTGCTCCTGGCGGGCCGTCCCCGCGAGGCTCTGCGGGGGACCGCCTCGCTCGCCGCGGCCAGCGCGCTCGCGAACCTGGTCGGCAAGCGCGTGTTCGGCGGCGACCGGCCGCTCCTCGTCGACGTCCCGGTCGGCCGGCGCCTGGCGACGGTGCCGACGTCGGCGTCCTTCCCCTCGGGGCACGCGGCGAGCGCCGCTGCCTTCGCCGCCGGGGTCGCGCTCGAGTCGCCCCGAGTGGGGGCGGCGGTCGCCCCGCTCGCCGCCGCCGTGGCCTTCTCCCGCCTGCACGTCGGCGTCCACTGGCTCTCGGACGTCCTCGGCGGCGCGGCGCTCGGCGCGGCGGTCGCGGTCGTCGGCCGAGCCGTCCTGCCGGCCGAGCCGCGCCACGTGCCCGTCTCGGAGCGCGCGACCCGGCCCCCCGTCGACCGCAGCCCGCTGGGGGACGGCGCCGCCCTCCTCGTGGTCCTCAACCCCGGCGCGGGCCGGGACTCGCACCGCCCCGATCCCGAGCCGCTGGTCCGAGCCCGGTTCCCGAAGGCGCGCGTGCACCGGCTGACCGAGGGGGAGGACCTCGCCGACGTGGTGCGCGAGGCGCGCTCGGGGGACTCTCCGCCCCGGGTGCTCGGGATCTACGGCGGGGACGGGACCATGTCGGTCGGTGCCGCTCTCGCCCGCGCCGAGGGGATGACGCTGCTCGTGCTGCCGGGCGGGACCATGAACCACTTCGCGAAGGCGCTGGGGCTGCTCACCGTCCAGGACGCGCTCGACGCGGCGACGATCGGCGAGCGCCGCGACGTCGACGTGGCCGAGGTCGTCGCGGACGGGGGAGACCCGGTCACGGTGCTCAACACGGTCTCGATCGGCGTCTACCCGGAGTTCGTCGCGGCCCGCGAGAAGCGCGAGAAGCGGATCGGGAAGCCGCTCGCCGCCGTGATCGCGGCCCTCTCGGTCGTGCGGCGCACCGATCCGTTCGAGCTCCGACGCGACGGGCGCACGCAGCTCGTCTGGTCGTACTTCGTCGGGGTGAACCAGGAGCACCCGCGCACGGCCGCCCCGCTCGCCCGGCGTCGGCTCGACGACGGCCACCTCGACGTGCGCATCCTGCACTCAGGACGGACTCCTCGCACCCGGGGAGCGTTCTCGCTCCTGCTCGGCCGTACGGCGACCCCGGTGGTCGGCCGTGTGCCCGGCTGGCGGGCACCGGTGGTGGAGTCGTTCTCGACGCCGGAGATCACCGTCGGCGCGCGCCGACCCGCGGGGGACGACCCCGAGTGGGCGCACGACGGCGAGACCGAGCGCTTCGACGGCTCCCGCGACGGATTCGACGAGGCCGTGGTGCGGATCGTGCCGCTGGGCCTGCGGGTCTACGCGACCGCGGACTAGGGGGCGGTGCCGGCCCGGTCCCCGCCGTCCGGATCCGCCAGCAGTTCGGCCAGCGCGTCGAGGGCGGCGACCTGCCCGGCCACCACCAGCGAGCGGGCCTCGTCGAGCGGGTGCCACCGGGCGTCCTCCAGCTCGGGGAAGCTGCGCAGCACGCCGGAGCCCCGCGGCCACTCCAGCTCGAAGGTGTTGCTCGCGACGAAGGCGGTGTCCGCGTGTCCGCGCCCGGCGAAGACCGTGACGGTCTTGGCCGCGCTCTGCCGGAACGCGCCGAGGAGGGTCAGCTCCCCGACGGGCGGAGGAGCGCCGGTCTCCTCCTCGAACTCGCGGCGCGCGGCGTCCAACGGCGTCTCGTCGCCCGTGTGCACGCCCTTCGGGATCGTCCACGCGCGGGGGCGCCGGGTCCAGAAGGGGCCGCCCATCCGCCCGAGGAACACCTCGGTGCCGGAGGGGCCCTCGCGGTGCAGCAGGATCCCCGCGCTCGTCACCGCGGCCATCGCGTCTCTCCGGTCATCCCGCCATCCTGCCCCGCGCCCGTGGAAGGATCGGCAGGACCCGCCCGCGACCGCACGGAGTGAACCATGCACGACCACGAGATCCTCCGACAGCTGCGCGACGCGCTCGGAGACGCGGTCCTGACCGAGGGCCCCGGGTTCGAGGCCGTGCACACCGACAAGTCGGGCTTCTCCGCACCGGGTCGCGCGCTCGCGCTCGTCGCTGCCCGCTCGGTCGAGGACGTGCAGGCGGCGCTGCGCATAGCGACGGAGCACCGGCTCCCGGTCGTGCCGCGCGGAGCGGGAACGGGCCTCGCTGCCGGGGGAGTGGCGAGCGAGGGAGCGCTCGTCCTCTCGACCGCCGCGATGGACCGCATCCTCGAGGTGTCGCTCGAGGACGAGCTCGCGGTCGTCGAGCCCGGGGTCATCAATCAGGCGCTGTCGGACGCTGTCGCTCCGCACGGCCTCGTGTTCTCGCCCGACCCCGCGAGCCGCGCGATCTCGAGCATCGGCGGCAACATCTCGACGAACGCCGGGGGGCTGCTGTGCGCCAAGTACGGCGTGACCCGGGAGGCGGTGCTCGGGTTGACGGTCGTCCTCCCCGACGGGCGACTGCTCCGCACCGGCCGCCGCAGCGTGAAGGGAGTCACCGGGTACGACCTCACCGCGCTCCTGACCGGCTCCGAGGGGACGCTGGGCGTCATCGTGGAGGCCACCGTGAAGCTCCGCCCGATCCCGACCGGGCGCGTGGTCACGGTCGGCGCGTACTTCCCGAGCGTCGTCGCCGCGGCCGCCGCCTCCGCTGCGATCACCGCCGCGCGGCTCCGTCCCGCGGTGATGGAGCTGATGGACGAGGCGGCGCTCGCCGCGATCTCGCGCTACACCGGAGCGGCCCTGGACCGCGGTGCCGCCTACCTCCTCGTCCAGACGGACGGCGGAGGAGCGGCGGAGGAGTCGCAGCGCGTCCTCGAGATCGTGACCGCCTCCGGGGGCGCCGCCGAGGCGACCGAGGACCCGGCCGAGGGCGAGGCTCTGCTGGCCGTCCGCCGGGCCTTCCACCCGGCGCTCGAGGCGGAGGGCCGCGTGCTGATCGAGGACGTCTGCGTGCCCCGCTCCGCGCTGCCGGCGATGTTCGCGGCGATCCGCGGCATCGAGGAGCGGACGGGGCTCAGCATCCCCACCGTCGCCCACGCGGGGGACGGGAACCTCCACCCGAACTTCGTGCTGCCCGCGGGGGACGGACCCGTGGGGGAGGACGTCTGGGACGCCGCCGCGGAGCTCTTCCGCACGGCCCTGGCCCTCGGCGGCACGCTCACGGGCGAGCACGGCGTGGGACTGCTCAAGCAGCGCTGGCTGGCGGAGGAGCTGGGCGAGGACTCGCTGGCGCTCCAGCGCGAGATCAAGGCCGTGTTCGACCCGCTGGGGATCATGAACCCGGGGAAGGTCTTCTGAGGAGGGCGCCCCGGGCTACCGCAGCTCGGCCGTGATCATCGAGGCGGTGAGCACGATCGTCGCCGCGGACATGAGCCAGTAGAGGACCGTCTCGCGCCAGGACCCGGAGGAGCCCAGGACGGGCAGCGCGGCGTAGCCTCCGGTGGTCCAGACGTGGCGCAGCGGTGTCCGGCGCAGGCGCCGCGGCAGGCGCACGCGCAGCGGCCACAGCCAGTTGATCCCGCCGGTCGTGAGGGCGTCGCCGGCCACGTGCACGAGGTAGCCCAGCGTCGCGGCGACCCGGAGCCACGCCCAGGTGCCGTCGGCGAGCGCGACGAGCAGGACCGTGACGACCGTCGCCCCGGCCCAGGCGATGCGCCAGGAGGGGGCGGCCCGGACGGCCTTCGCGGCGAAGGCGAGGGCGGGCAGCGTGAGCACGGCGGCCACGGCGACGGGACCGACGACCGGCACCGGGAAGCGCAGCGCCGTGAGCACCGGCACCAGGTACCAGACGACGGCGACCGCGAGCAGCGAGTGCATCCCGTGCCGGTGCCCTCCGCTGATCCGGCCCGCGGTCGCGGTGAGCAGGGAGGCGGCCGGCGCCGAGCGGGAGACGGTCGCGCTCGCGTGGTCCGCGTCGGGCACCAGGGCCCAGCCGGCGGCGACTCCGAGGCCGACCAGTCGGAGGTCGAGCGGGAGACCCGCGAGGCCGAGGGGCCCGGCGACGGCGGGCACGGAGGCGGCGACGGCCCAGGCGAGCGCACCGGAGACGGCGTGCGAGCGGCCCATCATCGCGGGTCGGCTCCTTCGACTGGGCGCTGCGAGGCCGGAGGACGACCGCGGCGGGACGAGAGAACCCCCGGCCGAGTGCGTGAGCACGGACCGGGGGTGAGGGTGGGCGATACCGGACTCGAACCGATGACCTCTTCCGTGTGAAGGAAGCGCGCTACCAACTGCGCCAATCGCCCAGGGGGACGTGCTGGACGACCCGAGAGACGATCGTAGCGGATCCGCGGGGCCCGGATGCACCGCCGACGCCCGCCACGCCCGGGTGAACGGACGGCGACGAGCCGGTTTCGCGCGGAAAGACGCGGATCGGACTCCGAGCGGCGGGATCGGCGTCCGCTCGATTTGGATTCAGGCGTCGCTGTCGTATACATTCTTCTAGGTCGAGCCGGGCAGCGAAAGCGCCGGACAGACAGCAAGACAGCACGACACGCAAGACGGCAACACCAGTACGACTTACATGCGGATGTGGCGCAGCGGTAGCGCATCACCTTGCCAAGGTGAGGGTCGCGAGTTCGAATCTCGTCATCCGCTCGAACACCGGTCCTCGGACCGGCGTCATCGGGACGGCACCCTCGGGTGCCTCCCACCTGGTCGGCCCTCGGGCCGCCGACACCGAATCCCGTACACGGTGGATTGGCCGAGAGGCGAGGCAGCGGCCTGCAAAGCCGTATACACGGGTTCGAATCCCGTATCCACCTCGATCGTTCACCGAACGAGGCGCTCCGCACGGAGCAACGGGCGATTGGCGCAGCGGTAGCGCGCTTCCCTGACACGGAAGAGGTCACTGGTTCGATCCCAGTATCGCCCACCACGAGAACCCCCGGCCCCTGGCCGGGGGTTCTGTCGTTCCCGGCTCCGGCGCTACCCTCGCAGGATGCCCGCCCCGATCCCCGTCGACGACCAGGGCACCCTCCTGCGGCTCGTCTCGCGGGACGACGGACCGGCCCTCGCCGCCGCGTACCGGCGCAACCGCCGGCACCTCGCGCCCTGGGAGCCGACGCGCTCGACCCGCTTCTTCGAGGCGGGGGGCCAGACCGACGCCGTCGCGGACGCGCTCGCCGCGCACCGGGCCGGCAGCGTCCTCCCGCTCGTCCTCGACGCGGGCGGCGTGATCGTCGGTCGGCTGACTCTCGCGAACATCGTCCGCGGCGCCTTCGACAGCGGCGATCTCGGCTACTGGCTCGACAGCGGTCTGCAGGGCCGCGGCGTGATGACCCGCGCGGTCGGAGCCGTCCTGCGCACCGCGCGTGAGGATCTGGGGCTGCACCGCGTGCAGGCCGGGACGCTCCTCCACAACGTCGGATCGCAGACCGTGCTGCAGCGCAACGGCTTCGAGCGGATCGGCGTCGCGCGGCGCTACCTGCGGATCGCCGGGGAGTGGCAGGACCACGTCCTCTTCCAGGCGCTGCTCGAGGGCGGCCCGCTCCAGCCTCCGCCGACTCCGCTCGTCTAGGGTGAGCGGCGCCGGCCTTCTCCCGGCGCTCCGAGCGGGAGGGACGCGCCCATGACCACGCGGCACATCGGCGGACGAGAGTTCGACTTCGAGCGGCAGGTGGCCGTGATGGCGGTCGTGAACCGCACGCCCGACTCCTTCTACGACAAGGGCTCCACCTTCGCCCTGGACAGCGCCATCGCGGCCGCCGTGCGCGCCGCGGAGCTCGGCGCCGACTGGGTCGACATCGGCGGAGTGCCGTTCGGCCGCGGCCCCGCTGTCACGCTCCAGGAGGAGCTCGACCGGGTCGTCCCCGTCGTGGCGGGCATCGCGGAGCGGAGCGACGTGGTCGTCTCGGTGGACACGACGAGCGCCGAGGTCGCGCGCGCGAGCATCGCCGCGGGCGCCTCCGTCGTCAACGACACGAGCGGGCTGCACGACCCCCGGATGCTCGAGGTCGTCGCCTCCTCCTCCGCCCAGCTCGTCATCACCCACAGCGTGGGCGCTCCCCGCAGCGAGCCGGAGAGACCCGAGTACGACGACGTCGTGGCCACCGTGGTCGACCACTTGCGGAGCCGCGTCGATCGCGCGCTCTCGGGTGGAGTGCCTGCCGGGAGGATCATCGTCGATCCGGGTCACGACCTGAACAAGAACACCCTGCACACGCTCGAGCTCACCCGCCGGCTGGGCGAGGTGGCCGCGCTCGGCTTCCCGGTGCTCGCCGCGGTGTCCAACAAGGACTTCATCGGCGAGGCGCTGGACCGGCCGCAGGGGGAGCGCCTCGAGGGCTCCCTCGCCGCCGCGGTGATCTGCATCCTGAACGGTGCGCGGATCGTGCGCATGCACGACGTGCGCCAGGCGGTGGACGCCGTGCGGATGACGGAGGCGGTGCTGGGCTGGCGGGCGCCCGCCTTCCTCCGCCACAACGTGGAGCCGGCGGCGTGAGCGCCCGCATCGACGGCCTGTCGCCGGCCGGGCAGGACCTGTCCGACGAGGCTCTGCTGGCCCTCTACGCGGACGGGGCCGGCGAGCAGTGGCTCCGGGTCAACTTCGTCGCGAGCGTCGACGGAGCGGTCACCCGCGACGGCGTCTCGGGCGATCTCGGGGGAGCGGCGGACCTGCGCGTGTTCGACCTGCTCCGCCGGCTCGCCGACGTCGTGCTCGTCGCGGCCGGCACGGTGCGGACCGAGGGCTACGGTCCGATGGTGCTGAGCGACGAGTCCGTGCGGGCGCGGCTCGGCACCGGGCGCGCCCCGCAGCCCGTCTTCGCGATCGTCTCGGGGTCGCTCGACCTCGATCCCGCCTCGCGGATCTTCACCGAGGCGCCGGTGCGCCCGATCGTCGTGACCACCGGCTCCTCGCCGGCCCGCCGCCGCGCGGAGCTCGCCGAGGTCGCCGACGTGCTCGTCTGCGGCGACGCAGAGCTCGACGCGACGCGGATGCGGGCGCAGCTCGCGAAGCGGGGGCTCGGCAGGATCCACTGCGAGGGCGGTCCGTCGCTGCTCGGGACCCTGCTCGCCGCGGACGCCGTCGACGAGCTCTGCCTGACCGTCGCCGCGACGCTCGAGGCAGGCGACTCCGGGAGGCTCGCCCGCGGCGACGTCCCCGGACCGCGCCCGCAGCACCTGGCGCACGTGCTCAGCGCCGGCGACACGCTGCTCCTGCGCTACCTCCGCCGGCGCTGACCCGCCCTACTCGCGGCGCCGCTCGTTCCCGTCGCGCTTGGCCTCGGAGGCCGGACGGGCGGCGATCACGGGGTGGGCGCCGGTGAAGCCGTCCCGGGCGGACGCGATCGCCAGGATGCGCGGCTTCGCGACGTGCCAGCCCACGATCAGGGCGGGCACGCCGACCACCGCGACGATCCCCACGGTCCAGGTGCCGGTCGGGAAGTCGACGGCGATGAGGACCACCACGATCACCAGGAACGCCAGGGTGAGCCACGAGGTCACCGGGGCGCCGGGCATCCGGAAGGACGGGCGCTCCAGGCGCCCCTGGGCCGCCCAGCGCTGCAGCTGCATCTGGCAGAGGACGATCATGCCCCAGCCCGTGACGATGCCCAGCGCCGAGACGTTGAGGACGATCTCGAAGGCCTCGGACGGCACGAAGAGGTTCAGCACGATCCCGATCAGGGTGATGCTCGCCGTGAGCAGGATGCCGCCGTAGGGGACGCCCTGCTTGTTCATCCGGCCGGTGAAGGCGGGGGCGGAGCCGTTGAGCGCCATGGAGCGGAGGATGCGGCCGGTCGAGTAGAGCCCGGCGTTGATGCTGGAGAGCGCGGCCGTCAGCACGACGAAGTTCATGATCGATCCGGCGATCTCGCCCGAGGAGCCGTCGCCCAGCGAGCTGAAGAACGTGACGAACGGGCTCTCGCCCTTCGAGTAGGCCGTGTAGGGCAGCAGCAGCGTCAGCAGCAGCACCGAGCCGACGTAGAAGACGGCGATGCGCAGGATGACCGAGTTGATGGCGCGCGGGATGACCTTCGCCGGCTCCGCGGTCTCGCCCGCCGCCGTGCCGACAAGCTCGACTCCGGAGTAGGCGAACACCACGCCCTGGACGACCAGGACGCTGGCGACCAGGCCGCCGGGCAGGATGCCGCCGTTGTCGTTCCAGAGGCTGATCCCGGGGTCCACGGCGACGCCGCCGGACTGCAGCGGCCAGCCCGCGGCGAGCACGACGACGCCGATCACCAGGAAGACCACCAGCGCCGTGACCTTGATGAGCGCGAACCAGAACTCCAGCTCCCCGAAGACCTTGACCGAGACGAGGTTCAGCGAGAGCACGACGACCAGGGCGATGAGTGCGAGGAGCCACTGGGGCACGGAGGAGAAGAGCGACCAGTACTTCACGTAGAGGGCCACCGCGGTGACGTCGGCGATCGCGGTCATCGCCCAGTTCAGGAAGTACATCCATCCGGCGACGAAGGCGGCCTTCTCGCCCAGGAACTCGCGGGCGTAGGAGATGAAGGAGCCCGAGCTCGGCCGGTGCAGGACCAGCTCGCCGAGCGCGCGGAGGATCAGGTAGGCGAAGACGCCGCAGACCGCGTACACGACGACGAGCGAGGGACCGGCGGTGGCGAGTCGGCCGCCCGCGCCGAGGAAGAGGCCGGTGCCGATCGCGCCGCCGATGGCGATCATCTGCAGCTGCCGGGGCTTGAGCCCGGGACGGTAGCCCTCCTGCTCCTTCGAGAAGTCGGGCTGCGCGTGCCCGCGGTCGTCGTCGCTCTGCGTCACGGGGGCTCCCTCGTCACCGGATCGCGCCGGGCGGCTGCTCCGGCACGCCCGTCAGGGTAAGGGCGCTCTGCTCGGAGGAGGCGGGTGGCGCGGTCCGCGGCATGCGGATCCTCTCAGGATCGAAGCGCCTACCCTGAGGGCATGAGCGGTCCGGACCTCGCACGGCAGTCCTCGCTCGAGGGCGTCCGGATCCCGTCGCCGGCGAGGCGCCTGAACGGCGGCACCGATCCGGCGCTCGTCTGGCGCAACGAGCTCGACGGGCTGACCTTCCGCGTGGACGCCGGGTACCTGAAGTGGAATCCCCGGTCCACGGGCCTCGACCTCCGTCGCGAGATCGCGCGTCTGCGCTGGCTGGAGGGGCGGATCGACGTGCCCCGGATCCTGGAGGCGGGCGAGGACGACGAGGGGCAGTGGCTCCTCACCGCACCGCTGCCCGGGCGGAGCGCCGTCGATCCGAAGTGGACAGCCCGGCCGGAGGAGGCCGTTCGCGCGATCGCGGCCGGCCTGCGGGCGGTCCACGCGCTCCCCGTCGACGCGGTACCCGAGGAGCTGCGCGGCGACTCCTGGTTCGCGCGCCGGCCGTCGGCGCTCGGCGCGGCTCCGGAGCTCGTGGACCCCGTCGTGGTGCACGGCGACGCGTGCGCTCCGAACACGCTCGTCGACGACGACGGACGCTGGAGCGGCACGGTCGACGTCGGCGACCTGGGCATGGGCGACCGCTGGGCGGATCTGGCGGTCGCCGCGGTCAGCCTCGGCTGGAACTACGGCCCCGGCCACACCCCGCTGCTCCTCGCGGAGTATGGAGCGGATCCGGACGACGAGCGAGCGGCCTACTACCGCGCGCTCTGGTCGTCCGAGTCCTGAGTCACTTCTTCTTCGCGGCCTCGTCGTCCTGGGCCGCGCCCTCGTCGCTGCGGTTCTCGCTCGCCAGGCGCAGCCAGCGTCCGTCGCGGACGTCCTTCTCGTGCACGGCCGCCTTCTTGTCGCTCGCGGCGGTGTCGCGCGGGGGGAGCTGGATGGTCTCCTCCGCCTCGATGCCCGCCTGCAGCTCGCGTCCGCGCTCGAGCTCGGCGTCGAACTCCGCGCCGAAGAGCAGGGCGATGTTGGTGATCCAGATCCAGAGGAGGAAGACGATCACGGCGCCGAGCGAGCCGTAGGTCTTGTTGTAGTTGGAGAAGTTGGCCACGTAGAACGCGAAGCCGGTCGAGGCGATCAGCCAGATCGCCAGGGCGACGATCGATCCGATGCTGATCCAGCGGAACTTCGGCTGGCGGATGTTGGGCGCCCAGTAGTACAGGATCGCGACGATCACGATCGCGATGACCACGAGCACCGGCCATTTCGCGATGTTCCACACGGTGAGGGCGGCGGGGCCGAGGCCCACGACGTCGCCGACGGCGGTCGCGACCGGTCCGCTGAGCACGAGGATGAGCGCCGCGATCACGATCAGGACGACCGTCACCACGGTCACGCCGAGCATCGTCGGGCGGAGCTTCCAGAAGGGGCGCCCCTCGTCGATCTGGTAGACGCGGTTCATCGCCCGGCCGAAGGCGCCGACGTAGCCGGAGGCGGACCAGATCGCTCCGACGACACCGGTCACGAAGGCGAGACCCGCGGCGGAGGAGCTGGTCAGCGCCTGGATCGGGTCGCGCAGCAGGTCGACGACCTCGCTCGACGCGAGGTTCCCGATCAGGTCGAGCACCAGATCGGTGGTGGCCTGCGCCTGGCCGAAGAGCCCCAGCACCGACACGATCGCGAGCAGGGCGGGGAAGAGCGCGAGCACGGCGTAGTAGGTGAGCGCGGCGGCGAGGTCGGTGCACTGGTCCGCGCCGAACTCGCGGGCCGTCTTCTTGAGGACGTAGAACCAGGAGCGCTTGGTGATGTCGGTGACGTCGTCGGGCTTCCGGGAATCGTCGGGATCGGGCGCTGTCTTCTCGCGGGTCGTGCTCTGCTCGGCCATGCGGACACGCTACGGGGCCGACAGTCGTCGGACGGCCCCCTTGACGGCGCGGCCGGTCGTGTCGCGGGTCAGGCCCGGCGCTGGCGCGCGGCGGCGAGGGTGCCGAAGAGGAGGAAGGAGCAGGTCGCGGCGAGGACGGTCAGCAGGGGAGCCTCCCAGCCGCCGCTCGCGTCGTGCGCGAAGCCGATGACGGTCGGGGCGGTGGCGGCCACGGCGTAGCCGATCCCCTGCACCGTGGCCGAGAGCCGCGACGCGTGGGCATCGGAGCGGGAGAGCCGCACGACGAGCACGAAGACGACCGTGAATCCTCCGCCCTGGGCCGCGCCGCCCAGCACGCACCAGAGCGCCCAGAGCTGCGGCGCGAGCAGCAGCCCCGCCGGCACCGTGCACCAGAGGAGGCCGACGAGCACGATGCTCCCCAGCGGTCCGAGCCTCCGGACCAGGAGCGGGACGCCGAGGGCGCCGGCGACCGCGGCGAGCTGGAACACCGAGGCGCTCGCGCCCGCGGTCGCGATCGAGAAGCCGTTGCGGTCGACGAGCAGCGAGGGGAGCCACGCCGTCACTCCGTAGTACGAGAACGCCTGGCTCGAGAAGCAGAGCGCGAGCGCCAGCACGGTCGCGCTGCGGAAGATCCGCGGAGCCGGTGCGGCCGGTGCGCGGTCGGCGCGGGACGGGCGGGGAGTCGGACGCAGGGCCGCCCGAGGCCCCACGGCCACGAGCCAGCCGGCCAGAGCGAGGGCGTTGAGGGCGAGCCAGACGAGCAGGGCGCCGCGCCAGCCGAGGGTTAGAGCGAGCGGAGCGGTGCCGAGCGAGGTGATCGTCGAGCCGATGTTGAGGGCCGCGGTGTAGACGCCCGTCGTGAGGTCGACGCGCTCGGGAGCGACGTCCCGCCGGATCACGACGGGGAGGACGACGTTGCCGATCGTGATGGAGACGCCGATCAGGATGGTGCCCGCCACGGCCGGTCCCACGTCGCCGATCGATCGGACGATCGTGCCGAGCGCGACGCCGATCACCGTGACGGTCACGGCGGCGTCGGGTCCCGCGCGGCGGATCACCAGGAGGGCGAGCGGAGTCGCCAGGGCGAAGCAGAGCACGGGGATGCTGGTGAGGATCCCCGCCTGGCCCGCGGACAGCGCGAGGTCCTCGCGCACCGCGTCGATGATGGGCGCGACGGCGACGATCGGACCGCGCAGGACCAGCGCGACCAGGGCGACCGCCACGACGAGGAGCCAGGGAGCGCTCCGGCGCGCGGTCATCGGGGCGTCGAGGGCCGCGGCACCCCGGTCAGCCGGTCAGGCCGGGGACCCCGGCCGAGAGGTTGCCGACGATGGTGAAGACGCCCGACACCAGACCGAGGATCCCGGTGACGAGTCCGGCCGTCGCGAGCCCGCGACCGCCTCCGACGAGCGGTGCGGCCGCCCGGCCCTTCGCCGAGAAGACGATGGCGAGGATCGAGGGGATCAGCAGCGGATTGATCAGCAGGCTCAGGACGCCGAGCACGAGGCTCGCGATCGCCATGGGGTTGCGGCCCGCCGCGGAGGACGGGGCGGACGGATAGGCGTACAGCTCCTGCTCCGGAGCGCCCGGGGGCGTGCCGTAGGCGGGAGCGGGCGCCGAGGAGGACGGACGGGACCGGTCCGTCCACGCCGCGCCGTCCCAGTAGAGCTCCGAGCCGAGGTCGGCCGGGTGCGGGTACCACCCGGGCGCGGGCAGCGGAGCGGAGTCGTCGGGCATGGGGCGAGTCTAGAGCGGCGCCGATCAGCTCTTCGGCTGCTCGATGCCGAGCGCGTTCCCGTCGGGATCGAGGATCCAGGCCGCCCAGACGCTGCCGCGGTCGGCCACGCCGTTCTCGGTGCGCAGCTCGTCGCTGTCGTAGTCCTCCGGAGCCACGCCCCGAGCCGCCAGCGAGTCCAGCTCGGCGCGCAGGTCGGCCACCCGCCAGGCGGCCTTGGTCTGCTCGTCCTTCGAGCCCGTGGTGCTGGAGGTGACGGTGAGCCGCGTGCCGCCGCAGGAGTAGGCGATCGCCGACTCGCTCTCCTCGAGGACCTCCAGTCCCAGGGAGCCGGCGTAGAAGGCGCGGGAGGCGGCGAGGTCGCGGGAGAGCAGAACGGGGCCGATGGGGGAGTCGGAGAGCACGGTGAGTCCTTTCGTCGGTGGGCCTCCAGTCGACGCCCGCTGCGGCCCGGCGCGGAAGGGGTTGCCACCGGGCGGGCCGGAGGGGGTCGGGCGCGGCAGAATGGCCTCGGCCGTGCCCGCCGCGCGGCCGGGAGGAGCCCTCATGAGCTGGACCATCGACGAGGTGGCGTGGACCCACGCGGACGCCGAGCGTCTGCGCGACGCGCAGCGGCGCGAGCTCGACGAGCGCTACGGCAACGACGACCACGAGCCCGGCACGCCGCCCTCGGCCGACGACGTGCCCGTCTTCCTCGTCGCCCGCGACGCGAGCGGCACGGCGGTGGCCTGCGGCGGACTGCGGCCTCTCGACGACGACGTCCTCGGACCGGGGGCGATCGAGGTGAAGCGGATGTTCGCCGACCGCGCCGCCCGCGGCACCGGAGCGGCCACGGCCGTCCTGCGCGCGCTCGAGGCGCGGGCGGCCGCTCTGGGCACGACGCGCCTGGTGCTGGAGACCGGGACGCTCCAGCCCGACGCGATGCGGTTCTACCTCCGGGAGGGCTACCACGCCATCCCGCCGTTCGGCGCCTACATCGGGTCCGAGCACTCGGTCTGCTACGCCCGCGATCTCGCTCCCGGCGCCTGAGCGTCAGCGGCGCAGGGTCTCCACCGGGTACTCGCCGAAGCGGCGGTGGTACGCCCCCGAGAAGCGGCCCTGGTTGAGGAAGCCCCAGCGCGCGGAGACGGCGCGCACGGTCTCCTCGCCCGGAGCGCCCTCGCGCAGCTCGACGCGCGCCCGGTCGAGACGCACGCCGCGCAGGTAGCCGAGCGGAGTGTCGCCGAAGTGCCTCCGGAACGCGGCCTGCAGCGCCCGCGGAGTGAGCCCCGCCGCTGTCGCGATGTCGGACACGGTGACGGGCGACGCGGCGAACGCGTGCAGGAACTCGGCGGCACGCAGCAGGTGCTCGAGCCCCGGCCGCAGCACCTGCGCCGGAACGACGACCGGCCGGTGCGCGAAGGTCGCGAGCAGGTGCAGAGCGACGCCGCGCTCGGCCGCCACGAGCTGCAGCGCTGTCGCCTCGCGGCCCGACCGGAGGACGCCCGCGAAGTCGTCGACCGCCCGCCACCAGCCCGGGAGTGCCGACGCGGAGGCGATCGAGCGGTGGTCGAAGACGAGCGGCAGCGGCACGCCGTCGCCGGCCTCGGACGCGACCTGCTCGAGGAGTCCGGCGGCCACGTGCACGAGCCGCTGCTGGAAGTCGCGGCTGACGAACTCGAACGGACGCGCGCTGGGGAACACGACCGGCCGCCCCGGCAGGTGGACGATCCGATCGCCCTCCGGGTCCACCACGCTCGTGCCGGAGAGGAACCACGAGACGACGTACTCGCCCGCCGGACGCAGCCCCCCGGACACGGAGCCCCGGAAAACAGACGTCCGCAGGCTCACGCCCTCGCTCCCGGAGACGTCGTAGCGGAAGGAGAAGGGCCGCTCGACCGGTTCCGTCCGGAATCCCGACCCGCCGTAGCCGTCCGAGTAGAAGCGCCGCGCCTCCTCCAGGTCGGCCCCGGAGCGCGTGAAGCGCTGCAGCGCAGGACCGGCACCCATCGGACCAGGATGCCACCTGGACGGATTGCGCACCGGTCGCCCCCGCGCCCCTCTCCGGGGCACGTCCTGTCGGCAGGGTGACGGGGTCGGACGACACGGACGGAGACGCATGGAGATCAGCGCACGCAGACTCGCGGCACGCGACGCGGTGGCCGTCGTCGCCGTGCTCGCCGCACTCGAGGGGGCGCTCGCCGTGGACTCCCTGCCGCCCGGCCTGGAGGAGGTCCTCCTGCACCAGCTCGAGCGCAGCTCGCTCGTGCTCCCCGGCGCCGACCGGGACGAGCTCGCCTCCGCTCTGCGCGCGCTCGGCGTCCGCGTGCTCGACGCGCTCGGGTAGAGGCCGCCGCCGACTACAGTCGAGGGGTCAACCGAGCCCGAGGAGTGCCCGCACGTGTCGAACGAACCGTCGAATCCCGCAGAGAACGAGTCCCACTCGGTCGTCACCGAGGCGGGCACGGGATTCACGCACTTCACCGACCGGGCCGTGGTCGCGATCCGCGTCAACGGGGAGCTCAAGGACCTCGCCGCCGACGTCGTGCCGGGCGACCGCATCGAGCCGGTGCTCATCTCCTCGCCGGACGGGCTGAACATCCTCCGCCACTCCGCGGCCCACGTGCTCGCACAGGCGGTGCAGCAGATCAACCCGGAGGCGAAGCTGGGCATCGGCCCGCCCGTCACCGACGGCTTCTACTACGACTTCGACGTCGAGGAGCCCTTCACGCCCGAGGCGATGAAGGCGCTCGAGAAGGCGATGGACCGCATCGTCCGCCAGGGCCAGCGGTTCGTGCGCCGCGTCGTCTCCGAGGAGGAGGCGCGCGCCGAGCTCGCCGGCGAGCCCTACAAGCTCGAGCTGATCGGGATCAAGGGCGGGGGAGCCGAGCACGAGAGCGTCGAGGTCGGCGGCGCCGAGCTCACCATCTACGACAACGTCGACCCGCGTTCCGGCGAGACGGTCTGGAAGGACCTCTGCCGCGGCCCGCACCTGCCCAACACCCGCATGATCGGCAACGGCTACGCCCTGACCCGCAACGCTGCCGCCTACTGGCGCGGCTCGGAGAAGAACCCGCAGCTGCAGCGCGTCTACGGCACCGCGTGGCCCACGAAGGACGAGCTGCGCGAGCACCAGGCCCGCCTCGAGGAGGCGGCGCGCCGCGACCACCGCAAGCTCGGCCACGAGCTCGACCTGTTCTCCTTCCCGGACGAGATCGGCTCCGGCCTCGCGGTCTTCCACCCCAAGGGCGGGATCATCCGCTACGAGATCGAGCAGTACATGCGCGAGCAGCTGCTCGCCCACGACTACGAGCTCGTCTACACGCCGCACATCACCAAGGGCGACCTGTTCCTCACGAGCGGGCACCTGCAGTGGTACTCCGAGGGGATGTTCCCCCCGATGCACCTCGACGAGCTGCAGGACGAGGACGGCAACGTCACCCGCCAGGGCCAGGACTACTACCTCAAGCCCATGAACTGCCCGTTCCACAACCTGATCTTCCGCTCGCGCGGCCGCAGCTACCGCGAGCTCCCGCTGCGCCTGGCCGAGTTCGGCACCGTGTACCGCTACGAGAAGAGCGGCACCCTGCAGGGCCTCACCCGCGTGCGCGGCCTGACCCAGGACGACGCCCACATCTACGTCGCGCAGGAGGACGTGTCGGCCGAGCTGACCCGCAACCTCGAGTTCGTGCTGCAGGTGCTGCGCGACTACGGCCTCGACGACTTCTACCTCGAGCTGTCCACGAACGAGGAGGGCAACCCGAAGTTCGTCGGTGCGCCCGAGCAGTGGGAGGAGGCGATCGAGTCGCTGCGCGCGGTCGCCGTCGCCTCCGGTCTCGAGCTGGTTCCGGATCCGGGAGGAGCGGCTTTCTACGGTCCGAAGATCTCGGTGCAGGCGCGCGACGCCATCGGCCGCACCTGGCAGATGTCGACCATCCAGCTCGACTTCAACCAGCCCGAGCGCTTCGAGCTCGAGTACACGGCCTCGGACGGCTCGAAGAAGCGGCCCGTGATGATCCACCGCGCGCTCTTCGGCTCCATCGAGCGCTTCTTCGCGATCCTCACCGAGCACTACGCCGGGGCGTTCCCGGTCTGGCTGTCGCCGGTCCAGGTCGTGGGCATCCCGATCGCCGACGAGTACCTGCCCTACCTCGAGGAGGTCGTCGGCGAGCTCAAGAGGTCGGGCATCCGCGCCGAGATCGACTACTCCAGCGACCGGATGCAGAAGAAGATCCGCAACGCCACGCTGCAGAAGGTGCCCTTCCAGATGATCGTGGGGGAGAAGGACCGCGACGCCGGAGCCGTCAGCTTCCGCTTCCGCGACGGCACGCAGGAGAACGGGATCCCGGTCGCCGACGCCGTCGCGCGCATCCGCGAGGCCGTCGCCTCGAAGGCGCAGGTCTGAGCGTGAGCGACGGCTGCGTGCCCGAGGGAGCGGAGGGCTCGGCGCACCTCGCCGGGGTTCCCGACGAGTTCCAGCGCCTGTGGACGCCGCACCGGATGGTCTACATCCAGAAGGGGCAGCCCGGAGCCGACGACTGCCCCTTCTGCGTGGCGCCGACGCTGAGCGACGAGGAGGCCCTCATCGTCGCCCGCGGGGAGCACGCCTACGTCCTGCTGAACCTGTTCCCGTACAACTCCGGCCACCTCCTGGTCTGCCCGTACCGGCACATCCCGCTCTACGACGAGGCCACTCCCGAGGAAGTGGCCGAGATCGGAGCGCTCACGCAGACGGCCATGCGCGTCGTCCGCTCGGTCTCGAACAACGACGGCTTCAACCTCGGGATGAACCAGGGCGCGGTCGCGGGAGCGGGGATCGCCGCGCACCTGCACCAGCACGTGGTTCCGCGCTGGGCGACCGACGCGAACTTCTTCCCGATCATCGCCCGCACGAAGGCGCTCCCGCAGCTGCTCGGCGACGTGCGGGCGAGCCTCGCGGCGGCCTGGCCGAGCCTCTAGACCGCCGCCCGGCCCCCTGTCCAGCGCCGCGGACGGCGGGCGCCGTCTCGTAGACTCGGAGCTGCCGTCGGCGGAAGTCGCCGCACAGAACAGGACTCGCGAACATGACCGACACCACCACTCCGTCCTCGTCCGCTCCCGAGCAGTTCGGCTCGAGCCGCGTCAAGCGCGGTCTCGCCGAGATGCTCAAGGGCGGCGTCATCATGGACGTCGTCGACGCCGATCAGGCCCGCATCGCGGAGGACGCCGGCGCGGTCGCCGTCATGGCGCTCGAGCGCGTCCCCGCCGACATCCGCTCGCAGGGCGGCGTCGCACGCATGAGCGACCCCGACCTGATCGACGGCATCGTCTCCGCCGTGTCGATCCCCGTCATGGCGAAGGCGCGCATCGGCCACTTCGTCGAGGCGCAGATCCTGCAGGAGCTCGGCGTCGACTACATCGACGAGTCCGAGGTCCTCTCGCCCGCCGACTACGTGAACCACATCGACAAGTGGAACTTCACCGTCCCCTTCGTCTGCGGAGCGACCAACCTGGGCGAGGCGCTGCGCCGCATCACCGAGGGCGCAGCGATGATCCGCTCGAAGGGCGAGGCCGGCACCGGCGACGTCTCCGAGGCGACCAAGCACATCCGCACGATCTCCGGCGAGGTCAACCGCCTGAAGGCGATGACCAAGGACGAGCTCTACGTCGCCGCCAAGGAGCTGCAGGCCCCCTACGACCTGGTCGTCGAGATCGCCCGGACCGGCAAGCTCCCCGTCGTCCTCTTCACCGCCGGCGGGGTCGCGACCCCGGCCGACGCGGCGCTGATGATGCAGCTGGGCGCCGACGGCGTGTTCGTCGGCTCCGGCGTCTTCAAGTCGGGCGAGCCCGCCAAGCGCGCGGCCGCGATCGTGAAGGCGACCACCTTCTTCGACGACGCGAAGGTCGTCGCGGAGGCCTCGCGCGGCCTGGGCGAGGCGATGGTCGGCATCAACGTGGCCGACGTGCCCGCGCCGCACCGCCTCGCCGAGCGTGGCTGGTAGCGCCGACGCGCCGCTCGCCGGCGCAGGATCGACGCGGGAGTCCCTCGAGGGGCTCCGCGTCGGGGTCCTCGCGCTGCAGGGCGACTTCCGCGAGCACGCGCACGTCCTGCGCGAGCTGGGCGCCGAGGTGGTGCTGGTGCGACGCCCGGAGGAGCTCGCCACCGTCGCGGGGCTGGTCATCCCGGGCGGCGAGTCCACGGTGATGGACAAGCTGTCGCGCCTCTTCGGCCTCGCGGAGCCGGTCGTCGAGGCGATCAGTGCGGGGATGCCCGTCTACGGGACCTGCGCCGGGCTGATCATGCTCGCCGACCGGGTCCTCGACCGCATCGACGGCCAGAGCAGCTTCGGCGGCCTGGACGTGTCGGTCCGGAGGAACGCGTTCGGCAACCAGCTCGACTCCTTCGAGACCGATCTCGACGTGCCGGCCATCGGCGATCCGCCGGTGCACGCGGTCTTCATCCGCGCACCGGTCGTGGAGGAGCTGGGCGAGCGGGCGACCGCGCTCGCCAGTGTCGCCGACGGGCGGGTGGTCGCGGTCGAGCAGGGCAACCTCCTCGGGACGGCGTTCCATCCCGAGATCACCGGCGACTACCGGTTCCACGAGCTGTTCCTGCGGAAGGTCGCGGCGACGCGCTTCGGCGACTGACCCGCTGCCGTCCCCTCCGCCAGGGGTGGACGGTGCGGGACCCGCGGGCCAGGGTGGTCGCATGCCCGAACTCCCCGAGGTCCAGGCCCTCGCCCTCGATCTCGACGCGCGCCTGGGCGGACGCGTCCTCGAGCGGCTCGACGTGTTCGCGATCTCCGCGCTCAAGACCGTCGCCATCCCGCCGTCGGCTCTGTCCGGCGAGACCGTCCACGGAGTATCGCGGCACGGCAAGTTCCTCGACATCGCAGTCGGCGAAGCCCACGTCCTCCTGCACCTCGCCCGCGCCGGCTGGGTCCGCTGGCGGCCCGAGCGGCCGACGGCGCCGGCGAAGCCCGGCCGGGGACCGCTCGCCGCGCGGCTCGTCCTCGACGACGGGTCGGGGTTCGACGTGACGGAGGCCGGCACCAAGAAGAGCCTCGCGCTCTCGATCGTCGCCGATCCGCTCGACGTCCCGGGCGTCGCCCGGCTGGGTCCCGATCCGCTGGACCCGGAGTTCACCGAGGAGATCCTCGGCGCGATCCTCGCCACGGCGGGCAGGGCGCAGGTGAAGGGCGTCCTCCGCGACCAGTCCCGCATCGCCGGCATCGGCAACGCCTACTCCGACGAGATCCTCCACGTGGCGCGCATGTCGCCCTTCAAGCCCGCCGCGCTCACCGCCGACGAGCTGGACCGCCTCTATGCGGCCCTCCGCTACACACTCGAGGAGGCGCTCGCCCGCGCCGAGGGCCTGCACGCGGCCGACCTCAAGCGCGAGAAGAAGCTCGGCATGCGCGTCCACGGCCGCACAGGAGAGGCGTGCCCCGTCTGCGGCGACACGATCCGCCAGGTGGTCTTCCACGACTCCACGCTCCAGTACTGCCCCACCTGCCAGACCGACGGCAGGATCCTCGCCGACCGGCTGCTGTCGCGGCTGATCAAGTAGCGAGCCGGTCCCTGCCCGGCTCGCCGCGGTCGGCTTTCGGAGATGGCGGGGCGGGTGGAGCGGGTCGCGTTCGCCTACAGCGATCCGCTGGCACGCGGATCACTGGTTCGGCTGTGCTTGTGGCGAGCCGGTCCTCGCCCGGCTCGCCGCGGTCGGCTTCCGGAGATGGCGGGGCGGGTGGAGCGGGTCGCGTCCGCCTACAGCGGTCCGCTGGCACGCGGATCACTGGTTCGGCTGTGCTTGTGGCGAGCCGGTCCCTGCCCCGCTCGCCGCGGTCGGCTCTCGGGGGTGGCTGGGTGGGTGGAGCGGGTCGCGTCCGCCTAGCGCGATCCGCTGGGACGCGGATCGTGCGTTCGGCGGTGCTTGTGGGAGCCGGTCCCTGCCCGGCTCGCCGCGGTCGGCTCTCGGAGTTGGCGGGGCGGGTGGAGCGGGTCGCGTCCGCCTACAGCGATCCGCTGGCACGCGGATCACTGGTTCGGCGGTGCGGGGGCTGCCGAGACGGCGGCTCGTCTCCGGCGAGGAGGGCGCGGAAGGCTCGGTGCTCGGGCCGAGACGGGCGCGGACCGGCTCTCGAATAGACTGGCCCCTGCCATCAGCGGCGCCCTCGGGGGCCGCACGCAACGAGATTTCCGAGGGAGCACCGTGTCCGGGCATTCCAAGTGGGCCACGACCAAGCACCAGAAGGCGATCAAGGACTCGCGCCGCGCGAAGTCCTTCGCCAAGCTGATCAAGAACATCGAGGTGGCCGCCAAGATCGGCGGCGCCGACCTCTCCGGCAACCCGACGCTCGTCGACGCCGTGCAGAAGGCGAAGAAGACCTCGGTGCCGAACGACAACATCGACCGCGCGATCAAGCGCGGCGCCGGCCTCACCGGCGAGGTCATCGACTACACGACGATCATGTACGAGGCCTATGGCCCTAACGGCATCGCGCTGCTCGTCGAGTGCCTCACCGACAACAAGAACCGCGCCGCGGCGGACGTCCGCACCGCGATGACCCGCAACGGCGGCACCATGGCCGACCCGGGCAGCGTCGCCTACAACTTCGCGCGCAAGGGCGTCATCTCTGTGCCCCACGGAGAGAGCGTCACCGAGGACGACGTGCTCGGCGCGGTCCTCGACTTCGGCGTCGACGACGTGCTCGACCACGGCGAGAGCTTCGAGGTCCGCGTCGAGCCGAGCGAGCTCGTCCCGGCCCGCTCGGCCCTGCAGGAGGCGGGCATCGACTACGACTCCGCCGACATCGAGTTCGTCGCCTCCCTCCAGGTCGAGGCCGACGCCGAGACGGCCCGCAAGGTCTTCCGCCTGATCGACGCGCTCGAGGACTCGGACGACGTGCAGAACGTCTACACCAACCTCGACATCACGGCCGAGGTGCGCGCCGAGCTCGAGAACGAGGAGTGACGCGGTGAGCCCGGCCCGATCCCGGAGGGCGGCCTGATGCGCGTCCTCGGGATCGACCCCGGGCTCACCCGCTGCGGCGTCGGCATCGTCGACGTCTCGCGCGACCGCCGCGCGACCCTCGTGCACGTGACGGTCCTCCGGACACCGCCCGACAACGCGCTGGAGCGCCGCCTGCTGGCCCTGGGCGACGGGCTCGAGGCGCTGCTCGACGAGCACCGCCCCGACGCCGTCGCGATCGAGCGGGTCTTCGCGCAGAACAACGTCAGCACCGTGATGGGCATCGCGCAGATCAGCGGCATCGCCCTCGTCGCGGCGGCCCGGCGCGGGCTCCCGGTCGGGATGCACACGCCGAGCGAGGTGAAGGCCGCCGTCACCGGCTACGGAGCCGCGGACAAGCGCCAGGTCACCGCGATGATCCAGCGCGTCCTCCGGCTCGACGCCCCGCCGCGGCCGGCCGACGCGGCCGACGCTCTCGCCCTGGCCGTCTGCCACGCCTGGCGGGCCCCTCTCACGTCGTCCTCCGGGTCGGCGGGAGCCGGTGCCGACGGAGCGGCGGGCGGCACAGCAGCGCAGCGGGCGTGGCGCGCCGCCGAGGCCGCGAGTCGAACGCCTGTTCGAGCATCTAGACTGACGCGGTGATATCCTCCCTCCGCGGCACCGTCCTCTCCGCCCGCGGGAGCCTCGCCGTCCTCGACGTCCACGGCGTCGGCTACGCGGTGAACGTGACCCCGCAGCACGCGCTCGAGATGCGCGTCGGCGACGAGACCACGGTCAGCACCGTGCTCGTCGTCCGCGAGGACTCGCTCACCCTCTACGGCTTCCCCGACGAGGAGCAGCTCGAGATCTTCGAGCTGCTGATCGGCGTGACCGGCGTCGGCCCGAAGTCCGCCCTCGGCGTGCTCGGCGCGGTCGAGCCGGACCGGATCGCGCAGGCGGTCGCCGACGAGGACGACGGGGTGTTCCGGAAGGTCAGCGGCATCGGCCCGAAGACGGCCAAGCTGATCATCCTGTCGCTCGCCGGCAAGGTGACCGTCCGTCCGCGCGCCGCCCGCGGCTCCGGTCCCGCCGCCACCGCCGCGCAGAACGTGCTCGCGGCGCTCGTCGGCCTGGGCTGGCCCGAGCGCACCGCGGCCGATGTGGTCGACGAGATCCTGCTCGACGCGCAGGCCTCCGACGCCGCGAACGTGCAGGCGCTGCTCCGGCTCGCCCTCGCCCGCCTCGGTCCGGCGGCCCGCTCGTGAGCGACGAGGTGCTGGGCGCCGAGGTCGCATCGGAGGCCGAGGTCGCCTTCGAGGGCGCTCTGCGGCCCAGGAACCTCAGCGAGTTCGTCGGCCAGCGCAAGGTGCGCGGCCAGCTCGAGCTGCTGCTCAAGGCCGCGGCCATGCAGGGCCGGACCCCGGACCACATCCTCCTGGCGGGCCCGCCCGGTCTCGGCAAGACGACCCTCGCGATGATCGTGGCGGAGGAGAGCTCCTCGCCCCTGCGGCTCTCCAGCGGCCCCGCGATCCAGCACGCGGGCGACCTCGCCGCCGTCCTCTCCTCGCTGCTGCCCGGCGAGATCCTCTTCATCGACGAGATCCACCGCATGGCGCGCTCCGCGGAGGAGATGCTCTACCTCGCGATGGAGGACTTCCGGATCGACATCATGGTCGGCAAGGGGGCGGGAGCGACGTCCGTCCCGCTGGATCTCGCCCCGTTCACGCTCGTCGGCGCCACGACCCGCTCCGGCCTGCTGCCCAATCCGCTCCGCGACCGCTTCGGCTTCACCGCGCACCTCGAGTTCTACGCGGAGGACGAGCTGCGGCAGGTGCTCGCCCGGGCGGCACGGCTGCTCGAGCTCGACATCGACGCGGACGCGATCGCCGAGATCGCCGGCCGCTGCCGAGGCACCCCGCGCATCGCCAACCGCCTGCTCCGGCGGGTGCGGGACTTCGCCCTGGTCCACGGCGGACGGGCCGACGTGACCGCCGTCCGCGCGGCGCTGGAGCTCTACGACGTCGACGCGCTCGGACTCGACCGGCTCGACCGCGCGGTGATGGAGATCGTGCTGACCCGCTTCGACGGCGGGCCGGTCGGCCTGAACACCCTCGCCGTGTCGGTGGGGGAGGAGGCGGAGACGGTCGAGGCCGTCGTCGAGCCGTTCCTCGTGCGGATCGGATTGCTGACCCGGACGCCGCGCGGCCGCGTGGCGACCCCCGCCGCCTACCGCCACTTCGGCATCGACCCCCGGGGGACGGCGGCTCAGCCGCCCCTGTTCCCCGATGATCTATGATTCTCTAGGCCCGACGGGCCGCTCGATCCGCTCCGCCTCGACCTGAGGCCGCGCGGCGGATCGCCCATCCACTCCGGAAGGCCCACCCATGGATCCGACGATCATCCTGCTCGTCCTGCTGCTCGCCGTGATGATCATCTTCATGTTCCGCAACAACAAGAAGCGCCAGCGCGACGCGGAGAGCATGAAGAACAACCTCCAGCCGGGGGTGGAGCTCATGACCGGCTCCGGCCTCTTCGGCACCGTCGTGTCGATCGACGACGAGGCGAACAAGATCGTCATCGAGTCGACCCCCGGCACGCTGCTGACCATCCACCGTCAGGCGATCGCCCGCCTCATCGACCCGAGCGAGAACGCCGTCGCCGTCGACACCGAGGACGAGGCCGACCCGCTGACCGCGACCGGATCGCCCGAGTTCGGCGAGCGCGACTCCGCGCACCGCGACCCGCTGGTGGACCCGGTCGAGCGCGACCGCCGCCCCGACGCGCAGTAGTCTCCTGGTCGGGCCGGGCGCATCGGCGCCCGCCCGCCCTTCTCCACGCCCGGGCGACCCCGGGCCGATCACCGTCGACCGAAGAGAAAGCTGAGCCCTGGGTGGCCGCATCAACCCCCGTCCGGAAGGCCCGCCGCTCCCTGAGCTGGCTCGGTGTCCTGATCCTCGCTCTCGTCGGACTCAACACGGCGGCCGTCCTCTGGGGCGGCGGCTCCTGGACGCCGAAGCTCGCCCTCGACCTCGAGGGCGGCACGCAGATCGTCCTGCAGCCGCAGCTGAACGACGGCGACACCGTCTCGTCGGAGCAGCTGACGCAGGCCGTCTCGATCATCCGCCAGCGCATCGACGCGTCCGGCGTCTCCGAGGCCGAGATCACGACCCAGGGCTCGAGCAACATCGTCGTCTCGATCCCGGGCACGCCCGACGACGAGACGCTCCAGCGCATCGAGGCCTCGGCGAAGCTCGACTTCCGCCCGGTCCTCGTCGCGAGCCAGGCCACCAACAGCTCGGTCGGCGGCGACGCGACGTCCTCGCCCACGCCGACGCCCGTCGACCCGTCGCTCGCGACGGAGCCGACCGCCTCGCCGACGAACGCGAGCGACCTCGCCTACCTCACGCCGGCGCTCGAGGCCCAGTACACCTCGTTCGACTGCGCGTTCCTCAACGGCCAGGACCCGAACCTCGCCCCGGCCGACCAGCCGCTCATCACCTGCGACGACAGCGGGACGGTGAAGTACGTCCTCGGCCCGGTGGAGATCACCGGCGAGGACATCTCGGACGCCTCGAACGGCCTGATGACGACCTCCTCCGGCGCCAGCACCGGCACCTGGGCCGTCAACCTCTCGTTCGACGACCAGGGCACGCAGGCCTTCGGCGACGTGACCTCGCGCCTCGTGGCGCTGCAGGGTGCGCAGAACCAGTTCGCGATCGTCCTCGACGGCCGGGTCATCTCGGCCCCGTCGACGAACGCCGCCATCACCGACGGCAACGCGCAGATCTCGGGCTCCTTCACCCAGGAGTCGTCGAAGACGCTCGCCGACCAGCTCAAGTACGGCGCGCTGCCGATCGGCTTCCAGGTCCAGAGCTCGGACAGCATCTCGGCGACGCTCGGCTCCGCCCAGCTCGCCAGCGGCCTGCTCGCCGGCCTCATCGGCCTGATCCTCGTCATCGTCTACTCCATCGCGCAGTACCGCGTTCTCGGAGCCGTCACGATCGCCTCGCTGCTCGTCGCGGCGATCGTCACCTACCTCGTCGTCACGCTGCTGTCCTGGCGGGAGGGACTGCGCCTCTCGCTCGCAGGAGTCGCGGGTCTCATCGTCGCGATCGGCATCACGGCCGACTCGTTCATCGTGTACTTCGAGCGCATCCGCGACGAGCTCCGTGACGGACGCGGCCTCGAGTCCGCCGTCGAGTCCGGCTGGCGGCGCGCGCTGCGCACCATCTTCGCGTCCGACATGGTGAACCTGCTCGCCGCGGTGGTCCTCTTCCTCCTCGCCGTCGGCAGTGTCCGCGGCTTCGCGCTCACCCTCGGGATCACGACGATCATCGACCTGATCGTGGTGGCGCTGTTCACCCACCCGATCCTGCAGCTGATGGCCACGAGACCGTTCTTCGCCGAGGGGCACAAGGCCTCGGGCCTGGATCCCCGGGCGCTCGGGGCCGTCTACCGCGGCCGTGCCGCCTTCCGTCCGCAGGACCAGGTGGTCGCCGGCAAGCGCGCCTCCGCGTCCCGCGAGGCGGCCAAGCGCCAGACCATCGCCGAGCGGAAGGCCGCCGAGGCGGCCGGCCTGCGCGACTCCAACGACTCGAACGGGAAGGACGCGTGATGGCCAGCTTCTCGCAGTTCGGAAACGACCTCTACACCGGTGCGCGATCGATCGACTTCGTCGGCCGGCGCCGCACGTGGTACCTCGTCTCGCTCGCCCTGATCCTGATCACGCTGCTCGGGACGGTCGCCCGCGGCGGCTTCAACTTCGGCATCGAGTTCACCGGCGGCTCGCAGTTCACGGTGTCCTCGCCGTCGAGCCTCGAGCAGGCGACGGCGACGGATGCGGTGACCTCGGTCGCTCCCGAGACCGTGCCGCGAGTGTCCATCGTCGGCGACGACTCCATCCGCGTGCAGACCGGCCAGCTCTCGACCGACGAGTCGACCGCGGTGCGGAACGCCCTGTCGGAGGCGTACGACGTGCCCACCGACCAGGTCGCCTCCTCCTTCATCGGAGCGGCGTGGGGCAACGACGTGACTCAGCAGGCCCTGCGCGGCCTGGTGATCTTCGTGGTCCTCGCGGCCCTGGCCATGTGGGCGTACTTCCGCACCTGGAAGATGTCGCTCGCGGCGATCGTCGCGCTCCTGCACGACCTCGTGATCGTGGCGGGCGTCTACGGCATCACCGGCACCGAGGTGTCGCCGGCGGCGGTGATCGGACTGCTGACGATCCTCGGCTACTCGCTCTACGACACGGTCGTGGTCTTCGACAAGATCCGCGAGAACACCGTGGAGGCGCTCGGCAGCACGACCCGCACCTTCTCCGAGACGGTGAACCTGGCCGAGAACCAGACTCTCGTGCGCTCCATCAACACCTCGATCGTCGCCGCCCTCCCGGTGGCCGCGATCCTCGTGATCGGCGCGTTCGTCCTCGGCGCGGGCACTCTCCGCGACATCTCCCTCGCCCTGCTGATCGGCATCATCGTCGGCACGTACTCGACGATCTTCGTCGCGGCGCCGCTGTACGCCCAGCTGCGCAGCCGGGAGCCCGAGATCTCCAAGCATGACAAGCGCGTGGAGTCGGCCCGGGCGAAGGCGACCGCTCCGGCCGCGCCGGCCGTGCAGGGCTGAGCCGTGGCCGACTACGCCCAGGTCACGGCGGCCGACGCCGTCGGACTCGTAGAGCGCGACGAGGTCTGGCTGCTCGACGTCCGGGAGCCGCACGAGTGGGCGGCGGGGCATGCTCCGGCCGCCCATCACATCCCGATGGGGGAGATCGGCGCCCGGCAGGACGAGCTCCCGGCCGACACGGCGATCCTGGTGGTCTGCCACTCCGGAGTCCGCTCCGCGATGGTGACGCAGGCCCTCGAGGGCGCCGGATACGAGGTCGCCAACGTCGACGCCGGCATGACCGCCTGGGCCGCGGCGGGCGGCGACGTGGTCGACGGCGAGGGGCGCCCGGGACGCATCGGCTGACGCCGGCGCCGTCCGCCCCGGGCGGAACGGTCATCGGCGCCGTCCGCACGGGCGATAATGGGGCGATGGAGATCCTCGCGTGACGGAAACGACGACGACGTCCTCGACCGCTGCCCTGCGCAGACTGGTCCCGCGGATCTTCTCGCGCGCGCAGCCCTCCGGTGCTGTCGACACCCTCGTCCGCACCGTCCGGATGCACCATCCGAAGAGCGACATCGCGCTGATCGAGCGCGCGTACTCGGTCGCGGAGCGGGCGCACGCGAACCAGAAGCGCCGCAGCGGCGAGCCCTACATCACTCATCCGCTGGCCGTCGCGCAGATCCTCGCCGACCTCGGCATCGGCTCGAAGACGATCGCCGCCGCGCTGCTGCACGACACCGTCGAGGACACCGACTACCAGCTCGACGAGCTCCGCGCGGACTTCGGCGACGAGGTCGCGATGCTCGTCGACGGCGTCACCAAGCTCGACAAGGTCAAGTACGGCGACAGCGCGCAGGCCGAGACCGTCCGCAAGATGATCGTGGCGATGTCGAAGGACATCCGCGTCCTGATCATCAAGCTCGCCGACCGCCTTCACAACGCGCGGACCTGGGGCTTCGTCCCCGCCGAGTCCGCGGCCCGCAAGGCCACCGAGACTCTCGAGATCTACGCGCCGCTGGCGCACCGCCTCGGCATCCAGGCGATCAAGTGGGAGCTCGAGGACCTGTCCTTCGCGGTGCTCTACCCCAAGATCTACAACGAGATCGAGAGCCTGGTGAAGCGGCGGACGCCGCAGCGCGAGGAGTTCGTGCAGAACGTCATCGACCTGATCAGCGAGGACCTGCGGGCCGGGCGGATCCGCGGTCGTGTCGTCGGCCGGCCGAAGCAGTACTACTCGATCTACCAGAAGATGGTCGTCCGCGGTCGCGAGTTCGACGAGATCTACGACCTGGTCGGCATCCGCGTCCTCGTGAACTCGGTGCGCGACTGCTACGCCGTGCTCGGCTCGATCCACGCCCGCTGGACGCCGATGCCGGGCCGGTTCAAGGACTACATCGCCACTCCGAAGTTCAACCTCTACCAGTCGCTGCACACGACGGTCGTCGGGCCGAAGGGGCGTGCGGTCGAGATCCAGATCCGCACCAACGAGATGCACCAGCACGCGGAGTTCGGCATCGCGGCGCACTGGAAGTACAAGGAGCAGATGGCCACCGGCAAGGTGCCCACCTCCGGATCGAACGACACCGACCTCGCCTGGCTCGCGCACCTCTCGGACTGGCAGTCGGAGACCACAGACCCGAACGAGTTCCTCGACTCCCTCCGCTTCGAGATCGGCGCCAAGGAGGTCTACGTCTTCACCCCGAAGGGACGCGTGATCGGCCTGCCGACCGGTGCGACCCCGGTCGACTTCGCCTACGCGGTGCACACCGAGGTCGGGCACCGGACGATGGGCGCCAAGGTCAACGGGCGCCTCGTGCCGCTGGAGTCGGCTCTGACGACGGGCGACGTGGTCGAGGTCTTCACCTCGAAGAACCCCGACTCGGGACCGAGCCAGGACTGGCTCCACTTCGTGCAGAGCCCGCGGGCCCGCAACAAGATCCGGCAGTGGTTCACCAAGGAGCGGCGCGACGAGGCGATCGAGCAGGGCAAGGACTCCATCGCCCGGGCGATGCGGAAGCAGAACCTGCCGCTGCAGAAGCTGATGAGCCAGGACACCTTCACCGAGGTGGCCAGCCAGCTGCGCTACAACGACGTCGAGGCGCTCTACGCGGCCGTCGGCGAGGGCCACGTCTCGACCCAGTCGGTGCTCGAGAAGGTCGTCTCCTCCATCCAGGGCGATCCGGAGTCGGACGAGAACGAGGTCACCCTCCCTCGCTCGCCCCGGCCGCGGAGCCGGAGCAGCGAGTCGGGCGTCCTCGTGAAGGGCGCGCCGGACATCCTCGTGAAGCTCGCGAAGTGCTGCACTCCGGTTCCGGGCGATCAGATCGTCGGATTCGTGACGCGGGGAGCCGGCGTCTCCGTGCACCAGGCGAACTGCCACAACGTGCAGGAGCTGCTGAAGGAGCCGGAGCGGATCGTCGACGTCGAGTGGGCGCCGTCCTCCAAGAGCATCTTCCTCGTGCAGATCCAGGTCGAGGCGCTGGACCGCTCGGGCCTGCTGAGCGACGTGACGCGCGTGCTCTCGGAGCACCACGTCAACATCCTCTCGGCGACGGTCTCCACCTCGAGCGACCGGCTGGCGATCAGCCGGTTCGTCTTCGAGATGGGCGACACCACCCACCTGGACCGCGTGCTGAACGCCGTGCGCCGGATCGACGCCGTCTACGACGTCTACCGGGTGAACGCGGGCTGATCCCCGGGCGGCGCCTCGCCGAGCGCCGCCCGCAGCCGTCGTCCGACGATCCTCCGTCCGGCGACGGCGCTGCCCTCCTCCAGCCTCGCGAGGACGGCGTCGAGGCCGGTCCGGGTGCTCCGAGAGAGCGCCCGGAGGATCGCGCCCGCGTCCTCCGTCCGGGCGAGGTCGATCAGCGTGCGAGCAGGCGACGTGACCGGCGCGCCGCCGAGGAGGACGACGTCGTCCTCGTCGAGCAGGACCTCGTGGCAGCGCAGGCGGGGGTTCGACGGCGCCTGTCGGCGCTTCCGCCGGTCGATCGAGGCGCTGTGCACCGGCGGCGGGCCGTGCGTCGCCCCGTGCACCCATGCGGCGGAGAGACGATCGGCGACGGCGCCGCGGGGGAGCAACGAGCGCAGGGAGGCGGCCCGCTCGGACGCCCCCAGGGGCAGGTCCGCGACGAGGAAGCCCTCGTCGAGCGCGACCAGCTCGCCGTCGAGGCGGGCGGCGCACAGCTCCGCGAGAGGGAGGTGCCCGGGGAGGAGCACGGAGGGGAGGCGCATCCGGCCATGCTGGCCGATGCGCCTCCCCTCCGGAGCGTCGCGAGCGGATCTGTGGAGGGATCCGCCGGCGCGGGTCTAGCCGATCGCGTCGAGCCAGACCTTGCGGGCGTCGAGCGCCTCCTGAGCCTGGGCGATCGCGTCGCGGTCGCCGCGCGCCTTCGCCTCGTCGAGCTCGTCCTGGAGCTTCTGGATCGCGGCGGTCAGCTGCGAGGCGAGACCCTCGGAGCGGGCCTTGCGCTCCGGGTTGCTGCGGTTCCAGTGCTCCTCGTCGAGCTTGCGGACGTGCGCCTCGACCTTGCGGAGGCGGTCCTCGACGGTGCGCACCTGCTCGCGCGGCACGCGGCCGACGGCGTCCCAGCGCTCCTGGATCGAGAGCAGCACCCGCTTGGCCTTCTCGCGGTCCTGCTCCTGCAGGAGCGGCTCCGCCTCCTCGAGGAGGGCGAGCTTGAGGTCGAGGTTCTCGGTGTACTCGACGCTCTCCTGCGCGACGATCTCGGCCTTGGCGCCGTAGATCGCGTCGCCGGCGGCCTTGAAGCGCGCCCAGAGCGCGTCGTCGAACCGCTTGCCTGCGCGGCCTGCGACCCGCCAGCGCTCCAGGAGCGCGCGGTAGTCCGGGATGGCATCGGCGCCCTGCGGCACCAGCGCCTCGGCCTGGTCGATGAGCGCCTGCTTGGCCTGCTTGGCCTCGCGGTGCGCGGAGTCGAGGTCGGCGAAGAACGCCTTGCGGTTCTGCTCGATCGTGGTGCGCGCTCCGCGGAACCGGCGCCACAGCTCGTTCGCGTCGTTCTTGGGAAGGCGCGGGCCCTGCTGCTGGTGGTTCTGCCAGCGGGCGAAGAGGTCGTCGATCGCGGCGCTGGCCTGCTTCCACTGCGTCTTCGCCGGGTCGACCGCCGCCAGGGCCTCGGCCTCGGCGACGATGGCCTCGCGGTGGGCGAGGGCCTCGGACAGCGCGGCCTTCGACTCGGCCGCCTGCTGCTCGGTCAGATCCTCGACGGAGCCGCTCAGCGCGTCGACCCGGGTCTGCAGCGACTCGAGGTCGCCGACGGCGTTCGCCTGCGCGATGGCCGCGGACAGCGACTGCACCGTGCGGGCGACGTCTCCGGCGGGCGCGCCCCGCTTGGCGCGCTGCTCGAGCAGGGAGACCTGCCCGGCGAGCTCCGTGTACTTGCGCTCGTAGTAGGCGAGCGCCTCCTCGGGAGTCGCATCGGGGTACTGGCCGACCTCTCGCTCCCCGTCGCCGACGCGGACGTAGACCGTCCCGTCGTCGCCGACCCGTCCCCACGGCTGCTGGTCACTCATCGCTCGGAGCCTCACCTTGCTGTTCGATGTCGTGCTTCTCGGTGCCCGTCGCGTCGTCGGCCGGTGGGGCTCGACGGCCGGAGGGCCGAAGACCGCGCTCGGCCGCGAACGGGCAGTGACGACAAGCCTATTGCACTCCCCGCGCGGGCGGACCGTGACGACGCCGCGGGTGCGGCTACTGGACGGAGACGGAGGTGATGGTCACGGGCTCGGCGGGGGCGCCGTCACCCGATCCGTCGGCCGTGCCCTTCGACACGACGTCGCTGACGAGGGCGTCGAGTCCCGAGGTGACCTGCCCGAGCACGGTGTACCCGCCGGCCGCGTCGGCGGGCAGGGTCGTGTCCTGGTAGACGACGAAGAACTGGCTTCCCTGGCTGTAGCCGTTGCCGCCCTGCCGGGCCATCGCGATGGTCCCGGCCGGGTAGACGCCGTCCTCGGGCGCGTTCTCGACGGGACCGTAGCTGTAGCCGGGGCCGCCGGTGCCGTCGCCGTCCGGGTCGCCGCACTGGAGGACGTAGAGGCCCTCCGTGGTGAGGCGGTGGCAGGAGACGCCGTCGTAGAAGCCGGACTGCGTCAGCGAGATGAAGGAGGACACCGCCTGCGGGGCAGCGGCGCCGGCGAGCGTGATGCCCAGCGGGTCCTCGCCGATCGTGAGCGTGCCCGTCCAGTCGCGGCCCTCGGCGATGTCGGAGGAGGGGACGTCGCCGGTGTTCGCCCCCGTCGCCTCGGGCGTCGGGGTCGCGGAGGAGGAGGAGGTCGGCTCGGCGACCGGGGTGCCGGGGCCGCCGGAGAAGTAGAGGATCTGGGCGACGACCGCGAGCCCGATCACGACGACGGCGGCGATCGCCGCGATCACGTTGTCGCGCACGCGCCGCTTCTGCCTCGAGCGGTGGAGGCTCTGACGGGCCTGGTAGGCCCGGAGCCGGGTGCGCGCCTCGCGGTCGTTCGACTTGCCCTGGGCCACGTGTTCCTCCGACGTCCTCGTCCGCGCGGCTTCGGCGCGGCGGCCCGCGCACGCAGGCCGCGTCGAGCCTACGAGAACCGCCGGAGGCGCGACAAACGCCGCTCCGTCGCGCCGGGCAGTCGGGCCGGGGCTCTGTCGGAGGCCGTCGTTACGCTGGGGGCATGACCATGCAGCAGGCCGGACTCCGCTCCGGGGCGACTCCGCTCGCCGTGCGGATGCGGCCGCGCAGCCTCGAGGAGGTCGCCGGCCAGCGCCACCTCCTGACGCCCGGCTCGCCCCTGGTCGCCCTCGCCGCCGACACGACGGGGGAGCGGGGAGCGGTGTCCGTGATCCTCTGGGGCCCTCCCGGCACGGGCAAGACCACGCTCGCGCAGGCGGTGGCCCACTCCAGCGGCCGCCGCTTCGTCGAGCTCTCCGCCGTCACGGCGGGCGTGAAGGACGTGCGGCAGGTGATGGAGGAGGCGCTCTCCACCCGCGACCTCTACGGCACGTCCACCGTGCTCTTCCTCGACGAGATCCACCGCTTCACCAAGGCGCAGCAGGACGCACTGCTGCCCGGGGTCGAGAACGGGTGGGTCATCCTCATCGCGGCCACGACCGAGAACCCCTCGTTCTCGGTGATCGCGCCGCTGCTCTCGCGCTCGCTCCTGCTGACCCTCGAGCCGCTCAGCGACGACGACCTGGGCGTCCTGGTCGACCGCGCCCTGCACGACGAGCGGGGTCTGCGCGACTCGGTGACGCTGGAGGAGGAGGCCCGGGCGAGCATCGTGCGGCTCGCCTCCGGAGACGCCCGGCGGGCGCTGACCGCGCTCGAGGCCGCCGCCACCTCCGCCCGCTCGGAGGCCCGCGAGGCCGACCGGGCCGCCCGCGCCGCCGCCGCGGAGGACCCGGACGAGGAGGACGAGGACGACGAGGGCGCTCCCGTCGAGGCCGCCGCCGAGGAGCCCGCGCTCCCCGTGATCACGACCGAGGTCGTCGCGCGCGCCGTCGACCGAGCCCTGCTGCGCTACGACCGCAACGGCGACGAGCACTACGACGTCATCAGCGCCTTCATCAAGTCCATCCGGGGCTCGGACGTCGACGCGGCGCTGCACTACCTGGCCCGGATGATCGAGGCGGGGGAGGATCCGCGGTTCATCGCCCGCCGCATCATCGTCTCCGCGTCCGAGGACATCGGCATGGCCGACCCGCAGGCGCTCGTCGTCGCGATCGCCGCGGCCGACGCCGTGCAGTTCATCGGCATGCCGGAGGGGCGCATCCCGCTCGCCCAGGCGGTCGTGCACCTGGCGACCGCCCCGAAGTCGAACGCGTCCTACTCCGCCATCGACGCGGCCATCGCGGACGTGCGCGCTGGCCGCGCGGGCCGGGTGCCGGCGCACCTGCGCGACGCGCACTACCCCGGCGCCAAGAAGCTCGGCCACGGGAAGGGCTACCGGTACCCGCACGACGCCGACCTCGGCGTCCTCGAGCAGCAGTACCTCCCGGACCCGCTCCAGGGCGCGCGGTACTACCGGCCCACCGAGCACGGCAACGAGCGCGACGTCTCCGCACGACTGGCGAAGCTCCTGCGCATCATCCGCGGCGACCGGGGCTGACCGCGCCGACCGCGAACTCGCGCGACCCGCACGGGAGGCCGTGGCCTGATAGTCTTGCGAGGTTGCCCACCGCTCTGTAGCCGAGCGGAGCAGCGCATCCCTCTGAATCGCGCAGCCCGCCACTGCGGTCACCCTTCCCCCGCACCCGCGGAGGACACGACCGCGGCGTCCGCCCTCCTCCCGGAGCCGGCGGTCGAGAGCTGCGACCGAACCTCTCAGACCTTGGAAGGACCACTGTGTCGACCACGTCCCGTACCCGCTCGAAGACGCGCCTCTCGCGCGCCCTCGGCATCCCCCTGACCCCGAAGGCCGCCCGCTACCTCGAGAAGCGTCCCTACGCTCCCGGCGAGCACGGCCGCTCGAAGCGCAAGGCCGACTCCGACTACGCGGTCCGCCTGCGTGAGAAGCAGCGTCTGCGCGCCCAGTACGGCATCCGCGAGAAGCAGCTCCGCATCGCCTTCCAGGAGGCGCGCCGCACCCAGGGCCTGACCGGTGAGAACCTGGTCGAGCTCCTCGAGATGCGCCTCGACGCCCTCGTCCTGCGCTCGGGCTTCGCCCGTACCACCGCGCAGGCCCGCCAGTTCGTCACCCACCGCCACATCATGGTGGACGGCAAGACGGTCGACCGCCCCTCCTTCCGCGTGAAGCCGGGCCAGGTCATCCACGTCAAGACCCGCTCCGAGGGCACCGAGCCCTTCCAGGTCGCCGCCGCCGGTGGACACGTCGACGTCCTCCCCAAGACCCCGGGCTACCTCGAGGTCGAGATCGACAAGCTGCAGGCGACGCTCCTGCGCCGCCCGAAGCGCGCCGAGGTCCCCGTGACCTGCGAAGTGCAGCTCGTCGTCGAGTACTACGCGGCCCGCTGAGTCCAGCCCCGCAGAGAAAGGCCCCGGTGTCCGCACCGGGGCCTTTCCCGTTCCCGGGGTCGCGATCCGGAGTGCCCGCCGCGCTCCGAGAGTCCCGCGCTGCGCCCGATCCGGCCGTCGCGCCCGAGCCGAGCGCCCGTCCCCGCGTCCGACCCTCTCGCGGCCCGTCGGTAGGCTGGAGTGCCGCGCTGGGCGGCATCGAACGGAGGTCACCGTGACCGGTGGAGACATCGCAGGGCTCATCGCCGCGGGGGTGTTCGCGATCCTGGTGGCGATCACCGCCGTCCCGCTCTGGAAGCTCGGACGCGTCTTCGACAGCACGAGCGAGGCCATCAAGCAGGCCAGCGACGGACTGACGCCGATCCTCGACGAGTCGGCCTCCACCCTCCGCGAGGCCAACCACCAGCTCGCGCGGGTGGACACGATCACCAAGGACGTCGCCGAGGTCACCGGCAACGTCAACGCGCTCGTCGCCCTCACGGCCGCGACCGTCGGCGGTCCGCTCATCAAGCTCGCCGGCTTCACCGCCGGAGTCCGCGCCGTGCTCGTCGCCGGACGGACGGCCGACAAGGCCGGAGCCGCGGTCGGCCGCTCCGCCGCGAAGCGCACGAAGCGCCCGCGCTCGAAGTAGCGCCGCGCCCGCGCCCTAGAATCGAACGGGTCGCCGCGCCGTCGCGCCCGCCCCGCCGCTGTGGAAGGACACCCCGTGAAGAACATCCTCCTGATCGTCATCGGGATCGGCCTCGGATTCGCGGTCGCCCACCAGGTCTCGCGCACCGAGGCGGGCGCCCGGCTCTTCGCCGACATCAACCGCACCGCGAAGGAGCTCGGCGAGGCCGTCTCCGAGGGCTACCACCAGCGCGAGGCCGAACTGAAGGCCGCCATCGGCGAGGGCTGACGCCCCGCCGCCCGACATCCGCGTCGTCACCGACCGAACCGTAACGGAACCCATGCAGACCGCAGACATCCGCAACCGCTGGCTCGACTTCTTCGGGAGCCGCGGCCACACCGTGGTCCCCTCCGCCTCCCTCGTGAGCGAGGACCCGAGCCTCCTCTTCACCGTCGCCGGCATGGTGCCGTTCGTGCCCTACCTCACCGGAGTGGTCCCCGCGCCCTACCCGCGTGCCACCAGCGTGCAGAAGTGCATCCGCACCAACGACATCGAGGAGGTCGGCAAGACGCCTCGTCACGGCACCTTCTTCCAGATGAACGGCAACTTCTCCTTCGGCGACTACTTCAAGGAGGGGGCGATCGGCTACGCCTGGGAGCTGCTCACCGGCGCCGAGAGCGACGGGGGACTGGGCTTCGACGAGAAGGACCTCTGGGTCACCGTCTACAAGGACGACGACGAGGCGATCGCGCTCTGGAAGACGATCGCGGGACTGCCGGACGAGCGCATCCAGCGCCTGGACAAGGACACCAACTACTGGTCGACCGGCCAGCCCGGCCCCGCGGGCCCCTGCTCCGAGATCTTCTTCGACCGTGGACCCGCCTACGGGATCGACGGCGGCCCGGCGACGGACGACGACCGCTACGTCGAGATCTGGAACCTCGTCTTCATGCAGTACCTCCGCGGCGAGGGCACGAGCAAGGTCGACTTCGACATCCTCGGCGAGCTGCCGCGCAAGAACATCGACACCGGCATGGGCCTCGAGCGCGTCGCCTTCCTCAAGCAGGGCGTCGAGAACATGTACGAGATCGACCAGGTCCGTCCGGTCCTCGATCGCGCCGCCGAGCTCTCGGGCCGCCGCTACGGAGCCGTCCACGAGGACGACGTCCGCATGCGCGTCATCGCCGACCACGTGCGCTCCTCGCTGATGCTGCTGTCGGACGGCGTGACGCCGTCCAACGAGGGGCGCGGCTACATCCTCCGCCGCCTGATGCGCCGCACGGTGCGCGCAATGCGCCTGCTCGGAGTGGACACCGCGACGTTCCCCGAGCTCTTCGCCGCCTCGCGCGACGCGATGGCGTCGGCCTACCCCGAGGTGTCCACGGAGTTCGAGCGCCTCTCGACCAGCGCCTACGGCGAGGAGGAGGCGTTCCTGCGCACCCTCGCGGCCGGCACCGAGATCCTCGACCTCGCGGTCCTGAAGACGAAGAAGGCCGAGTCGCCGACGCTGCCGGGCGACACCGCGTTCCTCCTGCACGACACCTTCGGGTTCCCGATCGACCTCACCCTCGAGATCGCCGAGGAGTCGGGTCTGACGGTCGACCGCGAGGCGTTCGACTCCCTCATGACCGCGCAGCGCACGCGTGCGAAGGCCGACGCGAAATCGAAGAAGTCGGCGCTGGCCGATCTCTCGGTCTACGCCGACTTCCGCGCCCACGGCGAGACGCTGTTCACCGGCTACGACGTGCTCGACACCGAGACGCGCATCCTCGGCCTCATCGTCGGCGGGCACTCCGTCACGAAGGCGGTCGCGGGCGACATCGCCGAGGTGATCCTCGAGGCGACCAGCCTCTATGCGGAGTCGGGCGGCCAGGAGGCCGACGCCGGCCGCATCGTCGGCTCCGGCTTCGATCTCGAGGTCCTCGACGTGCAGAAGCCCGTCAAGGGTCTCATCAGCCACAAGGTCCAGGTCGCCAGCGGCGAGGTCGGAGTGGGCGACGCCGCCACCTCCGTCGTCGACCGCGACTGGCGCCGGGGCGCCACGCAGGCGCACTCGGGCACCCATCTCATCCACGCCGCGCTGCGCCAGGTGCTCGGCCCGCAGGCGCACCAGTCCGGCTCCTACAACAAGGCGGGCTACCTGCGCCTGGACTTCTCGTGGAACCAGGCCCTCTCGCTCGAGACCCGCAGCGAGATCGAGGAGATCGCCAACACGGCGATCCGGGACAACCTCGAGGTGGTCACGCGCGAGCTCCCGATCGACGAGGCGAAGGCGCTCGGCGCGATGGCCCTCTTCGGCGAGAAGTACGGCGACGTCGTCCGCGTGGTCGACATCGGCGGGCCCTGGTCGCGCGAGCTCTGCGCGGGCACCCACGTCGGGCGCTCGTCGGAGGTCGGCGTGATCAGCCTGGTCAGCGAGTCCTCGGTCGGATCGACCAACCGCCGCGTCGAGTCGCTCGTGGGCCGCGAGGCCTTCCAGGAGCTCGCCGCCGAGCGCGCCCTCGTCAGCACGATCTCGTCCTCGCTGAAGACCCCGCGCGAGCAGCTGCCCGAGCGGATCGGCGAGCTCGTCGCGAGCCTCAAGGCCGCCGAGAAGCGGATCGCCGCGTTCGAGGCCAAGGCCCTCGCCGACCGGGTGCCCGCCCTCGCCGCGACCCGTCGCACGGTGGGCGGCACGACCGTCGTCGCCGAGAGCATCGGCACCGCGGGATCGACCGACGAGCTGCGCTCCCTCGTGACCTCCGTCCGTGAGCGGCTCGGCCAGGAGCCGGCCGTCGTCGCGCTGGCCGCCGACGTCTCGGGCAAGCCCGCGGTGATCGTCGCCACCAACCAGGCCGCCCGCGACCAGGGCCGCCGCGCGGGTGCGCTCGCCAGGCGCGCCGCCGGGATCCTCGGGGGCGGCGGAGGCGGCAAGGACGACCTCGCCCAGGGCGGCGGCTCCGACGTCTCCGCCATCGGCGCGGCGCTCGAGGCCGTGGTGCAGGAAGCGACCAGCTGAATGGGCCGGTTCGGCGTCCGGCTCGGCATCGATGTGGGCCGCGCCCGCATCGGGGTCGCCCGCTGCGACGCCGACGGCCTGCTCGCGGTGCCCGTCGAGACGGTCGCGCGGGCGGGCACTGACGGCGGATCCTCGGACGTCTCCCGGATCGCGCACCTCGCCGCCGAGTACGATGCCCAGGCGATCATCGTCGGACTGCCGTTGTCGCTGTCGGGGGCCGAGACGGCCTCGACGGAGGACGCGCGCGGATTCGCTCGACTGCTCGCCGAGGCGGTGCCCACCGCTCCGGTGCGGCTCGTCGACGAGCGGCTGTCGACGGTCACCGCTCAGAGCGCCCTGCACCGCTCCGGACGCACCACCCGCGGCTCCCGAGCCGTGATCGACCAGGTCGCCGCCGTGGTGATCCTGCAGCACGCCATCGATTCCGAGCGCTCGGCCGGCACCCCGGCCGGAGTCCTGCTCGAACCGAACGAAGGACCTCCCCGTGACCGACGTCCCCCCGAGCCGCCGCGACGCCCGCGCCGCCGAGCAGGCGCAGCCGACTCCGCCCGACCCGACTCCGGAGCAGCAGCCCGCGCCGACTGAGGCGCACGATCCGCTGGGCCGCCTCTTCACCGGGCCCGACGTGCCCGAGCCCCGCGGCCGCGACGACGCGGCCGCGTTCGACCCGGACGCGCGCCCGAAGCGGCGCCGCGCGGCTCCCGCGACGGGCGGCGCGAAGAAGCGCCGCAGCCGCCGCGGGCTCATCGGCGGGTTTCTGGCCTTCGGCGTCTTCGCCGCGCTCGTCGCCATCGCCGTGACGATCTTCCTCGAGCCCGTGCGCGGCCTGTTCGCCGAGCCCGAGCCGACCGACTTCACCGGCACCGGCTCGAGCGAGGTGCTGTTCACGATCCACCAGGGCGACGGCGGCAGCGACATCGCCAACAACCTCGTCTCGGACGGGGTCATCAAGTCGTACGACCCCTTCTACGACCTGCTCCTCGCTCAGAGCCCGGAGCCCGTCTTCCAGCCCGGCGCGTACTCGCTCAAGGCCGAGATGAGCGCCAAGGCCGCACTGTCGGCGCTGCTCGACTCCGAGTCGACGCGCCTCGCGAACACCTTCGTCATCCCCGAGGGGACGGCGCTCAAGGAGGCGCTGCCTCTCATCGCGGACGGCACCGGGGTCGCGCTGACGGACCTCGAGGCGGCCGCCGCCGACTGGGGCTCGTTCGGGCTCCCGGCCGGGGCGACGAGCCTCGAGGGGTTCCTGTTCCCCGCGACGTACGACATCGACCCGTCGACGCCGGCGCACGACATCCTGAAGACGCTGGTCGACCGGATGTACCAGTCGCTCGACCAGGCCGGTGTCCCGGTGGACGACCGCTACCGCGTCGTGGTGTTCGCGTCCCTCGTGCAGCGCGAGGCCCGCGTCGCCGAGGACTTCCCGAAGGTCGCGCGCGTGTTCCAGAACCGCCTCGACCAGGGGTGGCGCCTGCAGTCGGACGCGACCGTGGCGTACGGCACCGGCGCGACCGACCGCGTCTCGACCACGGACGCCGAGCGGAACGACGCCGGCAACGTCTACAACACCTACCAGCGCGACGGCCTGCCGCCCGCGCCGATCTCGAACCCGGGCGACGTGGCGATCGACGCGGTCATGCACCCCGCGGACGGCACCTGGATGTACTTCGTCACGGTGAACCTCGAGACGGGCGAGACGGTCTACTCCACCACCGACGCCGAGCACAACGCGGCCGTCGACCAGTGGCAGGCCTGGATGCGGGACCACCCGGAGTACCAGTGACGGCCGCCGGGTACCGCCTCGCGGTCCTCGGCGCGCCGATCGCGCACTCGAAGTCGCCCGCGCTGCACGCGGCCGCCTACCGGGTGCTCGGACTCGACTGGAGCTACCGCGCCGTCGAGACGACGGAGGCGACCCTCTCCGAGGTCGTGTCCGGTGAGCCCTGGCACGGACTGTCGCTGACCATGCCGCTCAAGCACGCGGTGCGCCCGCTGCTGGCGGAGGAGGACGCGGTCGCCCGGGTCACCGGCGCGGTCAACACGGTGCTGGTCGACCGCTCCGGCCCGGCACCCCGCCTCCGCGGGTTCAACACCGACGTCGCGGGCATCGTGCGCGCCCTCGCCGAGGCGGGCATCGTCTCGGCGGAGCGCGTCCAGGTGCTCGGCGGGGGAGCGACCGCCGCCTCCGCCCTGGCCGCCGCCGCCGAGCTCGGCGCGGCGCGGGTCGACCTCGTCCTGCGGACGGCGTCGAGGGCCGTCGAGCTCGCTCCGCTCGCGGAGTCGCTCGGCGTCCCGCTCTCGGTCCGCTCCTTCGCCGACTGGTCCACCGGAGCGCCACTGGTGATCTCGACGCTCCCCGGCGGCGCGGCGGACGGCCTCGACGTGCCCGACGCGGCGGTCGCGGGCTCGACCCTGTTCGACGTGGCGTACTCCCCGTGGCCGAGCGCGCTCGCCCGGCGCTGGGAGCAGGGCGGCTCCCCGGTCGTCTCCGGGCTCGGGATGCTGCTCCACCAGGCACTCGTGCAGGTGCGGATCTTCGTCGGCGGCGACCCGGTCCTGCCTCTCGATCGCGAGGACGAGGTGCTCGCTGCGATGCGCCGAGCCGTCTCGGCGGGTCCGGCGCACTGACCTCGTGTGCCAGAATCGGAGGATGCTCCGTTGGCTCACGGCCGGGGAATCCCACGGTCCCGAACTCGTCGCCGTCCTCGAAGGACTGCCGGCGGGCGTCCCCGTCTCCCTCGACGACATCCGCGCCGATCTGGCGCGCCGGAAGCTCGGCTACGGCCGCGGAGCCCGGATGAACTTCGAGCAGGACGAGCTGACGATCTCCTCCGGCGTCCGGCACGGAGCGACGATGGGCAGCCCCATCGCCCTGCGCATCGGCAACACGGAGTGGCCGCGCTGGGTCGACGTCATGTCGGCGGAGCCCCGCGACCCCGAGAGCCTGCCCAAGGGCCGCGGCGCCGCGCTCACACGGCCCCGCCCGGGCCACGCCGACCTCGTCGGGATGCAGAAGTACGGCTTCCCCGAGTCCCGCAACGTGCTCGAGCGCGCCTCCGCCCGCGAGACCGCGGCCCGCGTCGCCCTCGGTGCCGTCGCCCGCCGCTTCCTCGGCGAGCTCGGCGTCTCGCTCGTCAGCCACACCCTCGCCATCGGGCCGCTCCGCGTGCCCGAGGGCTCGCCGCTGCCCGGCCCGGCCGACGTCGCCGCCCTGGACGCGGATCCGCTGCGCTGCCACGACGCCGCGACCAGCGCCCTCATGGTCGCCGAGGTGGACCGCGCCCACGACGACGGCGACACCCTCGGCGGCGTGGTCGAGGTCCTCGCGTACGATCTCCCGCCCGGACTCGGCTCCTACGTGCACTGGGACCGTCGTCTCGACTCCCAGCTCGCGGCGGCCCTGATGGGGATCCAGGCGATCAAGGGCGTCGAGGTCGGCGACGGCTTCCTCACCACCACCCGCCGCGGCTCGGAGGCGCACGACGAGCTCTTCCAGTCCGACGCCGGCATCTCCCGGTCCAGCGACCGGGCCGGCGGCACCGAGGGCGGGATGAGCACGGGGACCGTGTTGCGGGTCCGCGCCGGCATGAAGCCGATCGCGACCGTGCCGCACGCGCTGCGCACCGTCGACGTCGCCACCGGCGAGGCGGCCGGCGCCCACCACCAGCGCTCGGACGTCTGCGCGGTGCCGGCGTCCGGTGTCGTCGCGGAGGCGATGGTCGCCCTGGTGCTCGCGAACGCCGTGCTCGAGAAGTTCGGCGGCGACAGCGTCACCGAGACCCGCCGCAACCTGCAGGGCTACCTCGCCGCCATCCCCGACGAGCTCCGCACGGCCGCCGCGAGCGACCCGGCTCTCGGGCTCGCCTGATGGCCGCGTCCTCGGCGGCCCGCTGATGGCGGGTCACGATACCGGCGCGGCCCGCGCCCGCCTCGTCCTGATCGGCCCGATGGGCGCCGGCAAGACGACGATCGGCAAGCGGGTCGCGAAGGCGCTGAGCGCCGGGTTCGTCGACTCCGACGCGGAGTTCGTGCGCACCCACGGCCCGATCGCCCCCTACTTCGACGCCCACGGCGAGCCGGCCTTCCGCCGGGAGGAGCGCCGTGTCGTCGAGCGCGCCGTCCGTCGCGACGTGGTGCTGAGCCTCGGCGGGGGAGCGGTGCTCGATCCCGCGACGCGCGCCGACCTCGCGGACGTGCCCGTCGTGCTCCTCACCACCACGGCCGAGGCCGTCCGCGACCGGCTCGGCTCCGGCTCCCGCCCGCTGGTGCGCGGCGGGGTCGGCGACTGGGTCCGCATCTTCGACGAGCGGCGCCCGGTCTACGAGTCCCTCGCGGACACCGTGGTCGACACCTCCCGGCGGCCGATCACCCTGATCGCCGCCGAGATCGCGGAGTGGGTGCGCGCGCAGCGCCCCTCCGCCACCCCTGCACCATCGGACCCGGCGGCCACGAGCCGCCCGAGCGGAAGACAGTCATGAACGACGGCACCACCGCCATCCCCGTCGCCGGAGAGAACGGCTACGACATCCACGTCGGGCGCGGACTCCTCGACGGCCTCGCCGACGCGATCGGCCCCCGGGCCGCGAAGGTGCTCATCGTGCACCCGCCGACCCTCGCGGTCCTCGCCGCCGAGATCCGCGAGAGCCTGCTCGAGCGCTACGAGGTGCTGCTCGCCGAGGTCCCGGACGCCGAGGCCGCGAAGCGCGTGGAGGTGGCGGCCTTCTGCTGGCAGGTGATGGGGCAGTCGGACTTCACCCGCACGGATGTGGTCGTCGGCTTCGGCGGCGGCGCGATCACCGACCTGGCCGGCTTCGTCGCCGCCACCTGGCTCCGCGGGGTCGACCTGGTGCAGGTGCCGACCACCGTGCTCGGGATGGTCGACGCGGCCGTCGGGGGGAAGACCGGCATCAACACGGCCGAGGGCAAGAACCTCGTCGGCGCCTTCCACGCGCCGCGGGCGGTCGTCGCCGACCTCGACGTGCTGACCAGCCTCCCGCGCAACGAGATCCTGGCCGGCTTCGGCGAGATCGTGAAGTACGGGATGATCGCCGAGCCGCGCATCCTCGACATCATCGAGTCCGACATCGACCTGGCCACGGACCCGACGTCGGAGGAGTTCCGCAGCCTGGTCGAACTGTCGATCGGGATCAAGGCGCGGGTCGTCGGCGAGGACTTCACCGAGAAGGGCCCGCGCGAGATCCTGAACTACGGGCACACCCTCGGGCACGCGGTCGAGCACGCCGAGCGCTACCAGTGGCGCCACGGCGCGGCCGTCTCCGTCGGGATGATGTTCGCGGCCGAGCTCTCGCGCCTGACCGGATCGCTCAGCGACGCGGTCGTGGACCGCCAGCGCCGGGTCCTCGAGTCGCTGACCCTGCCGACGAGCTACCCGCTCGGACGGTGGGAGACGCTCCTCGCCGCGATGCAGCGCGACAAGAAGACCCGTGCGGGCATGCTCCGCTTCGTGGTCCTCGACGACATCGCCCGCCCGAGCATCCTGCAGGGGCCGGAGACGTCGCTGCTGTTCGCGGCGTACCAGGAGATCGGATCGTAGGTCCGACTCGGCTGAGCCCGGGCGGCGCCGTTGGGGCGATTCGCATGCGGCGTCCAGACTCCTCTGCCGACGGGGCCGCGTCGACTACACTCGACGGGTCAGCCGGACCGGCCGATATCGCCGCGCCCGCGTACCGGGCTCGCCGGCGCAGACTTCCACCGAAACGGATCCCCCTTCGCATGGCCTCTACCACCGACATCAAGAACGGCACCGTCCTCAGCATCGACGGCCAGCTCTGGAACGTCATCGACTTCCAGCACGTCAAGCCGGGCAAGGGCGGCGCCTTCGTCCGCACCAAGATGAAGAACGTCCTCACGGGCAAGGTCGTCGACAAGACCTTCAACGCGGGCGCCAAGATCGACACGGCCAACGTCGACCGCCGCGACTTCCAGTACCTCTACCGAGACGGCGCGGACTTCGTGTTCATGGACACCAGCGACTACGACCAGATCACCGTCCCCGAGGCGGTCGTCGGCGACGCGGCGAACTTCATGCTCGAGAACCAGAACGTGACCCTCGCCCTGCACGACGGCGACCCGCTCTACATCGACCTCCCCGCCTCGGTCGTCCTCGAGATCACCTACACGGAGCCGGGCCTCCAGGGCGACCGCTCGACCGGCGGCACCAAGCCCGCGACGGTCGAGACCGGCTACCAGATCCAGGTCCCGCTCTTCCTCGAGCAGGGCACGAAGGTCAAGGTCGACACCCGCACGGGCGACTACCTCGGCCGCGTCAGCTGAGCCGGGCCTCCCGTGAGTGCTCGCACGAAGGCGCGCAAGCGCGCCCTCGACATCCTCTACAACGCCGACGTCCGGCAGATCAGCTTCGCCCAGTCGCTGCGCGCCGAGGCCGAGCGAGCGGCGAACGAGCCGGCCCGTGAGGCCTCGTGGCTCTACGCCCGCGAGATCGTCGACGGGGTCATCGACCACGCCGACGAGATCGACGAGCTGATCGCCCGGCTCGCCCAGGGCTGGACACTCTCGCGCATGCCGCTGGTCGACCGCGCGATCCTCCGGATCGGGGTGTGGGAGATCCTGCACAACGACGCGGTGCCCGACGGCGTCGCCATCTCGGAGGCCGTCGAGGCCGCCACGTCGCTGTCGACCGACGACTCGGCGGGCTTCATCAACGGGCTCCTCGCCTCCGTCGCGGAGTCCCGCACGACGGCCTGACCCGCCCCGGAGACCTGCTCGGCCCGCCGGATCCCCGTGATCGGGCGGGCCGAAGTCGTTCCCGGGCTGCCCGTCCGGCGGGCCGCGTGACGGCCCCTATACTCGACACGGCTTTTCCTTTAACAGCCGTCCTGTGAGGCGGGGAAGGAGGTCGGTGTGACGGCACGAATCGTGCTCAACGGCGCTGACATCACGCGAGCGCTCACGCGCATCGCCCACGAGATCCTCGAGTCGAACCGCGGCCCCGAGTCGCTGGTCGTCCTCGGCATCCCGACGCGCGGCGTCGCCCTCGCGAGGCGCATCGCCGAGACGATCGCGCGGATCGAGCCGGACGGGCCCCCCGTCTTCGCCGGCTCCCTCGACGTGACGATGTACCGCGACGACCTCTCCCGGCACCCGGTCCGCACCCCCGCGCGCACCGCCGTCCCCGCGAGCATCGACGGCCGAACCGTGGTCCTCGTCGACGACGTCCTCTTCTCGGGCCGCACCATCCGCGCCGCCCTGGACGCCCTCAGCGACATCGGCCGTCCGCGAGCCGTGCGGCTGGCCACGTTGGTCGACCGCGGACACCGCGAGCTCCCGATCCGGGCGGACTTCGTCGGCAAGAACCTGCCGAGCAGCCTGAGCGAGCGGATCAACGTCCGGCTCGTCGAGACGGACGGTGAGGACCTGGTCGCGATCGAGTCGCAGGCCACCGGCGAGGAGACGGCTCCGTGAAGCACCTGCTCTCGACCCGGGACCTCGACCGCACGAGCGCGATCGCACTCCTCGACATCGCCGAGGACATGGCGGACGTGCAGAACCGCGAGGTCAAGAAGCTGCCGACCCTGCGCGGGAAGACCGTGGTCAATCTCTTCTTCGAGGACTCCACCCGCACGCGGATCTCGTTCGAGGCGGCGGCGAAGCGGCTCTCGGCCGACGTCATCAACTTCAGCGCGAAGGGCTCCAGCGTCTCCAAGGGCGAGAGCCTGAAGGACACCGCGCAGACGCTCGCCGCGATGGGCGCCGACGGCGTGGTCATCCGCCACAGCGCCTCCGGAGCCCCCGCGGTTCTGGCGGCGAGCGGCTGGATCGACGCGTCGATCCTCAACGCCGGCGACGGGACCCACGAGCACCCGACCCAGGCGCTCCTGGATGCGTTCACCATCCGCCGGCGCCTGCACGGCGCCTCCGCGTCCCGCGGCAAGAGCCTCGACGGCGTCGCGGTCACGATCGTGGGCGACGTCCTGCACTCGCGGGTGGCGCGCTCGAACGTCTGGCTGCTGACGGCGCTGGGCGCCGAGGTGACGCTGGTCGCACCGCCGACCCTCGTGCCGGTCGACACGCGCGACTGGCCCGCGACCATCCGCTTCGATCTGGACGAGGCGATCGACACCGGGCTCCCCGACGTCGTGATGCTCCTGCGCATCCAGCTCGAGCGGATGTCGAGCGGGTTCTTCCCCAACGGCCGGGAGTACGCGCGGATCTGGGGCCTCGACGACGAGCGGCTCGCCCGGCTGGGTCCCGATACCATCGTCATGCACCCCGGACCCATGAACAGGGGCGTCGAGATCTCCTCGGCGGCCGCCGATTCGAGCCGCTCCACGGTGCTCGAACAGGTCACGAACGGAGTGTCCGTCCGGATGGCCGCGCTCTACCTGCTGCTGTCCGGCGAACGGGAGGTCCACTGATGAGCACTGCCCAGCCGCTTCAGAGCACGGCGCCGGAGCGGATCCTGATCTCGGGAGCGACGCTCGCCGACGAGTCGACCGCCGACCTGCTGATCGACGGGGGCGTGATCGTCGAGATCGGCGCCGACCTCGACTCGCGCGGGGCCCGCGTGATCGACGCCGACGGCCTGCTGGCGCTACCCGGCCTGGTCGACCTGCACACGCACCTGCGCGAGCCGGGGTTCGAGCAGAGCGAGACGATCCTCACCGGCACGCGAGCTGCGGCTGCCGGAGGCTTCACCGCCGTCTTCGCGATGGCGAACACCTCGCCGGTGCAGGACACCGCGGGCGTGGTCGAGCAGGTGCAGAGCCTGGGCGAGGACGCCGGCTACGCGACGGTCCGCCCGATCGGCGCGGTGACCGTGGGTCTGGCGGGGGAGTCGCTCGCCGAGCTCGGCGCGATGGCCCGCAGCCGCGCGGCCGTGCGGGTCTTCTCGGACGACGGGAAGTGCGTCTCGGACGCGCTGCTGATGCGCCGCGCTCTCGAGTACGTCAAGGCGTTCGACGGAGTCGTCGCCCAGCACGCGCAGGAGCCGCGGCTCACCGTCGGCGCGCAGATGAACGAGGGCGCCGTCTCCAGCGCCCTCGGCCTGCAGGGCTGGCCCGCCGTGGCCGAGGAGGCGATCATCGCCCGCGACGTGCTCCTCGCCGAGCACGTGGGCTCCCGCCTGCACGTCTGCCACGTCTCGACCGCGGGCTCGGTCGACGTCATCCGCTGGGCGAAGGCCCGGGGGATCGACGTGACCGCCGAGGTCACCCCCCACCACCTGCTCCTCACCGAGCAGGCCGTCGCCGGCCAGGACGGGCCGAGCTACGACGCCCGCTTCAAGGTGAACCCGCCGCTGCGCCGCGACGAGGACGTGCTCGCCCTCCGCGAGGCCCTCGCCGACGGCACCATCGACATCGTCGCCACCGACCACGCGCCGCACCCGGTCGAGGCGAAGGACTGCGAGTGGGACGCCGCGGCGTTCGGCATGGTCGGCCTCGAGAGCGCGCTGAGCGTGGTGCACGCCGCCGTCGTCGAGGACGGGCGGATGAGCTGGTCCGACGTCGCGCGCGTGCTCTCCTCCGCCCCCGCCCGCATCGGCCGGCTCGACGGCTACGACCGCGGCCTCGCCGTCGGGGCCGCCGCGAACGTCGTGCTCTACGACCCGGAGGCGCGACGCCGCTTCTCCGTCGAGGACCTGCGCGGCCGCAGCGGCAACTCCCCGTACCTCGGTCGCGAGCTGCCGGGCCGCGTCGTCGCCACCCTCCACCGGGGCTTCCCGACCGTGCTGGACGGCGAGCTCGTCGACGCGGCGGTCGTCGCCGCCTCCGCGAAGGCCTCCCGTGGATAGGGCCGCGATCACGATCGTCATCGCCGCGGTCGTCGTCCTCGTCTTCGTCGGCATGCTGCTCTCCTGGCGCGCGCGGCGCCGCCGCTCGGCCGCCCTCGCGCCGGAGCCCGTGCCCGCGTCCTCGCTGGGCGCCGAGGTCGAGCGCGTCGACCTCCCGTACGTGGCCACGACCCGCTTCGAGCAGCCGCTCGAGCGCGTCGTGCTGCCGGGGCTCGGCTTCCGCGGCAACGCTGTGCTGCGCCTCCACGAGCGCGGCGTCGTGATCGCCCCCGTCGGCGAGCGCGAGACGGTGATCCCGGCCTCCCTCCTGCGCGGAGCGGGCCAGGGCAGCTACGTGATCGACCGCGTCGTCGAGGAGGGCGGCCTGCTCGTGATCTCCTGGTCGCCCCGCGGCGACGAGACCGTCGACAGCTACCTCCGCGTGGCCGAGCCCGCCCTCCGGGCGCACCTGGTCGCCGAGCTGCAGCGCCTCGCCGGCCCCCGTTCCTCCCCCTCCCACCCCGGAGCCGCCGACGGCGGCCCCGACACGACCCAGAAGGGCTCCTAGTCCGTGCCAACGACACGCCTCAGCACCGAACCCACCGCCGTCCTCGTCCTCGAGGACGGACGACGATTCCGGGGACAGGCCTACGGCGCCCGAGGCCGCACCCTGGGCGAGATCGTCTTCGCCACCGGCATGACCGGCTACCAGGAGACGCTGACCGACCCGAGCTACGCCGGCCAGATCGTCGTGCAGACCGCGCCCCACATCGGCAACACCGGGACCAACGACGAGGACATGGAGTCGCGCCGCATCTGGGTCGCCGGCTACGTCGTCCGCGACCCCTCCCGCGTCGTCTCCAACTTCCGCGCGCAGCGCTCCCTCGGCGACGACCTGGAGACCGACGGCATCGTCGGGATCTCCGGCGTCGACACCCGGGCGATCACCCGCCACATCCGCTCGGCCGGCTCGATGCGCGCCGGCGTGTTCTCCGGCGAGGACCTCGCCCTCCCCGAGGAGGAGCAGCTCGCGCTGGTCCTCGGCGGCCGGCAGATGCAGGGGCTCAACCTCTCCTCCTCGGTCTCGACCGACGAGCAGTACACGGTGCCTGCCCGCGGCGAGCGCGTCGGCTCGGTCGCGGTCATCGACCTGGGGGTGAAGACCTCGACGGTCAACTACCTCGCGGAGCGCGGCTTCGACGTCCACGTGCTGCCCGAGTCGGTGACCGCCGAGCAGGTGCTCGCGCTCGACCCGTCCGCGCTCTTCTTCTCCAACGGCCCCGGCGACCCCGAGGCCTCGGACCGCCACGTCGAGCTGCTGCGCACCACCCTGCGCGCCGACCTGCCGTTCTTCGGCATCTGCTTCGGCAACCAGCTGCTGGGGCGCGCTCTCGGCTTCGGCACCTACAAGCTCCCGTTCGGCCACCGCGGGATCAACCAGCCCGTGCTCGACAAGCTCACCGGCCGCGTGGAGATCACCTCGCAGAACCACGGGTTCGCCGTGGACGCGCCGATCGAGGGCGAGCTGGACTCGCCCGAGGGCTTCGGCCGCGTCGAGGTCAGCCACTACTCCCTCAACGACTCGGTCGTGGAAGGCCTGCGCTGCCTCGACATCCCCGCCTTCTCGGTGCAGTACCACCCGGAGGCGGCGGCCGGCCCGCACGACTCCAACCACCTCTTCGACCGCTTCCGCGAGATGGTCGTGCAGCGCACGGCCGGGCGCGGGGCCTCGGAGCCCACCGACATCCCCACGACCAGCAGCATCGGAGAGCAGAAGTAATGCCGCGCAGGGAAGACATCCAGAGCGTCCTGGTCATCGGCTCCGGCCCGATCGTCATCGGACAGGCCGTCGAGTTCGACTACTCCGGCACCCAGGCCTGCCGCGTGCTGCGCGCCGAGGGGGTGCGCGTGATCCTCGTCAACTCCAACCCGGCGACGATCATGACCGATCCCGACTTCGCCGACGCCACCTACGTGGAGCCGATCACGCCCAAGGCGATCGAGGCGATCATCGCCAAGGAGAAGCCGGACGCGATCCTGCCGACCCTCGGCGGGCAGACGGCCCTGAACGCGGCCATCCAGCTGCACGACCTCGGGATCCTCGAGAAGTACGGCGTCGAGCTCATCGGCGCGAGCTTCGAGGCGATCAACCGCGGCGAGGACCGGCAGATCTTCAAGCAGCTGGTGCTGGACGCGGGCGCCGACGTCGCGAAGTCCTACATCGCGCACACCGTCGACGAGGCGATCGAGTACGCCGAGGACCTGGGCTATCCCCTCGTCATCCGCCCGTCGTTCACCATGGGCGGCCTGGGCTCCGGCTTCGCCTACACCCGCGAGGAGCTGGTGCGGATGGTCGGCGACGGCCTGCACCAGAGCCCCACCACCGAGGTGCTCCTGGAGGAGTCGATCCTCGGCTGGAAGGAGTACGAGCTCGAGCTGATGCGCGACACGGCCGACAACACGGTCGTCGTCTGCTCGATCGAGAACGTCGACCCCGTCGGCGTGCACACGGGCGACTCGATCACCGTCGCACCGGCGCTGACCCTCACCGACCGCGAGTACCAGAAGCTGCGCGACATCGGCATCCGGATCATCCGCGACGTGGGCGTGGACACCGGCGGCTGCAACATCCAGTTCGCGATCGACCCGGCGGACGGCCGGATCATCGTGATCGAGATGAACCCGCGCGTCTCCCGCTCCTCCGCCCTCGCCTCCAAGGCGACCGGCTTCCCGATCGCCAAGATCGCCGCGAAGCTCGCCATCGGCTACCGCCTGGACGAGATCCCGAACGACATCACCAAGGTGACGCCGGCGAGCTTCGAGCCGACGCTGGACTACGTGGTCGTGAAGGTCCCGCGGTTCGCGTTCGAGAAGTTCCCGGCCGCCGACAAGACGCTGACCACGACCATGAAGTCGGTGGGCGAGGCGATGGCGATCGGCCGCAACTACGCGCAGGCGCTGCAGAAGGCGCTCCGCTCGCTCGAGAAGCGCGGCTCGTCGTTCCACTGGGGCGCGCAGGAGCGCTCGGTCGAGGAGCTCCTCGAGATCGCGAGGACCCCGACCGACGGCCGCATCGTCACCGTGCAGCAGGCGCTGCGCCTGGGAGCCACGGTCGAGCAGGCGTTCGAGTCCACGAAGATCGACCCCTGGTTCCTCGACCAGATCGTGCTGATCAACGAGATCGCCGACCTGGTGCGCGAGCACGACGGCCTCGACGCCGGACTCCTCCGCCTGGCGAAGGACCACGGCTTCTCGGACGCGCAGATCGCCGAGCTCCGCGGGCTCGACGAGGCGGAGGTCCGCCGCACCCGCTACGCGCTGGACGTGCGCCCGGTCTACAAGACCGTCGACACCTGCGCGGGCGAGTTCCCGGCGCTCACGCCGTACCACTACTCCTCGTACGACGAGGAGACGGAGGTCGTCGCCGCCGACCGCCGCAAGGTCGTCATCCTGGGCTCCGGCCCCAACCGCATCGGCCAGGGGGTCGAGTTCGACTACTCCTGCGTGCACGCCTCGTTCGCGCTCTCGGACGCGGGCTTCGAGACGATCATGATCAACTGCAATCCCGAGACGGTCTCGACCGACTACGACACCTCGGACCGCCTCTACTTCGAGCCGCTGACTCTCGAGGACGTGCTCGAGGTCATCCACGCGGAGTCGCAGTCCGGCGAGCTCGTCGGCGTCGTCGTGCAGCTGGGCGGCCAGACGGCGCTCGGGCTCGCCGCGGGCCTCGAGGCGGCCGGCGTGCCCATCCTCGGCACCACCCCCGCGAACATCGACCTCGCGGAGGAGCGCGGCGCGTTCTCGCGGATCCTCGACGAGGCGGGACTTCTCGCTCCGCGCAACGGCACCGCGACCGACCTCGACGGCGCCCGCGAGGTCGCGGTGGAGATCGGCTACCCGGTCCTCGTCCGTCCGTCGTTCGTCCTCGGCGGGCGCGGCATGGAGATCGTCTACGGCACGCCCCAGCTCGAGGACTACTTCGAGCGGATGGCCGGCGAGGGGATCATCGACGAGGCGCACCCGCTGCTGGTGGACCGCTTCCTCGACGACGCGATCGAGATCGACGTCGACGCGCTCTTCGACGGCGAGCAGCTCTACATCGGAGGAGTGATGGAGCACATCGAGGAGGCCGGCATCCACTCCGGCGACTCGGCGTGCACGCTCCCGCCGGTGACGCTCGGCCGCCGCCAGATCGACCAGGTGCGGGAGGCGACCCTCGCGATCGCGCAGGGCGTCGGCGTCCGAGGACTGCTGAACGTCCAGTTCGCGATCGGCCAGGGCGTGCTCTACGTGCTCGAGGCGAACCCCCGGGCCTCGCGCACCGTGCCGTTCGTGTCGAAGGCGCTGGGCATCCCGCTCGCGAAGGCCGCGTCGCGCCTGATGGTGGGCGAGACCATCGCCGCGCTGAAGGCCGAGGGCCTGCTGCCCGAGCGCGACGGCTCCGACGTCCCGATGGACTCTCCCATCGCGGTGAAGGAGGCGGTCCTGCCGTTCAAGCGCTTCCGCACCAAGGAGGGCCAGATCGTCGACTCGCTGCTCGGGCCCGAGATGCGCTCCACTGGCGAGGTCATGGGGATCGACCGCGACTTCCCGCGCGCCTTCGCGAAGAGCCAGGACGCCGCGTACGGCGGCATGCCGGCGAGCGGGACCGTCTTCATCTCGGTCGCCGACCGCGACAAGCGCTCGATCGTCCTGCCCGCGCTGCGCCTGCGTCAGCTCGGCTTCGACATCCTCGCGACCGAGGGCACGGCCGAGGTGCTGAACCGCAACGGGATCCAGGCCCGCGTGGTCCGCAAGTACAGCGAGACCGCCGAGGGCGACGCGCCCTCCATCGTCGAGCTGATCGCCCGCGACGAGGTCGACGTGGTGATCAACACGCCCAGCGGAGGAGCGACCCGCGCCGACGGCTACGAGATCCGCGCCGCCGCGGTCGCCGCGGACAAGCCGCTGTTCACCACGATCGCCCAGCTCGCGGCGGCGGTCGCCTCGCTCGACGCGGCGAACGAGCCCTTCGAGGTGACGAGCCTGCAGGACTACGCCCTGCGCCGCGCGGAGCGCACCGCGTGAGCGGCGGCGCGGCGGGCACCGCCTCCTTCGGCTCGCGCCTCGAGGCGGCGTTCGCCGCGCACGGCCGGCTCTGCGTCGGGATCGACCCGCACGCGTACCTGCTCGACGCGTGGGGCCTCGCCGACGACGCGGCCGGGCTCGAGAGCTTCGGCCGAACGGTCGTCGAGGCGGCGGCCGGCCGTGCTGGCGTGGTGAAGCCGCAGATCGCGTTCTTCGAGCGGCACGGCTCGGCGGGCTACGCCGCGCTCGAGCGCGTGCTCGCCGACGCCCGCGAGGCCGGACTGCTGGTGATCGCCGACGTCAAGCGCGGCGACATCGGCACGAGCGTCACCGCCTACGCCGAGGCGTGGCTCCGGCCCGGCTCGCCGCTCGAGGCGGACGCCATGACCGCGGCGGCCTACCAGGGGCTCGGCTCCCTCGAGGGGATGCTGACCCTCGCCGAGGAGGCGGGCAAGGGCGTGTTCGTCCTCGCAGCCACCTCCAACCCCGAGGCCCGCCCCGTGCAGCGCGCCCTCGTGCAGGACGGCGGCCGGGCGGGATCCACCGTGGCACGCGCGGTCGTGGCGGACGTGGCATCCTGGAACGACGCTCACGCTCGCGCGTCGATCGGCTCGGTCGGCGTGGTGCTCGGCGCCACTGTCGCCCTGGGCGACTTCGGCATCGGCATCGACGAGCCGCTGCACCCCGCACTTCCGGTGCTCGCGCCCGGCTTCGGCCACCAGGGCGCAGCCGTCGCGGACGCGCAGCGGCTGTTCGGCGCGCTGAGCGCCGCCACCATCGTCAGCGAGTCGCGCAGCGTGCTCGGCGCCGGCCCCTCGGGGATCGCGGCCGAGATCACCCGCCGCGCGACCGACATCCAGGAGACCCTTGTCCGCTGAAACCGTCAGCCCCGATCCCGGCGCCTCCTCGCGCCCGGAGGCCGTGCGCCGTCCCTCGCCGCCCGAGGTCGACCGGCGCGCCGCCTCCGAGGCCGCGATCGCGGCGCGCCGTGCCCGCGCCGCCGTCAAGAAGGCCGTCGCCGCCGGACGCCGCCCCGCGACCGCCGTGCTCGCGGCGGCCCAGGCCGAGCCGCTCGGAGTCGAGGGGCGGATGCGCGTCAGCGAGCTGCTCCGCGCCGTGCCCGCACTCGGCGTGGTGAAGACGCCCCGGGTGATGGACCAGCTGCGGATCGCCGAGTCGAAGCGCCTCGGCGGGCTCGGCCGGCGCCAGGTCGAGGGCCTGGCGTCGTTCCTCGAGGAGCGGGAGTCGCGGCAGCGCCGCCCCGGCCGCAACCGCCTGCTCGTCCTCGCCGGTCCGACCGCGGTCGGCAAGGGCACCGTGTCGACCTACATCCGCGAGAACTACCCGGACGTCCTGCTCTCGGTCTCGGCCACCACCCGGGCCCCGCGTCCGGGCGAGGTGGACGGCGTCAGCTACTACTTCGTCGACGACGCCGAGTTCGACCGGATGGTCGCGGCGGGGGAGTTCCTCGAGTACGCCGTCGTCCACAACGCTCACCGCTACGGCACGCCCCGCGGCCCCATCGACGCCGCGCTGGAGCAGGGCCGGCAGGTGATGCTCGAGATCGACATCCAGGGTGCCCGCCAGGTGCGCGAGCGGATGCCGGACGCGCGGCTGGTCTTCCTCCTGCCGCCGAGCTGGGACGAGCTGGTCCGCCGGCTGGTCGGCCGCGGCACCGAGAGCGCGGAGGAGCAGGAGCGCCGTCTGGCCACCGCGAAGGTGGAGCTGGCCGCGCAGGACGAGTTCGATTTCGCCGTCGTCAACAGCACCGTGCCCGAAGCGGCCCGCGAGGTCGTAGAATTGATGTCGCCTCGTGCCGACGGCGCGCCCGCTGACCCGGGCCGCTGACACCGGGCCACCGACCACCTCCGGGCCGACGCCCCGGGTCCCACCGGGCACACGCCCCTCGGAGCCCGCGCGCCGTGTTGCTCCGGAGCCGCAGATCGGCGCTGATGCGCCTGCAAGGAGACACCCATGGCCAACAACCTCGGCATCATCGACCCGCCCATCGACGAGCTCCTCTCGAAGGTCGACTCCAAGTACGCGCTGGTGATCTTCGCCTCCAAGCGCGCCCGCCAGATCAACGACTACTACGCCGACCTCCACGAGGGCAGCCTGTTCGACAACGTCGGCCCGCTGGTCGACTCCACCATCGACGACAAGCCCCTCTCGGTCGCACTGCACGAGATCAACGAGGACAAGCTCGTCGCCAAGCCCCTCGCCGAGTAGTCCCCTCCGGGTGGGCTCCTCTCTCGAGGCCGGCCGACGGCTCAACGTCGTCGTCGGCATTACCGGCGGCATAGCCGCGTACAAGGCCGTCGGAGTCGTCCGCGCGCTGGTCCTCGCGGGGCACGACGTGCACGTCGTCGCGACCGAGGCCGCGCTGCGCTTCGTCGGGAAGCCCACCCTCGAGGCCATCTCGCGGAACCCGGTGCACACCGAGCTCTACGAGGGCGTCGCCGAGGTCCGGCACGTGGCCATCGGCCAGGCCGCCGACCTCATAGTGATCGCGCCCGCGACGGCGCACACGCTCGCCAAACTCGCTGCCGGCCTCGCCGACGACCTGCTCGGCAACACGGTGCTCGCGAGCACCGCCCCGCTCGTGGTCGCCCCCGCGATGCACACCGAGATGTGGGCGAACGCCGCCACCGTCGCGAACACGGCGGTGCTCCGCTCCCGCGGCGTGCACGTCGTCGGCCCCGCGGTCGGCCGCCTCACCGGCGCCGACTCGGGCCCCGGCCGCATGGAGGAGCCCGAGACGATCGTGGCGGAGGCCCTCGCCGTCCACGCCCGCTCCGCCTCCGCCCGCCGCGACCTCGCGGGCGTGCGCGTCCTCGTGACCGCCGGCGGCACCCGCGAGCCCCTCGACCCGGTGCGCTTCGTCGGCAACCGCTCCAGCGGCAGGCAGGGCGTCGCGCTCGCGCTGGCCGCTGCGGCCCGGGGCGCGGAGGTCACCCTCCTCGCCGCGAACCTCGACGTGCCGGCGCCGGAGGGCGTCACGGTCCTCCCGGTGGGCACCGCGCTCGAGCTGCGCGAGGCCGCCCTCGCCGCGGCCCCCGGCGCGGACGTCGTGATCATGGCCGCGGCCGTCGCCGACTACCGGCCCGCCGCGGTCGCCGACGCGAAGATCAAGAAGGAGCAGCAGGGCGACCGTCTCGTCCTCGATCTCGTCAAGAACCCGGACGTCCTCGCCGAGATCTCCGCCTCCCGGCGGGAGGGGCAGATCGTCGTCGGCTTCGCCGCGGAGACCGAGCCGGACCGGGACGCGATGCTCGCCCTCGGCCGCGCCAAGATCGCCCGGAAGGGCTGCGACCTGCTCGTCCTCAACAGGGTGGGCTGGGCCGAGGGTTTCCAGAGCGACAGCAACGCCGTCGTGGTCCTCGATCGGGCCGGCGATATAGTTGGCGAGGCCTCGGGCAGCAAGGCGGAGGTGGCCGATCGCGTCCTCGACGCGGTCGTGCGCTAGCCCCGCCGGTCCGCCCGCCCAGGCGCCGATCGCCTGCCGCCCGGCATCGCGCCCGCCAGGCCACTCCCGGTACGAACGACCCCGGTCCGCACGAGCCGGGACGAGAAGAGAAGCATGACCTCCGGTCCCCTCCGCCTGTTCACCTCCGAGTCCGTCACCGAGGGCCACCCGGACAAGATCTGCGACCAGATCTCGGACCGCATCCTCGACGCCCTGCTCCGCGAGGACCCGCACAGCCGGGTCGCCGTCGAGACGCTGGTCACGACGGGGCTCGTGCACGTCGCGGGCGAGGTCTCCACGAGCGGCTACGTCGAGATCCCCAAGATCGTGCGCGACACGATCGTCGAGATCGGCTACGACTCCTCGGAGAAGGGCTTCGACGGCCGCTCCTGCGGCGTCTCGGTCTCGATCGGCCAGCAGTCGCCCGAGATCGCGGCGGGCGTCGACACGGCGCTCGAGGTCCGCTCCTCCGAGGCGGGCGAGGACGCCTTCGACCGCCAGGGCGCGGGCGACCAGGGCCTGATGTTCGGCTTCGCGACCGACGAGACCCCCGAGTACATGCCGCTGCCGAGCTGGCTCTCGCACCGCCTCGCCGAGCGCCTGGCCGCCGTCCGCAAGTCGGGCGAGCTCGACTACCTCCGACCCGACGGCAAGACCCAGGTCACCATCGGCTACGACGGCACGACGCCGTCCACCATCGACACCGTCGTCCTGTCCACCCAGCACGCAGAGCACGTCAGCACCGAGACGATCCACGCGGACATCGCGGCGCACGTCATCCGCCCCGTCCTCGAGACGGTCGACCTCGACTCCTCCGCCGTGCGCCTGCTGATCAACCCGACGGGCCGCTTCGAGATCGGCGGCCCTCAGGGCGACGCCGGGCTCACCGGCCGCAAGATCATCGTCGACACCTACGGCGGAGCGTCCCGCCACGGCGGCGGCGCGTTCTCGGGCAAGGACCCGTCGAAGGTGGACCGCTCGGCCGCCTACGCCATGCGGTGGGTCGCCAAGAACGCGGTCGCCGCGGGGCTCGCCTCGCGGCTGGAGGTGCAGGTCGCCTACGCCATCGGCAAGGCGGCCCCGGTCGGCCTCTACGTCGAGACCTTCGGCACCGGCACCGTCTCCGACGAGACGATCACCGAGGCGATCCGCTCGGTCTTCGACCTGCGCCCGGCCGCGATCATCCACGCACTCGACCTGCTCCGCCCGATCTACGCGCAGACCGCGGCCTACGGCCACTTCGGCCGGGAGCTGCCCGACTTCACCTGGGAGCGCCTCGACCGGGTCGACGACCTGCGCTCCGCCGCGGGCCTCTCGTAGCGGGCGCGGCGGCGATGGCGACGAGCGGAGCCGTCGCGCGCGTGCTCCTGGACTCGCCCCTCCCGCAGCTCGACCGGCTCCTGGACTACGCGGTGCCGGAGGCGCTGCGCGGCGAGGTGGTCCCCGGCGTGCGCGTGCGGGTGCCGTTGCGGACCGGAGGCCGGATCGCCGACGCGTTCGTCGTCGAGACGGGGGAGGGGACCGAGCACGCCGGAGCGCTCAGCGGCATCGAGGAGCTGGTCTCGCCGCTCGTCGTGCTGACCCCGGAGGTCTGGGCCCTCGCCCGCCGGGTGGCCGACCGCGCCTCCGGAGGCGCGAGCGACGTGCTGCGCCTGGCCGTGCCGCGCCGCCACGTCCGCGTCGAGAAGGCGCGACTCGCCGCGGGTCCCGCTCCTGCGGCGCCCGCGGTCGAGGCGGGCGGCGTGACGGGCTACCCCGACGCCTCCTTCGCGGGACTCGCCGAGGGGGCCCGGCTGGCGGTCGGCGCCGTGCCGGCTCCCGTGAGGCTCGACTCGGGCGCGTGGGTCGGCGGCTGGGCCGTCACGCTCGCCGAGCTCGCCCGGGACACGCTCGCCGCGGGCCGCGACGCGATCCTGGCCGTCCCCGACTACCGCGACCAGGAGCAGCTGGAGCTGGCCCTCGCCGCCCTCGTCCCCGCGGAGGCGGTGGTGCGCCTCGATGCGCGGCAGAAGGGCGCCGAGCGCTACTCCGCCTTCGTCCGCTGCCTCGATCCCGGGCCGCGGGTCGTCGTCGGCAACCGCTCCGTCCTCTACGCGCCCTCCTCCGCCCTCGGCCTGATCGGGCTCTGGGACGACGGCGATCCACTCTTCGCCGAGCCGCTCGCGCCCTACGCGCACGCGCGCGACGTCGCCCTGGTGCGGCAGGAGCAGAGCGGCGCCGGCCTCGTCCTGCTCGGCAACACGCGCACGGTCGAGGTCGAGCGGCTCGTCGAGATCGGCTTCGCGACCGAGGTGGAGCCGCGGCCGAGCCGCCGCCCGCACGTCGTGCCGACCGCCCAGCAGTGGGCGGCCGACGAGCACGACGCGGCAGCGCGCATCCCCTCCTCCGCCTGGCGGGAGGCGCGGAAGGCCCTCGACTCCGGTCCCGTGCTCGTCCAGGTCGCGCGCCCCGGCTACGCGCCGGTGGTCGCCTGCGCCCGCTGCCGGACCGTCGCACGCTGCAACCGCTGCCAGGGTCCGCTCGGCGTGCACTCCGAGGGCGGGCGGCCGAGCTGCGGCTGGTGCGGCCTGATCGCGGCCGACTGGACCTGCTCCGTCTGCGAGGCGACGGCTCTGCGCCTCGTCTCCCTCGGCGCGGGCCGCACCGCGGAGGAGCTCGGACGCGCCTTCCCGGGTGCCAAGGTGATCGTCGCCGACGGGCAGCGCCCCGTGCTCACCCTCCCCGACGAGCCCGCGCTCGTCGTGGCCACGCGCGGGGCGGAGCCGCGGGCCGACGGCGGCTACCACGCCGTCCTGCTGCTGGACGGCGAGCGGATGCTGGCCCGCGAGAGCCTGCGGGTCGCCGACGACGCGCTCCGCACCTGGTCGAACGCCGCGGCGCTGGCCCGCCCGGGCGCGCCGGTCCTCCTGGTCGGGGTCGGCGGCCGGCTCGCGACCGCCCTGGCGACCTGGCGGCAGGCCGAGTACCTCCGGGCCGAGCTCCAGGAGCGGCGCGCTCTGCGCTTCCCGCCCGCGGTGCGCCTGGCCACGGTGAGCGGCGACGCGCACGCGGTGGAGGAGGCGCTCGAGGCGCTCGACGAGGACGACCGGCACGAGGTCCTCGGTCCTGTCGGGCTCGAGGACGGCTCCGTCCGGGCGATCGTCCGGTTCGACTACGCTCGCGGTGCGGATGTGGCCGCGCGCCTCCGCTCCGCCGTGATCCGCAACGCCACGCGCCGTCGTCGCCCGCCGACCACGCCCGGCCGCTTCCGGCCGGCCCCCCGGCTCCGGGTCCGTCTCGACGACCCCGACATCCTCTGACTCCCCAGGAGACCCCCGTGCGCCTCGTCTTCGCCGGCACGCCCGCCGCCGCCGTTCCGACCCTCCGCGACCTCGCCGCCTCCGCGCACGAGGTCGTGGCCGTGGTCACCCGGGAGGACGCCCCGGTGGGACGCAAGCGCGTGCTCACCCCCTCGCCGGTCGCCGTCGTGGCCGAGGAGCTGGGGATCCCGGTGATCCGGGCGAACCGCCTCGACGAGGACGTGACCGACCGGATCGCGGAGCTCGCCCCCGACCTCGGCGTGATCGTGGCCTACGGCGGCCTCGTCCGGCAGCGCCTGCTGGCGGTGCCGCGCCTGGGCTGGATCAACCTGCACTTCTCCCTGCTGCCGCGCTGGCGCGGGGCGGCTCCCGTCCAGCGGGCGCTGATGGCGGGCGACACGCGGATCGGCGCGAGCGTCTTCCAGCTGGTCGCCGAGCTCGACGCCGGTGACGTGTACGCCGAGCTCGCCGTCGACGCGGGGGAGCGCACCGCGGGCGAGCTGCTGACGGAGCTGGCCGCGAGCGGCGCCGGCCTCACCCTCGGCGTGGTCGACGCGCTGGAGGAGGGCACGGCCGTCGCGACTCCGCAGGCCGGAGAGGCGACCCCCGCTCCCAAGCTCGACGCCGCCGACGGCCGGATCGACTGGAGCCTCCCGACCGCGCGGGTCCTCGCGCTCGTGCGCGGAACGACTCCCGAGCCCGGAGCCTCGACCGCGGTGGGGGACGCGCGCCTCAAGGTGCTCGCGGTCCGCGCGGCCGAGGGGGACCTCGCTCCCGGCGTCGTCCGCCTCGACTCGGGGCGCGCCCTCGTCGGCACCGCGGACGGAGCGGTCGAGCTGGTCACCGTCCAGCCCGCCGGCAGGACCCCGATGGCCGGCGCCGCCTGGGCCCGCGGCCTGCGCGAGAGCACGGTGCTCGCGTGAGCGCCCGTCGCGAGGCCGCTCCCGCCCGGCGGGTCGCCTACGACGTCCTGCTCGCGGTGAGCGGGTCGGACGCCTACGCCAACCTGGTCCTGCCCGCGCGGATCAGCGCCGCCGGCCTCTCGCCCGCCGACGCGGGACTGGCCACCGAGCTCTGCTACGGCACTCTGCGGATGTCCGGCTACTACGACCGCGTGATCGCCCTCGCGGCCGGCCGGTCCGTCGAGAGCATCGATGCGCCGGTGCTCGACGCGCTGCGCCTGGGCGTGCACCAGCTGCTCGCGACCCGCGTGGCCCCGCACGCCGCGGTGAACGAGAGCGTCGCGCTCGTCGCGGCCGGCTCCTCGCGGGGAGCGGTGGCCTTCGCCAACGCCGTGCTGCGCGCGGTCTCGCGCTCGGGCGCCGGCGAGTGGCGCGAGCGGGTCTCCGCGGCCGCGGTCTCCGGCGACGACCGGATCGCCGCGCTGAGCTCCCACCCCGTGTGGATCGTGCGCGCCCTGCGACGGGCGCTGGCGGCGGAGGGGGCGGCCGACGAGCTCGACGCGCTGCTCGCCGCCGACAACGCGGCTCCGCGGGTGAACCTGGTGGCTCTGCCGGGCCTGGCGTCTCCCGGCGAGATCGCCGGCGCCGAATCCGACCGCTTCTCGCCGGTCGGCATGACCAGCACCGGCGGCGACCCGGAGGCAGTCCCCGCGGTGCACGAGGGCCGCGTGCGCGTGCAGGACGAGGGCTCCCAGCTCGCCGCTCTGGCGCTCTCCCGGGCACGGCCGGTCCGCCCGGGCGAGCGCTGGCTCGACCTGTGCGCGGGACCCGGCGGCAAGGCGGCGCTGCTCGCGGCGGAGGCGCGCGCAGGCGGGGCGGCGCTGCTCGCCAACGAGGTGGTCCCGGGCCGCGCGGGCCTGGTGCGGCAGGCGCTGGCCGCCGTCGACCCGTCGGTCGAGGTGCGCACCGGCGACGGGCGCGACCTGGGCGACGAGCAGCCGGGCTCGTTCGACCGCGTCCTCCTCGACGCGCCGTGCACCGGTCTCGGTGCGCTGCGGCGTCGGCCCGAGGCGCGCTGGCGCAAGTCCGCGGCCGACGTGGAGCCGCTGGCCGCCCTCCAGGGCGAGCTGCTCGACTCCGCGGTCCGGGCTCTCGCTCCCGACGGGCTGCTGGCCTACGTGACCTGCTCGCCGCACCTCGGCGAGACCCGGCGCGTGCTCGCCCTCGCGCAGGAGCGGCACGAGCTCGAGCTCGTCGACACGCCGGCCGTGCTGCGCGCGGTGACGGCGGACCCGCTCCCGCTGCCGGACGGCCCCCTCCACGTGCAGCTCTGGCCGCACCGGCACGGCACCGACGCCATGTTCGTCCAGCTCCTCCGCCGCCGCCGGCCCCTCGAGGCGGCGTCCGGAGACGCCTGACCCCTCCGGAGCGGGAGCGTGCTCAGCCGGGCGGACGCCGAGGACGCTCCGATCTAGGCTGGACGCATGCCCGCACGGATCAACCCCAGCATCCTCTCCGCCGACTTCGTGAACTTCGAGGCCGAGCTGCAGCGCATCGCCGGGGCCGACCTCGTGCACGTCGACGTGATGGACAACCACTTCGTGCCGAACCTCACCTTCGGGCTGAACATGGTCCAGCGCCTCCAGGACGTCTCGCCCCGCCCGCTCGACCTGCACCTGATGATCGACGACCCCGACCGGTGGGCCCCCGACTACGCCGAGACCGGCGCCTTCTCCGTGACCTTCCACGCCGAGGCCGCGCGCGACGCCGTGGCCCTGGCGCGGCGCCTGCGCGGGATCGGCTCGCGGGCGGGGATCGCGCTCAAGCCGGGCACGATGGTGGACGACTACCTCGACCTCCTGCCCGAGTTCGACCAGGTCCTCGTGATGACGGTCGAGCCCGGCTTCGGGGGCCAGTCCTTCATGCAGGAGACGATGCCCAAGCTGCGCACGCTCCGGAACGTGGTGGACCGCACCGGGCTCGACGTCTGGCTCCAGGTCGACGGCGGGATCGCACCCGGCACGATCGAGATCGCAGCGGAGGCGGGAGCCGACACCTTCGTCGCGGGCTCCGCGGTCTTCGGCGCGGACGACCCGGAGGCCGCGATCGCGTCGCTGCGCGAGACGGCGACCGCTCACCTGCACCGGCACTGAGGCGTCCCGCGCCCGGCCGCCGTATAGACTTCCCCGGTGAAAACTTTCGACGACCTCTTCGCTGAGCTGGGCGAGAAGGCCGCCGCCCGTCCCGAGGGTTCGGGCACCGTCCGCGAGCTCGACGCCGGCGTGCACTTCATCGGCAAGAAGATCGTCGAGGAGGCAGCCGAGGTGTGGATGGCCGCCGAGTACGAGGGCGACGAGCGCACCGCCGAGGAGATCTCGCAGCTGCTCTACCACCTGCAGGTGCTCATGCTCGCCAAGGGACTGACGACGGCCGACGTCTACCGGCATCTGTGAGCCCCGCCCCGCTCGCCGGGGTGCGCCTCCGCTCCGCGCCGTCGCGCCCGCACGCTCCCCGAGGAGCCGTGCCGCCCCCTGAACAGCCGTCGAGTCATGAAGGACGTCCCGTGACCACCACCCCCGCCCCGGCGCTCCTGCGCGTCGCCGTCCCCAACAAGGGCTCCCTCTCGGAGACCGCCGGTCAGATGCTCGCGGAGGCCGGCTACACCGGCCGCCGCGACCCGAAGGAGCTGCACGTCGTCGACGAGCGCAACGGGGTCGAGTTCTTCTACCTGCGCCCGCGCGACATCGCCACCTACGTCGGCTCCGGCGCTCTCGACGTCGGGGTCACCGGCCGCGACCTCCTGATCGACTCCGGCTCCGAGGCGCGCGAGATCGCGAGCCTCGGCTTCGCGAACTCCACCTTCCGCTTCGCCGGGCCCGCAGGCCGCTACGACGAGCTCGCGCAGATCGACGGCCTCCGCGTGGCGACCAGCTACCCGGGCCTCGTGGGCCGCTTCCTCCGGGAGCACGGCGTCGAGGTGACGCTGATCCGCCTCGACGGCGCGGTCGAGTCCGCGATCCAGCTCGGCGTCGCCGACGTCATCGCCGATGTCGTCGAGACCGGCACCACGCTCCGCAAGGCCGGCCTCGAGATCTTCGGGCCGGTCATCCTGGACTCGACCGCCGTCCTGGTCTCCGCCGCGGGGGAGCCCGAGGGCATCCCGGTGCTGTTGCGCCGCCTGCAGGGCGTGCTGGTCGCCCGCGAGTACGTGCTGCTCGACTACGACTGCCCCGTCGCGCTCCTGGAGAGCGCCACGGCGATCGCCCCGGGCTTCGAGTCGCCGACGGTCTCGCCGCTGCACGACGCCGAGTGGGTGGCGGTCCGCGTGATGGTGCCGCGCTCGGACATGAACCAGGTGATGGACCGCCTGTACGACCTGGGCGCCCGCGCGATCCTGGTCACCTCCATCCACGCCGCGCGCCTGTAGAGGGGGAGCCGATGAGTCTCGCCGTCCGCGTCATCCCCTGCCTCGACGTCGCCGCCGGCCGCGTCGTGAAGGGCGTCAACTTCCAGAACCTGCGCGATGCGGGCGACCCCGTCGAGCTCGCCCGCCTCTACTTCGAGCAGGGCGCCGACGAGCTGACCTTCCTCGACGTCACCGCCACGGTCGACGACCGCTCGACCACCTACGACGTGGTGCGGGCGACCGCCGAGCAGGTCTTCATCCCGCTCACGGTCGGCGGAGGCGTGCGCAGCGCCGAGGACGTCTCGCGACTGCTCGCGCACGGCGCCGACAAGGTGGGCGTCAACTCCGCCGCGATCGCCCGGCCCGAGCTCCTCGGCGAGATCGCCGACGTCTTCGGCGCGCAGGTGCTCGTGCTCTCGCTCGACGTCAAGCGGAGCGACGCCACGCCGTCCGGCTTCGTCGTCACCACTCACGGCGGACGCCGCGAGACCGAGCTCGACGCCCTGGCCTGGGCGGCCGAGGCCGTCGAGCGCGGCGCCGGGGAGCTCCTGGTCAACTCCATCGACGCCGACGGCACCAAGCAAGGCTTCGACCTCGAGCTGATCGCCGCGATGCGCGAGCTGAGCTCCGTGCCCGTCATCGCCTCTGGAGGCGCCGGCGCCGTCGAGCACTTCGCTCCGGCCGTCGACGCGGGGGCCGACGCCGTGCTCGCCGCCTCCGTCTTCCACAATCGCGAGCTGACGATCGGCGACGTCAAGCGCTCGCTCGCGGCCTCCGGGATCGAGATCCGATGACCCCCGCCGAGCTCGACGCCGTCCTGGACCGCGCCGCCTTCGATCCGACCGGGCTCCTGCCCGCGATCATCCAGCAGCACGACACCCGCGAGGTGCTCATGATGGGCTGGATGGACCGCGAGGCGCTCCGGCGGACCCTCACCGAGGGCCGCGTCACCTTCTGGTCGCGCTCGCGCCAGGAGTACTGGCGCAAGGGCGACACGTCCGGGCACGCGCAGTACGTGCGGGGTGCCGCCCTCGACTGCGACGCCGACACTCTGCTGGTCCAGGTCGAGCAGATCGGCGCAGCCTGCCACACGGGCGAGCACGCCTGCTTCGACGTCGACCCCCTCGTGCCGTTCACCGGCCTCGGCCCGGCGGAGTGAGCATGAGCGGACGGCGGCTGAAGTACACGGCGATCCTCGGGGTCGTGCTCCTCGCCGCGCTCGAGCTGACCTCCTCCACTCAGACCTGGTCCACGCTGACCCTGGCCGCGATCGAGGGGGAGGGCCAGCGGATCGACGTGGCCGGGACCGTCGCCGCGCCCGCGCTCTCCGCCCTGGCGCTCGCGGGCCTCGCTCTCGCCGCGGCCCTCGCCATCGCCGGCCCCGTCTTCCGGATCGTGCTCGGTCTGCTGCAGGCCGTCCTCGGCGCCTCGGTGGTGCTCACGGCCGCGACGGCACTGGGCGACCCCGCGCGCGCCGGCGCTTCGCTGGTCACCGAGGCGACCGCCATCGCGGGGGAGCAGTCCGTCGCCGCGCTCGTGGCCTCGTCCTCCGCGACGGCCTGGCCCGTCGTCGCCCTGGTCTGCGGCGTGCTCACCGCGTTGCTCGGGATCGGCGTCCTCGCGACCTCGCGCCGCTGGCCGGGAGCGGCGCGGAAGCGCGCGTCCCGCTTCGAGCCCGCCGACGGCTACGGCCACGGCGCGTCGACCGTGCAGACGGACGACGGCGACATCGATCCGGTCATCTCGTGGGACGAGCTCTCGCGCGGCGACGACCCCACCTCGGGCCGCTGACACCGGCCGGGGACGTGTCCGGCGGTCCGGCATCCCCGCCTCCTGCAGGGGCTGCGCAGGCGAGTCCGGGGCCGGGCGCTCAGGCGCCTCACGCTAGACTGCTCTGGTCCCGATGCACCCCCAGGAGGAGACCCATGAGCACCGAGCACGACGACGACAACCACGGCCACTCGCCCGCAGCGTGGACGGCCGTCGTCATCATGCTGGTCGGATTCACGATCGGCACGATCGCGTTCTGGTTCGACGTGCCCGTGGTGGTCTGGCTCTCGGCCGGCCTGGTCGTGGTGGGTCTGCTCGTGGGCATGGGCATGGCCAAGGCGGGCTACGGCGTCAACGGCGCGAAGGCGAACCCGAAGGCGCGCGCCTAGGTGCTCGCCGACCTCACCGCCGGCGCCCTGGCCGACGCGGCCCGGCGCCGCGAGAGCGCCCCGCTCGAAGCCGTCGAGCGCCGCGCGCTCGCCCAGGCGCCCGCCCTCGACGCCCTGGCCGCTCTGGCCCCCGCCGAGCGCGTCAGGATCATCGCCGAGGTGAAGCGCGCCAGCCCGTCGCGCGGAGCCCTCGCCGACATCCCCGTCCCCGCCGAGCTGGCCGGACAGTACGAGCTCGGGGGAGCGAGCGCGATCAGCGTCCTCACCGAGGAGCGCCGCTTCAAGGGGTCCCTGGCGGACCTCGAGGCGGTCCGCGAGCGCGTGTCGATCCCCGTCCTGCGCAAGGACTTCGTCGCCGAGCCGTACCAGGTCCTCGAGGCCCGCGCGGCCGGAGCCGACCTGGTCCTCCTCATCGTCGCCGCGCTCGAGCAGCCCCTGCTCGCCGAGCTGCACGCCCTCGTCCTCGAGCTGGGGATGACCCCGCTCGTCGAGACGCACTCGGCCGACGAGCTCGAGCGGGCCGCCGACCTCGGCGCGCGGCTCATCGGCGTGAACGCCCGCGACCTCTCCACCTTCCAGCTCGACCGCGACCTCTTCGGCCGCCTCTCCGAGCGCTTCCCCGACGACGCGGTGAAGGTGGCCGAGTCGGCCGTCCTCACCGCCGACGACGTCGCGCACTACCGCGGCGCCGGAGCCGACGTCGTCCTCGTGGGCGAGGCTCTCGTCACCGGCGGCGACCCCGTCTCCACCCTCGCCGGCTTCCTGGCGCACTGACCACTCCGATAGGCGGTACCCCCATGGCACTCCGGGATGAACTCGGCCCCTACTTCGGCGAGTTCGGCGGACGCTACGTCCCCGAGTCCCTCGTCGAGGCCCTCGACGAGCTGAGCGCCGAGTACGAGCGCACGAAGGTCGACCCCGCGTTCGCGGCAGAACTGATGGAGCTGCACCGCAGCTACACCGGCCGTCCGTCGATCATCACCGAGGTGCCGCGGTTCGCCGAGCACGCCGGCGGAGCGCGGATCATCCTCAAGCGCGAGGACCTCAACCACACCGGCTCGCACAAGATCAACAACGTGCTGGGCCAGGCGCTGCTCACCAAGCGGATCGGCAAGACCCGCGTCATCGCCGAGACGGGAGCGGGCCAGCACGGCGTCGCGACCGCCACGGCCGCCGCCCTGTTCGGCCTCGACTGCGTGGTCTACATGGGGGAGGTCGACACCGAGCGCCAGGCCCTCAACGTCGCCCGCATGCGCCTGCTCGGCGCCGAGGTGATCCCCGTGACGACCGGCTCGCGCACCCTCAAGGACGCGATCAACGACGCGATGCGCGACTGGGTGACGAACGTGGGCACCACGAACTACATCTTCGGCACCGTCGCGGGCCCGCACCCGTTCCCGGCCCTCGTCCGGGACTTCCAGAAGATCATCGGCGAGGAGGCGCGCGAGCAGGTCCTCGAGCTCACCGGCTCGCTGCCCACCGCGGTCACCGCCTGCGTCGGCGGCGGCTCCAACGCGATGGGGATCTTCCACGCCTTCCTCGACGACCCCGAGGTCCGCCTCGTCGGCTTCGAGGCCGGCGGCGACGGGATCGAGACCCCCCGCCACGCGGCGACCATCAGCAAGGGCCGCCCCGGCGTCCTGCACGGCGCCCGCAGCTTCCTCCTCCAGGACGAGGACGGCCAGACCGTCGAGTCGCACTCGATCTCGGCCGGCCTCGACTACCCGGGCATCGGCCCGGAGCACGCGTGGCTCTCGAGCATCGGCCGCGCCGACTACCGCGCGGTCACCGACTCGGCCGCGATGGACGCGCTCATGCTGCTCAGCCGCACCGAGGGGATCATCCCGGCGATCGAGTCCGCGCACGCGCTGGCCGGCACGCTGGAGCTCGGGCGCGAGCTCGGCCCCGAGGCCACCATCCTGGTCAACCTCTCGGGCCGCGGCGACAAGGACATGACGACCGCTGCGCACTACTTCGGCCTCATGGACCAGGGCGCGGTGCAGTCGTGAGCGGCCGCGGACCGAGCGTCGCCGAGACCGTCCGGCGCCGGAACGAGGAGGCGGCGGGCGCCCTGATCGGCTACCTCCCCGTCGGCTTCCCCGACCTGCCGACCAGCATCGACGCCGCCGTGGCCATGGCCGAGAACGGCGTCGACGCGATCGAGCTCGGTCTGCCCTACTCCGATCCGGTGATGGACGGACCCGTCATCCAGGAGGCGACCCAGGCCGCCATCGCGGGCGGCTTCCGCCTCCGCCACGGCTTCGAGGCCGTCCGCGAGATCCGGGCGCGCGTCGACGTGCCGGTCCTGGTGATGACCTACTACAACCCCGTCCTGCAGTACGGGGTCGAGCGCTTCGCCACCGATCTGGCCGAGGCCGGCGGGTCCGGCCTCATCACGCCCGACCTGATCCCGGACGAGGGCGCCGAGTGGCTCGCCGTCTCCGAGCGGCTCGGACTCGACCGCGTGTTCCTCGCGGCACCGTCCTCGACGGACACGCGCCTGCGCCAGGCCGTCGACTCGAGCCGTGGATTCGTCTACGCGGTCTCGACGATGGGCATCACCGGCGCGCGCACCGATGTCGACTCCGCGGCCCGCACCCTGGTCGACCGCCTCCGCGCCGCCGGCTCCGAGAGCGCGTGCGTCGGCCTGGGCATCTCGACCGGCGAGCAGGTCGCCGAGATCCTCGCCTACGCGGACGGCGCCATCGTCGGATCCGCCCTGGTGCGGGCGCTGGCGTCCGGCGGGGTCGACGCGGTCGCCGAGACCTCCCGCGGCCTCGCCGAGGGCACCCGCCTGCGCTCCGCGCGCTGACACCCTCCCGCTACAATCGGGATGCCCACCGGGGCGCGGCCGAGCCGCGCCCGGGGGACCCCCTCCTTCGAAAGGTCGAGTACCGGTGTCCGTACCGCTGAGCATTCCGAGCCCCCCCGACGCGTGGAGTCAGTACGACCTCACGATCGGCACCTTCACGCTCGCGATCCACACCTACGCGCTCTGCATCCTCGCGGGGATCATCGTGGCGACGATCATGACGAACCAGCGCCTCAAGCGCCGCGGCGCGGAGCCGTGGGTCGTGCTCGACATCATCATCTGGGCGGTGCCGCTCGGCATCGTCGGCGCCCGCGCCTACCACGTGCTCACCCACCCCGGCGACTACTTCTACGACGGCGCCGACCCGTGGGAGGTCGTCCGCATCTGGAACGGCGGCAACGCCATCTTCGGCGGGCTCATCGGAGGCGCGGTCGGCGCGTTCATCGGCTGCCGCTGGACAGGAGTGCGCTTCTGGACCTTCGCCGACGCCCTCGCCCCCGGCATGCTCGCCGCTCAGGCGCTCGGGCGCCTGGGCAACTGGTTCAACCACGAGCTCTTCGGCCTGCCCACGACCCTGCCCTGGGGCCTCGAGATCGAGACCACCAACCCGGCCTTCCCCGTCGGCCTCCCGGCGGGCACGCTCTTCCACCCGACCTTCCTCTACGAGATCCTCTGGAACGTCGTCGGCATCGCGGTCATCCTCCTGCTCGAGCGCCGTCTCAAGCTGCAGTGGGGCACCGTCTTCGCCGCCTACCTGATCTGGTACGGGATCGGCCGCGTCTGGTTCGAGTCCATCCGGATCGACCCGAGCGAGTTCTTCTGGGGCATCCGCACCAACGTCTGGGCCGCGCTCATCGCCGTGGTCATCGGCCTGGTCCTCGTGGTGATCCAGAAGCGCGAGCACCCGGGCGCCGAGCCCTCGGCCTACCGGCCGGGTCGCGAGTGGACGCCCGCCCCGGCTGCGGTAGAATTCGAGGACGTCGAGTCCGACTCCGACGACACCACCACCCCTGCTTCCGGCACCGACGCCGAGAAGCCGACGGTCTCCCGCACCTGACGGAGGTCGCGGAGCCTCCGCGACCGCCTCCCGGGTGCCCGACACCTCCACGACCGCCCCATCGCGGCGCAGCCACGAGCGCTGCCGCGGGCGGGTCGTCGTGCAGGCACCGCCGGCGGCGCGCGACGCTCGCGCCACGGCAGAACCCTGCGGCCCTCCCGATCGGGGAGCCGCTCCTCCTCCACCACCGCGGGCCAGCGACGTCCCGATCAGCCATCACCCCCGTGAGGACGGTTCCCATGGCCTCCGCCCAGCCCTCGACCCCGGCCCGCGCCGTGCCCTTCCTGGGCATGCCGCCGGCGCAGGGGATGTACGACCCGGCCGCCGAGAAGGACGCGTGCGGTCTCGCGATGGTCGCCACCATGCGCGGCACCGCCGGCCACGACATCATCGACGCCGCGCTGAACGCGCTGCGCAACCTCGAGCACCGCGGCGCCGTCGGCTCCGACGCGGGAACGGGCGACGGCGCGGGGATCATCACGCAGATCCCGGACGAGTTCCTCCGCGCGGTCGCTCCCTTCGAGCTCCCGCCGCTGGGCCAGTACGCGGTGGGCAACGCCTTCCTCCCGGTGGACGTGTTCGAGCGCGAGCGGGTCAAGTCGACGATCGCCGACATAGCCCGCGAGGAGAACCTCGCCGTGGTCGGCTGGCGGTCCGTGCCCGTGCAGCCCGACGAGATCGGCACGCTCGCCCGGGCCGCCATGCCGGCGATCGAGCAGCTGTTCATCCGGAGCGAGCTGACCGACGAGAGCGGCACGCCCCTCTCCTCCGTGCGCCTCGACCGCCTGACCTTCCGCCTGCGCAAGCGCGTCGAGCGCGAGCTCGAGGTCTACTTCATGTCGCTCTCGAGCCGCACGCTCGTCTACAAGGGCATGGTGACGACGCTCCAGCTGGAGCCGTTCTACCCGGACCTGTCCGACGAGCGCTTCGCGTCGAAGCTCGCGCTGGTGCACTCCCGGTACTCCACCAACACCTTCCCCTCGTGGCCGCTCGCTCAGCCGTTCCGGATGATCGCGCACAACGGCGAGATCAACACGGTGCAGGGCAACCGCAACTGGATGCGCGCGCGCCAGTCGCAGCTGAAGAGCCGCGAGCTGGGCGACCTGGCCCCGCTGTTCCCGATCGTCTCGCCCGGCCGCAGCGACTCCGCCTCGTTCGACGAGACCGTCGAGCTGCTCAATCTGGCCGGCCGGTCGCTCCCGCACGCGGTCATGATGATGGTGCCGGAGGCCTGGGAGAACCAGGACGGCGCGCTCGACCCGAAGCGCCGCGCGTTCTACGAGTACCACTCGATGCTCATGGAGCCGTGGGACGGCCCGGCCGCGATCGTCTTCACCGACGGCGAGCTCGTCGGCGCCACCCTCGACCGCAACGGGCTCCGACCCGGCCGCTACGTCGTCACCGACGACGGGCTCGTGGTGCTCGCCAGCGAGATCGGCGTGCTCGACATCGACCCCGCGAAGGTGGTCCGCAAGGGACGCCTGCAGCCCGGCCGCATGTTCCTGGTCGACACCGAGCAGGGCCGCATCGTCGAGGACGAGGAGATCAAGGGGCAGCTCGCCGCCTCCGGTCCGTTCGAGGAGTGGCTCGAGAAGGGCCGCATCAACCTCAAGGACCTCCCCGAGCGCGAGCACATCGTGCACACGCCCGCCTCGGTCAACCGCCGCCAGCGCACCTTCGGCTACACCGAGGAGGAGGTCCGCCTCCTCCTGCTGCCGATGGCGCGCGCCGGTGCGGAGCCGCTCGGAGCGATGGGCTCGGACACCCCCGTGGCCGTCCTGTCCAAGCGCCCCCGCCTGCTCTTCGACTACTTCACGCAGGCCTTCGCGCAGGTGACGAACCCGCCGCTGGACTCGATCCGCGAGGAGGTCGTGACCTCGCTCCGCCTGGGCCTCGGCCCCGAGCGCAACCTGCTGACCGCCGGTGCCGAGCACGCGCGCCAGGTCGTCCTCGACTTCCCGGTCATCGACAACGACGAGCTCGCGAAGATCCAGCACATCGCGCCGCGCCCGCTGAGCCACATCACCACGACGATCCGCGGCCTCTACCGCGTCGACGCGGGACCCCGCGCGATGCAGGACCGCATCGACGAGATGTGCGACGAGGCCGACGAGGCCATCGCCGCGGGAGCGCAGTTCCTGGTGCTCTCGGACCGCGACTCCACCAAGGACCTCGCGCCGATCCCCTCGCTGCTGATGCTCGCCGCCGTGCACCACCACCTCATCCGCACCGAGAACCGGATGCGAGTGGGGCTCGTGGTCGAGGCGGGCGACGTCCGCGAGGTGCACCATGTGGCGACGCTCATCGGCTACGGCGCCTCCGCGGTCAACCCGTACCTGGCGATGGAGACCTGCGAGGACCTCGTCCGCAGCGGCATGCTGTCGGACGTCTCGCCGGAGAAGGCCGTGAAGAACGTGATCAAGGCGCTCGGCAAGGGCGTGCTGAAGATCATGTCCAAGATGGGCATCTCCACCGTGTCGAGCTACGCCGGGGCGCAGACCTTCGAGGCCGTCGGCCTCAGCCAGGCGTTCGTCGACCAGTACTTCACCGGCACCGTCTCGAAGCTCGGCGGCATCGGCATCGACGTCGTCGCCGAGGAGAACGCCGCGCGTCACCGCGCCGCGTACCCCGAGGACGGCGCGATCGTCGCGCATGAGCGCCTGGCGGTCGGCGGCGAGTACCAGTGGCGCCGCGACGGCGCCCCGCACCTGTTCAACCCGGACACGGTGTTCCGCCTGCAGCACTCGACGCGCAACCGCCGCTACGACGTCTTCCGCGAGTACACGAAGATGGTCGACGACCAGGCGAGCTCGCTGATGACCCTCCGCGGCATGTTCAAGCTCGACACCGCGGGGCGCACGCCGATCCCGATCGACGAGGTCGAGCCGGTCGAGGCGATCGTGAAGCGCTTCTCGACGGGCGCGATGAGCTACGGCTCCATCTCGCCGGAGGCGCACGAGACGCTCGCCATCGCGATGAACCGCCTCGGCGCCAAGTCGAACACGGGCGAGGGCGGCGAGGACACCGAGCGGCTGCTCGACCCGGAGCGTCGCTCCGCGATCAAGCAGGTCGCCTCGGGCCGCTTCGGCGTCACGAGCATGTACCTCACCCACGCCGACGACATCCAGATCAAGCTCGCCCAGGGCGCCAAGCCCGGCGAGGGCGGTCAGCTGCCGCCCACGAAGGTGTACCCGTGGATCGCGCGCACCCGGCACGCGACCGCCGGTGTCGGCCTGATCTCGCCGCCGCCGCACCACGACATCTACTCGATCGAGGACCTGAAGCAGCTGATCTTCGACCTCAAGCGGGCGAACCCGTCGGCGCGCATCCACGCGAAGCTGGTCAGCCAGTCGGGCATCGGAGCGGTCGCCGCCGGCACCGCGAAGGCCCTCGCCGACGTGATCCTCGTCTCGGGTCACGACGGCGGCACCGGCGCGAGCCCGGTGAACTCGCTCAAGCACGCGGGCACGCCCTGGGAGCTCGGCCTGGCCGAGACCCAGCAGACGCTGATGCTCAACGGCATGCGCGACCGCGTGGTCGTGCAGGTCGACGGCCAGATGAAGACCGGTCGCGACGTCGTCATCGGCGCGCTGCTCGGAGCCGAGGAGTTCGGCTTCGCGACGGCTCCGCTGATCGTCGAGGGCTGCATCATGATGCGCGTCTGCCACCTCGACACCTGCCCGGTGGGCGTCGCGACGCAGAACCCGGAGCTGCGCCAGCGGTTCTCCGGCAAGCCCGAGTTCGTCGTCAACTTCTTCGAGTTCATCGCCCAGGAGGTGCGCGAGTACCTCGCGCAGCTCGGCTTCCGGAGCGTCGACGAGATCGTCGGCCACCGCGAGCTGCTCGACGTCGACCAGGCGATCGAGCACTGGAAGGCGAGCGGGCTCGACCTGACGCCGATCCTCGTCGGACCGGTCTTCACGGCGGAGGAGCCTCGCCGCCACGGCCGCGCGCAGGAGCACGAGCTCGAGCACCACTTCGACAACGAGCTGATCCGCCTCGCGGCGAACGTGCTCGACCACCGCGGCACCGTGCGGATCGAGCGCGAGATCAAGAACACCGAGCGCGCCGTCGGCACCATGCTGGGCCACGAGGTCACCGTCCGATTCGGCGAGAACGGCCTGCCGGCCGACTCCATCGTCGTGTCGCTCCGCGGCTCGGCCGGGCAGTCGCTCGGAGCGTTCCTCCCCGCCGGCATCACGCTGCGGCTCGAGGGCGACTCCAACGACTACGTCGGCAAGGGCCTCTCGGGCGGCCAGATCGTGGTGCGGCCGGACCGCCGCAGCACCTTCGACGCCTCGACGAACGTGATCGCGGGCAATGTGATCGGCTACGGGGCGACCCAGGGCACGATGTTCATCCGCGGGATGGTCGGCGAGCGCTTCCTGGTCCGCAACTCCGGCGCCACCGCGGTGGTCGAGGGAGTGGGCGACCACGCGCTCGAGTACATGACCGGCGGCCTGGCGGTGATCCTCGGCGAGACCGGGCGGAACCTCGGCGCCGGCATGTCGGGCGGCACGGCCTACATCCACGGCCTGCGCCGCGAGCTCGTGAACCGCGACGCGATCGCCTCCGGCGAGCTGACCCTCTCCGAGCTCGGCAGCGCCGACGTGGAGATCCTGCGCGACCTGCTCGAGCGGCACGTCGCGGAGACCGAGTCGACCCTGGCCCAGGGGATGCTCGACGATTTCGACGGAACGGTCTCGCGTTTCGTCAAGGTACTGCCCCGCGACTTCGCCGCGGTGCTCGCGACGCGCGCATCCGCTGTGGAGGAGGGGCTCGACCCCGACGGCGACGTCGTCTGGGGACGGATTCTGGAGGTGACCGGTGGCTGATCCCAAGGGGTTCCTGAAGGTGCAGGACCGGGAGCTGCCCAAGCGGCGTCCCGTGTCCGTCCGCCTGATGGACTGGAAAGAGGTCTACGAGCAGGGCGACTCCGCCGTGCTGCGCCGGCAGGCGGGCCGCTGCATGGACTGCGGCATCCCGTTCTGCCACAAGGGCTGCCCGCTGGGGAACCTCATCCCCGAGTGGAACGACCTGATGTGGCGCGGCGAGGGCCGCCAGGCGATCGAGCGCCTGCACGCGACGAACAACTTCCCGGAGTTCACGGGCCGGCTCTGCCCGGCGCCGTGCGAGTCGTCCTGCGTGCTCGGCATCAATCAGCCCGCCGTCACGATCAAGCAGATCGAGGTCTCGATCATCGATCAGGCCTTCGGCAACGACTGGGTGCAGCCGCACCCGCCGGAGCGCCTGACCGGCAAGACCGTCGCGGTCGTCGGCTCCGGCCCGGCGGGGCTCGCCGCCGCTCAGCAGCTCACCCGCGCCGGGCACACCGTCGCGGTCTACGAGCGCGACGACCGCATCGGCGGTCTCCTGCGCTACGGGATCCCGGACTTCAAGATGGAGAAGAAGCACCTCGAGCTCCGCCTGAACCAGATGAAGGCCGAGGGCACCCGGTTCCGCGCGGGCGTCGACATCGGCTCCGACATCACCTGGGACGACCTGCGGGCGCGCTACGACGCGGTCGTGGTCGCCACCGGTGCTCTCGTGCCGCGCGACCTGCCGATCCCGGGTCGCGACCTCGACGGCGTGCACTTCGCCATGGAGTACCTCGTGCAGTCGAACCGCGCGATCGCGGGCGACCGCGTCTTCGAGCAGATCTCGGCCGAGGGCAAGCACGTCGTCGTCCTGGGCGGAGGAGACACCGGAGCGGACTGCATCGGCACCGCCCACCGCCAGAAGGCCGCGTCGGTCACGAACCTGGCGATCGGGCAGCAGCCGCCGTCGCAGCGCCCGGACAGCCAGCCCTGGCCGATGGACCCGACCGTGTTCGAGGTCTCGAGCGCCCACGAGGAGGGCGGGGAGCGCATGTTCCTCGCGTCGACCGTGGAGTTCCTCGCGAACGAGGGCGGCGAGGTCCGCGCGGTGCGCGTGGCCGAGACCGAGTACCTCGACGGACGCCGCGTCCCCAAGGCGGGCACCGAGCGCGAGATCCCGGCCGACCTGGTCCTGCTCGCCCTCGGCTTCACCGGCCCGGAGGCGGACCACCTCGGCCGCCAGCTCGACGTCCCCTTCACCGAGCGCGGCAACGTCGCGCGCGGCGACGCCTTCGAGACCACCGTCCCCGGCGTCTTCGTGGCCGGCGACGCCGGGCGCGGCCAGTCCCTGATCGTCTGGGCGATCGCGGAGGGCCGCTCCGTCGCGGCCGAGGTCGACCGCTACCTCGAGGGCACGACCCAGCTGCCGGCGCCGGTCGGCCCCAACGACCGGGGCTTCACGCTCTAGTCCCCGGGACGCGATAGTCTCGGCCCGCCAGCAATCAGCTCACCCTCCCCGCTAACGACGCGCCTCCGGGCGCAGAACAACGGAGCACCCCCTCAATGAGACGAGCGAAAATCGTCGCCACCCTCGGCCCGGCAACGTCGTCGTACGAGACCATTCGTGCGATCATCGACGCCGGCGTGGACGTGGCCCGCATGAACCTCAGTCACGGAAGCTACGACGTCCACGAAGGCATCTACCGCATCGTGCGGAAGGCCGCGGACGACGCCGGGCGCGCGGTCGCGATCCTCGTCGACCTGCAGGGTCCGAAGATCCGCCTCGGCAAGTTCGAGGGCGGCCCGTACGCCCTCGCCGAGGGCGACGTCTTCACCATCACCACCGAGGACGTCCTCGGCACGCGCGAGCTCTCGGGCACCACGTTCAAGGGCCTCCCGGACGACGTGAACCCGGGCGACATGCTCCTCATCGACGACGGCAAGGTCGCTGTCCGCGTCACCGCCGTCGAGGGCCCCCGGGTCGTCACCGAGGTCGTCGTCCCCGGCAACGTCTCGAACAACAAGGGCATCAACCTGCCCGGTGTCGCGGTCAACGTCCCCGCCCTCTCCCAGAAGGACGAGGACGACCTCCGCTGGGCGATCCGCCTCGGCGCCGACATCATCGCCCTCTCCTTCGTGCGCAACGCCAGCGACATCGAGCGCGTGCACGAGATCATGGCGGAGGAGGGCCGCAAGGCTCCCGTCATCGCCAAGATCGAGAAGCCGCAGGCGGTCGACAACCTGCAGGAGATCATCGACGTCTTCGACGGCATCATGGTCGCCCGCGGCGACCTCGGCGTCGAGCTGCCCCTCGAGGCGGTGCCGATCGTGCAGAAGCACGCCGTCGAGCTCGCCCGCCGCTGGGCGAAGCCGGTCATCGTCGCGACCCAGATGCTCGAGTCGATGATCGAGAGCCCCCGCCCCACGCGGGCCGAGGCCTCGGACGTCGCGAACGCCATCCTCGACGGCGCGGACGCGGTCATGCTCTCGGGCGAGACCAGCGTCGGAGCCTGGCCCGTCGTCACCGTGCAGACCATGGCCCGCATCGTCGAGTCCACCGAGGAGCACGGCCTGGAGCGCATCCCCCCGCTGGGGAGCAAGCCCCGCACCCAGGGCGGATCCGTCACGCTGGCCGCCGCCGAGGTCGCGGAGTTCGTCGAGGCGAAGTTCCTCTGCGTGTTCACGGAGTCGGGCGACTCGGTCCGCCGCATGACGCGCCTGCGCCACGGCATCCCGATCATCGGCTTCACCCCCGAGCCGGCCGTCCGCCGCCGCATGGCGCTGAACTGGGGCGTCCAGTCCTTCGTCACGCCGCGCGTCAACCACACCGACGCGATGTTCGCGCAGGTGGACGCGGTGCTGCTCCGCGAGGGCCTCGCCCAGGCGGGCGAGACCGTGGTCGTCGTCTCCGGATCGCCCCCCGGGCGCGCCGGCACGACGAACGACATGCGGGTGCACATCGTCGGCTCGTCCAGCTCGGCCGACAGGGCCGAGAACTGGGACCACTGAGTCCAGCACCCTCCGGAGGGCCCGGTCGCGCGAGCGGCCGGGCCCTCCGGCGTTCCCCGGCGGCCCGCGTGGCGGGACGCGCCTCCGCGGGCGGATACCGTGGACCCATGCGACTCGGCGTGCTCGACATCGGCTCCAACACGGTCCACCTGCTCCTCGTCGACGCGCACCCCGGCGCCCGCCCGGTGCCCTACCGCTCGCACAAGCGGAGCCTCGCTCTCGTGGCGCACCTCGATGAGGCGGGGGAGATCACCGAGCGTGGCCAGCGCGAGCTGATCGCGTTCGTGACCGAGGCCGCCGAGGTCGCCCGCGAGCACCGCGCGGAGGACCTGCTGGCGTTCGCGACCTCGGCGATCCGCGAGGCCGGCAACGGCGCGGCGGTCCTCGACCGGGTCCGCGCCGAGACGGGCGTGCACCTCCAGGAGCTCGGCGGCGAGGCCGAGGCGTCGGCCACCTTCCTCGCCGTGCGCCGCTGGTTCGGCTGGGGCGCGGGCTCGATCCTGGACCTCGACATCGGCGGCGGCTCGTTCGAGCTCTCGATGGGCGTGGACGAGGTGCCCGAGCTCGCCGTGTCGGTCCCGCTCGGAGCGGGGCGGGTGACGCGGGACCTGCTGGTCGGCGATCCCGCCTCGGCCACGAGCGTGAAGGCCGCCCGGCGTCACGCCCGCGAGGTGCTCGCGGAGCCCGTCCGCGGCTTCCTCGCCCTGGGGCGCCCCGACCTGGTCGCAGGCACGTCGAAGACCTTCCGGTCTCTGGCGCGGATCACCGGCGCCGCTCCGAGCGCCGCCGGTCCGCTGGTGCGCCGCGAGCTGCACCTGGTCGACCTCCGGCTGTGGTCCGCCCGCCTCGCCGCGATCGGCGCGGCCGATCGCTCAGCGCTGCCCGGCGTCTCCGCTCTGCGGGCTCCGCAGCTGCTCGCGGGCGCTCTCGTCGCGGAGGCGGCCATGGACGCCCTCGGCATCGAGACGCTGGTGATCTGCCCCTGGGCCACCCGCGAGGGGCTGATCATCCGCCGCTTCGAGCTGCTCGATGCGCAGATCCAGCGCGCGGACGTTCAGCTCAGCGCGATGCTGTAGGACAGCGACCGTCGGCCGCCCGGCTCGAGGACGACCTGGCGCGGCTTGTCGACGATGTCGCCGTCCCAGCCCTCGGGGGTCGGGACGCTCCGCCACGGCTCGAGGCAGACGAACGGGGCCCCGACGGGCTTCCACACGCCGACCACGTCGAAGTCCCCGGTGTCGACGACGATCGCGCGGGCGGCGCCGTCGGCCTCGAGCCGGAGGGTCCGCCGGCGCGGCTCGTCGAAGATCATCACGCCCTCCTCGAAGTGCGCGTCGTCCACTGTCAGGACCCCGTCCTCGAGCGGCGCCGGGTGGCGCGCCTCGAGCAGCAGGTTCTCCGGAGCGCGGCGGTACCCCTCCGGCTCGGGCTGCGCGAAGCGGATGCGGTGCTCGCCGCGGCCCTCGGGCAGCGGCAGCGCGAAGGCCGGGTGGTTGCCGAGCGAGAAGCCCAGCGGAGAGGGACCCCTGTTCTCGACGGTCTGGGTGATCCGGAGCGAGGCGCCGGTCACGGCGTAGGCGATGAGGAGCGTCAAGTCGAAGGGGAACACCGCGCGCGTGGCGTCGTCGCTCCGGAGCCGGAACACCGCCTCGTCCGCCGAGACGCCCGCGAGCTCGAAGACCCGGTCCCGCGCGAAGCCGTGCTGCCCCATCCGGTGGTCCGCGCCGTCGTGGTGCAGCGTGTCGCCGGGGAGGCGGCCGATGATCGGGAACAGGACGGGAGCGTGCCGGCGCCACTCCGGGCCGGCCTGCCACAGGTACTCGCGGCCCTCGTCGTCGCGGAGGGACGTCATCTCGGCCCCGGCGGTCGTCAAGGCGAGGCGCAGGCTCTCGCTGCCGAGGGTGAGGACGGTGGGCGCGGGGGAGTCGCTGCTGGTCATCCTCCGATTCTGCCCGTCACGCGGTGCGGGCGGGGGTGTCGGCGGCGCGTGGCAGCATGGGGCGGTGCCTCCCGAGTCGACCCCTTCCTCCTGGCGCGCCCGCGTCGGCGAGCTCAGCGGACCCGCCGAGGCCGAGTCGCCGCCCGTCCTCACTCCGATCGGGCTGCAGTTCGAGCTGCGCCGGCTGGTGCGCCGGGCCGACGATCCCTGGCGGGCGCCGGCGAGCGCGCGCGTCACGGCGAAGACCTACGACGCCGCCGAGCGCCGCGACCACCGTCTGGCCACCCGCCCCGTCGTCCGCGGGCGCGGGGGCGCCTGGAACCGCACCACCCTCACCTGGAAGTCGCTGAACTTCCAGACCCACCGGCTCTCGCTCGACCCCGCTCACCAGCGCTGGTTCGCCGAGTTCGCGGCCCTGCACCGCGCCACGCGCACCGTCCACCTGGGGCAGGACCCCGACTGGATCCACCTCGACGACTACGAGAGCCCGCTGCTCTGGCGGCTGCTCGAGCAGGCGCAGGCCGTCGGGATCCCGCTGCTCGCCCCGGAGAAGGGCGCGGTCCGCCTCGCCGGTCCCGCCCATGTGGCGGTGACGGTCTCGGCGGAGGCGGGAGGCCTGCGGCTGCGGCCCGTCCTGCGGATCGACGGCGCGGAGCACGCACCCGAGTCGGCGCGTCCGGTCGCCCGGCACGGCGTCTACGCGGTCGAGGGCGGCGATCCGTCCTCGCTCCTGCTCGCGCCCGCGTCCCTGCCCTTCGACGACGAGGAGCTGCGGCTCCTCGACCACCCCGAGGAGACGGAGGTCCCGGCGGAGGACGTGCCCGAGTTCGTCGGCGAGCACCTCCCCGCCCTCCGCGGCCGCGTCGCGGTGCGCGAGGAGGGCGTCGACCTCGTCCTGGACGATCCGGAGCCCCCGCGCCTGGTCTGCACGGTCTCGTTCGAGCCGCGGCGCGCCGTCAGCGTGGGCTGGCACTGGCGCCGCTCGGCCGATCGCGCGGGCGAGCTCGACGGCACGGCCGACGCCGCTCTCGAGCGCGCGGTGCTCCGCCGGGTGCGCTCGGTGCTCGGCGAGGCCGGGTCCGCTCTCGTGCCGGAGCCGGGGACGAGTGCGGTCCTGCGCGGGGCCGAGGCGGCGGTGTTCGTGGTGGAGCAGCTCCCGCAGCTGGAGGGGATCGGCGGGGTCCGGATCGAGCGCGAGGGCGCGGCCCCGGACTACCGCCTGCTGACCGGACCGCTCACGCTCACCATCACCGCGGTCGACACCGAGAGCGCCGACTGGTTCGACCTCGGCGTCGTCGTGACCATCGGCGACGCGACCGTGCCGTTCCTGCCCCTCTTCCGCGCTCTGGCCGCGGGCGGCGACCGCATCCGCCTGGTCGACCACTCCTACCTCTCGCTCGCGCACCCCGGCCTCGACCGGCTCCGGGAGCTGCTGACCCGGGCGGACGAGCTCGTGGAGTGGGAGACGGGACCGCGGCTCGGCCGGCACCAGACCGGGCTGTGGAACGAGCTGGAGGAGCTCGCCGACGAGAGCGTCCCCTCCGACGCGTGGCGCGCCGTGCTCGACTCCGCGCTGGCCGCCGGGTCGCCGGAGGACGTGGAGCCGCCGGAGGGACTGACCGCCCGGCTGCGCCCGTACCAGCGGGCGGGCTACGCCTGGCTCGTCCACCGCCTCCGTCACGGGCTCGGCGGGATCCTGGCCGACGACATGGGCCTCGGCAAGACCCTGCAGGCGCTGGCCATGATGCTCGACGCGGTCGAGGAGGCGGGCCGCGCCGGGATCCGCCGCGCGCCGTTCCTCGTGGTCGCCCCCACCTCGGTCGTGCCGGGCTGGCGCTCGGAGGCCGAGCGCTTCGCGCCCGCCCTGCGCGTCCACGTCGTCGCGAGCTCGCGGGAGGGCGCGCTCGACGCGATCCCGGGCGACGCGGACGTGGTCCTCACCAGCTACGCGGTCCTGCGCCTCGGCGGCGAGCGCTGGGCGTCGAGGACGTGGTCGGCGCTGATCCTCGACGAGGCCCAGTTCGTCAAGAACCCCGCCTCACAGACGCACCGGGCCGCCCGCGGGGTCGGCGCGCCCGTCACGCTCGCGCTCACCGGCACACCGCTGGAGAACTCGCTCGACGAGCTCTGGGCGGTCCTCGCCCTGGTGGCGCCCGGGCTCCTGCCGCCGCTGCGCCGCTTCCGCGAGGAGTACACCCGGCCGATCCTGCACGCGGAGGCGCCCGTCGGCATCGGTTCGCCCGATCTGTCCGAGGGACGGACCGTCAGCCACACCGAGGGCGCGCGCCGCCGCCTCGAGAGACTGCGCCGGCGACTGCGTCCGTTCCTGCTCCGCCGCACCAAGGAGGCGGTGGCGCCGGAGCTCCCCGAGAAGCAGGAGCAGACGATCGAGGTCGCGCTGACGCCCGCCCACAGGGTGCTCTACGACGGCTACCTCCAGCGCGAGCGGCGGAAGCTCCTGGGCCTGGTCGACGACCTCGACCGGCAGCGCTTCACGGTGTTCCGATCGCTCACGCTCCTGCGCCTGCTCGCGCTCGACGCGTCCCTGGTCGACCCGGCCTACCGGCACGTCCCGTCCGCGAAGCTCGACGTGCTCGTCGAGCAGCTCGACGACGTGATCGCGGAAGGCCGTCGGGCCCTCGTCTTCAGCACCTTCACCTCGTACCTGGAGCGGGCGGGGGAGCGGCTGCGTCGGCGCGGCATCCCGTTCGTGCAGCTCGACGGCTCCACGCGGGACCGCGCGGGAGTGATCGAGGAGTTCCGCTCGGGAGCCGCGCCCGTCTTCCTGATCAGCCTGAAGGCGGGCGGCACCGGGCTCACCCTCACCGAGGCCGACCACGTCTTCATCCTCGACCCGTGGTGGAACCCGGCGGCCGAGGCGCAGGCCGTCGACCGCGCGCACCGCATCGGCCAGGAGCGGCGGGTGAACGTGTACCGGCTGGTGGCGACGGACACGATCGAGGAGAAGATCGTGCGCCTCCAGGAGCGCAAGGGCCGCCTCAGCACGGCGGTGCTCGACGAGGGCGAGCTCTTCGCCCGGGCGCTGTCGGCCGACGACGTCCGCGAACTGCTGGCCGAGTGACCACGGCCCCACGAAGGGTGACAGAACGGCCAGCCGCGGCCCAGGATCCGAGCGCACACTGAGCGGATGAGACGCCGCCGCCCCCGCCCCCGCGCCGACTGGATCGTCGCCCTCGAGAAGGGCGACGACGCCGGGCTCTTCGGACCGGGCAGCGCGGTCTGGGCGGTCAACGGCGGCCTGCCCACGATGATCGCCGGAGTGCGGGCTCTGCTCATGCAGACCCTCCATGCCGGAGCGATGGCCGGTGTGCACGACCACTCCCGCTACCGCGAGGACCCGATGGGCCGCCTCGACAACACGGTCCGCTGGGTCCTGACCACCAGCTTCGGCGACACCGCCGCGGCGAGCGGAGCGGCGCGCTGGGTGACCGGCGTGCACGAGCGGATCGTCGGCTCCTACGAGGACGCCGGCGGGCGTGAGCGCTCCTACTCGGCGCAGGACCCCCGCCTGCTGCTCTGGGTGCACGACGCCTTCACCGACGCGTTCCTCGGCGCCCACGAGATCTGGGGCGGACGGATCCCCGGCGGCCCCGACGCCTACGTGCGCGAGTGGGCCGCCTCCGGCCGGCTGCTCGGAGTGCAGGATCCGCCCGAGAGCGTCGCGGAGCTCCGCGCGCAGCTCGCCGGATTCGCGGGCGAGCTCAAGCCCGACGCACGCGTGCACGAGGCGGTCGGGTTCCTCCGCGACATCCGGCTGCCGGGCGAGGCGGGCGTGGTCTACCCGCTGCTGTTCGCCGGCGCGGTCGCCTCGCTCAGCCCCGAGGTGCGGAGGCTCCTAGGCCTCCGGCGCCCGTGGTGGCCCGCGATCACGGCGAACCGCCTGCTGTTCGTGTTCCTGGGCCGGTATCTCGGCCGGGTCTCGCCGAGCGAGCAGGCCGCGATCGACCGCATCGCCGGCCTCGACCAGGTTCGCACCGGCGCCTGACGCTCTTCCCGTACACCTGTCCGGGAAGTGGTAGACTGACGTCGATGACTCCCGCCCGCCTCGCCTCCGTGCCCGCGGCGGAGTCCCCCTCGGCGCTCGGCTCCGCCGATCCGCGAGCCCGGCGCACCCGCCGCCGCGTGTTCGACGCGGTCGAGCGGCTCGTCATGCAGAGCGACGGCGAGAGGGCCGAGGGCATCGCGGTGAGCGACATCGTGCGCGAGGCCGGGATCAGCCGCAGCTCGTTCTACGCCCACTTCGACGACGCGGCGGGAGTCGCCTCCGCGCTGCTCCGCCAGGACCTCGTGGTCGCCGACGTCGCCGAGGGCGATCCCGCCGACCGCTCCGGAGCCGACGCCCTGCAGCGCGGCTACTCGCGGCTCGTCGAGCGGCTGGTCGACCGCCACGCCTTCCATGCCCGGCTCCGCGCGCGGGCCTCCGCCCGGGTCGCCTCCGACGACGCCGTGCTCGACACGGCGCTCGCCCTGCACCGCGAGGTGCTCGCCCGGGTCGACGTCCCCGCAGCGGTCGACCCCGAGCTCACCGCGGTCTTCGCGGCCGGCGGCGTCCTCTCCGTGGTCGGCGCCTGGCTCGCCGGCTCCCTCGACGGCACCGACGAGGAGCTGGTCGAGCACCTCGTCGCGCTGCTCCCGGCCTGGCTCGCCGCTGCGCCGCTGCGCCCCCTGGACTCCTCACTCCCACCACGCCCCACGACGAAAGGCACGACATGATGACATTCGAGGTCGGCGAGACCCTGGTCTACCCGCACCACGGAGCGGTGACGATCACCGGGCTCGAGAAGCGCTCGGTCAAGGGCGTCGAGAAGACGTTCATGACGATGAACGTGCATACCAGCGAGCTCACCATCACCCTCCCCGTCGAGAACGCCGAGCTCGTCGGCGTCCGCGAGATCATCGACGACGCCGGAGTCCAGGCGGTCTACGACGTCCTGCGCAGCGACGTCGCGGAGGAGGCCAGCAACTGGTCCCGCCGCTTCAAGGCCAACCAGGAGAAGATGGCCAGCGGCAGCGTGTACCGCGTCAGCGAGGTCGTCCGCGACCTGTGGCGCCGCGAGCAGGCGGGCGGCGTCTCGGCCGGCGAGAAGCGGATGCTCCTCAAGGCGCGTCAGATCCTCGTGTCGGAGCTCTCGCTCGCCCTGAAGGGCACCGACGAGGAGGCCTCGGCCAAGCTCGACGAGGTCCTCGCCTCGGCGATCTGACCCCGCGTCGCGGCGGGTCGGCTCACTCGGGCCGGCACGCCGCGATGATCCTCGCGGCGACCTCGTCCTGCGAGGCGGAGCCGTCGATCCGCACCAGGAGCTCGCGCTCGTCGTAGACCTCCGCCAGAGGAGCCGTCTCGCGCTCGTAGACCTCGATCCGGTTCCGCACCACCTCGGGGTCGTCGTCGGCGCGGTCCTGCTCCTGCGCCCGCACGTGCAGCCGTTCGACGACCACGTCCACGTCGGCCGTCAGCAGCACGACGCACGAGAGCGGTGTACCCCGCTCCTCGAGGAGCTCCGCCAGCGCGTCCACCTGGGCGAGCGTGCGCGGGTAGCCGTCGAGGATGAACCCGTCCCGGGCGTCCTCCTCGGCGATGCGCTCGGCGACCAGGGCGTTCGTCAGCTCGTCCGGCACGTACTCGCCGGCCTCCACGAGCGCCCGCAGACGCCGTCCGAGGTCGGTGCCGTCGGCGACGTGCGCGCGGAACAGATCGCCGGTGGAGATCGCCGGCACCCCCAGCTCGCGCGACAGCACGGCCGCCTGGGTGCCCTTGCCCACGCCGGGCGGGCCCATCATGATGACGCGCATCGCTCGTCCTCCTCGGTGTCGTCAGGCGATGCTAGCGGTGCGGAGCAGGGTGGCCGGTGCACCTCGCGCCCGTAGGCTGGCGGGACGAGCCGAGGAGGAGCGATGCCCGCAGCACCCGGGGCCGAGCAGGCCGCTGCCGATCTGGCTGCGCTCCTGCGCGAGGTCTCCGCCGAGCTCGACGCCCGCGGCATCGCCGACCAGGCCGTCGCCGAGCTGCGGACGCCGCGCGCGATCCTCGGCTTCCACCGCAAGCCGGTGATGGCGCCGGTGACCCGCGCGTGGCGCCTCGGCGTGCTCCTCCTCGGACGCGAGGGAGAGCTCCTCGCGACGGGCTCTGTCACGCGTGCCGTCGCTCCGCTGCACGCCAACAACCAGTCCGAGTCGCAGGAGGCGCGCCGCGAGATCCGGCGCGCCGCCTTCGACGGTCCGTTCCAGGAGGGCGAGATCGTCAACTACGGCTGCCGGCGCCTCGCACTGGACGCCGCAGCGCTCGAGTCGGGCCAGGAGCCGCTGGCACTGCACGGCTCCGAGGTGCTCGTGCGCTGGGCGCCCGGTCTGGGAGAGCAGGGACTGATGCCGCTGCGCCGGTACCTGGCCGACCGCCTCGACCTCCTCGAGGCCGACTAGCGCCGGGTCACTCCTCCTCGGCCACCGGGTGGAACCACGGCGGGTAGACGGCGACGCGGGGAGAGGCGTCGATGCCCTCGAAGAGAGCCTTGACGCGGTTGCGGGCGGCGACCGACGCCACGCCGACCGTCGCGACGCCCTCGAGCGGGAAGCGCTCGGGCACGAGCGCCTCGGCGCTGCGCAGGGCCGGCTCGTCGACCAGGAGGCGCGCGAAGGTGCGCACGAGCGCGTCGCCCTCGGTGAAGCGCGTGAGGACGTGGGAGGCGTCGCCGTCGCTCAGGACCGGGGCGGAGGCGAGCGAGCCCACCAGGACGACGTACTGCGAAGCGGTGGTCTCGTGGGCGCTCGGCGACCAGTGCGGAGCGACCCGCTCGCCGCGCAGGTCGGCCCAGAGGGCGGCGTCGGGGGAGAGGAAGAAGGGCACGAAGCCGGCGACGCTGACGCCGTCCTTCACCTGCACGGCACGGCGGTGCTCGCGGGTGGTCTCGGCGCTGACGTCGATCGCGGGGCGCTCCTGGAGCTGCTGGTCCGCCAGGATCGCGCCGGCGGCGACGATCGCCTCGAGGTTGTCGAGGTGGGTGACGTGGTAGATCCGCTGCGCGGCGATGTCGACCTTCGGCAGGGGCTTCTCGCGCGCCGTGCCGCGGGCGGCGGCACGGGCGGTGGCCGCACGGGAGGTCCCGGGCACGCGCGCGGGGGCGCGGGTGGCACGGCCGACCTGCTCGGGGAGCTTCTTCGGGGTGCAGACGTCGCAGAGCGCGATGTCGAGGCCGTGGATGCATTCGGTGGGCACTCTGGATTCCTTCTGCGCGCGGGCTCGGGGTTCCTCCGCAGGGACGACGTTACGCGACCGGGGCCCTCGCGCGTCCCGGCGGCGGCGATCCGCGGGGCCGCGGCGTCCGCCCGGGCATCCTCTGGGAGGCGCCGGAGCACCGCTCCCCGCCGCGTAGCGTGAGCGGGATGAAGCGCGTGCCGCCCGCCGAGGGCCAGGAATCCGTCTGGGACTACCCGCGACCCCCGAGGGTCGAGACCACCACCGAGCACGTGGTCGTGCGGCTGGGCGGCGTCGTCGTCGCCGAGACCCGCGACGCTCTCCGCGTCCTCGAGACGAGCCACCCTCCCGTCTACTACCTCCCCGTGTCCTCGTTCGCGCCCGGGGCGCTCGAGCCCGCGCCCGGCCGCAGCATCTGCGAGTTCAAGGGCGCGGCCTCCTACCTCACCGTGCGCGGGGGAGGAGGAGCGGTCGCGGAGGCGGCGGGCTGGACGTACCCCGAGCCGATGGACGGCTTCGAGGCCCTCGTCGACACGGTCGCCCTCTACCCCGCCCGGATGGACTCCTGCACCGTCGACGGCGAGGCGGTCCAGCCGCAGCCGGGCGACTTCTACGGCGGCTGGATCACCTCGCGCGTGGTCGGTCCGTTCAAGGGCTCGCCGGGCACGATGTTCTGGTGAATCAGACGGGGGAGGGCGGACCGAGCGGGTCCTGGACGAGGACCGCTCGTGCGGCGTCGATCCCCGAGGCCTCCAGCGTCCATTCCGGCCGCACCAGGGTCTCCGGTGTGACGCGGAACCGCAGCTCCTCGACCGGCGCACCGTCCGGACCGACGATCCGGTGCGTCCCGTTCGGCCGGTAGCCGAGGGCCTCCGAGACCCGGATCGAGCGGGTGTTCCAGGCGAGAGCGGCGCTCTCGGCGACCTCGGCTCCGAGGTGGTCGAAGGCGAGGAGGAGCACGGCGGCGCGCATCTCCTGCCCGAGGCCGCGGCCCTGCGCCGAGCGGGTGAGCCACGAGCCCGAGGTCAGGGTGCGGGTGGCGGCGAAGGACTCGGCGACCACGTCCTGGCAGCCGACGACCCGGCCGTCCTCGACCACGGCGAACGCGACGCGCCACGACTCCCGCGTCGTCTGCGCGCGCTGCGACCAGTGGAAGCGGGCGAGCTCGCCGGGCAGGCGCTCCGCCGGCGCCTCGGCCCAGGGGGAGGGGAACGGCGAGCGGCCGCTCTCGTGCACGCCCGCGAGGGCTGCCTCGGCGAGAGGGCCGAGGTCGGCGTCGCGGACCGGATGCAGCTCGAGCCGCGGCGTGCGCAGCTCCAGCGAGAACAGGGGCCAGGGGTCGGTGCTCATCAGACGACGCTAGCGAGCGGAGGCGCGCACCGCGCGACCAGGCGGGTACCGGTGGTGGGACTCGAACCCACAAGCCCTCTCGGACAGAGCATTTTGAGTGCCCCGCGTCTGCCATTCCGCCACACCGGCTCATCACCAGCCCGTCGAGAATACCGTAGGCTCATCGGCGTGACTGACCAGGAACCCTCGTCGACCGCACCCCGTCGGGTCGTCGTCGCCGAAGACGAATCCCTCATCCGCCTCGACATCGTGGAGATCCTCCGCGACAACGGCTTCGAGGTCGTCGGCGAGGCCGGCGACGGAGAGACCGCTGTGGCCCTCGCCACCGAGCTGCGCCCCGATCTCGTCATCATGGACGTCAAGATGCCCCAGCTCGACGGCATCTCGGCGGCCGAGCGCCTCTCGAAGGCGCACATCGCGCCTGTCGTCCTGCTCACCGCCTTCAGCCAGAAGGAGCTCGTCGAGCGCGCCAGCGAGGCCGGAGCGCTCGCCTACGTCGTGAAGCCCTTCACGCCCAACGACCTGCTGCCCGCGATCGAGATCGCCCTCTCGCGGTACGCCCAGATCCTCACCCTCGAGGCCGAGGTCGCCGACATGGTCGAGCGCTTCGAGACCCGCAAGCTCGTCGACCGCGCCAAGGGCCTGCTCAACGAGAAGATGGGGCTCACCGAGCCCGAGGCGTTCCGCTGGATCCAGAAGGCCTCCATGGACCGCCGGCTCACCATGCACGACGTCGCGCAGGCGATCATCGAGCAGCTGAGCACGAAGAAGGCCTAGCGCGAGGCCGGGCCCGAGGGCCCACGGCCTCAGGGCCAGAGGCGGGTGCGCTCCCACGGGGAGCCGCCCGCCTCCGTCGTTCCCGGGCGGTACTCGAGACGGGTGTGATCCTGCTCCGGCGCGGTCGAGCCCTGCCAGAACTCGATGCGCTCGGGCACGACGCGGTAGACGGCCCACTCCCGGTCGAGCGTCGCGGGCGAGCAGCCCACGGCGACGCTGGTCTGGAGCGTGACGAGGCCGAAGTCCTGCGCGCTGCGCATCGGCTCGCTCTGGCGTCCGACGAGCAGGGCGGTGCGAGCGGCCTCGGAGCGGCGGCGGAAGTCGTCGGCCGACTCCTGCGCGGAGGCGCGCTCGACCCGGCCCTCGACCCGGACCTGACGGCCCTGGACCGGCCAGAAGAAGGTCAGCGCGGCGTGCGGGTTCTCCTCCATGGCGCGTCCCTTGGGGCTGGTGGCATGGGTGGAGAACGCCCAGCCCGCCTCGTCGATCTCGCGCAGCACGAGCACGCGCGCCGAGACCGTGCCGTCGTCGGAGGCGGTGGAGAGCGTGGCGCCGTGGGGGAGGAGCTGGCCCGCGTCCTTCGCCTCCTCGAGCCACTGCGCGAACAGCTCGAGAGGATCGGCCGGAGCCGCCTCCGCATCGAACGAGGGCAGCTCGGAGGGCATGGACGGGAGGCTCTTGAGGAGATGGCGAAGGCTCATCCGCTCAGTGTCGCCCTTCGGGCACCACCGGGCACAGTCGCGCGCCGTCGCTTGACAGTGCCGCTCGCCGCGGTGCCGGGTCCCCGAGCGGCGCGGCCGACCGGTCGATCCCCCGTCGCTCGCAGGCGCGGGCGGTCCCGACGGCGGTCGCGGTCCTGGGCGCGGTCGTCGCCCTCCGCTCCCGCGAGGGGGACCCGTCCGCTCCCGTCAGCGGGCGTCGCGGATGATGTTGGTGATCCGCACGGTGGAGAGGCGGCGCCCCTCCTGGTCGCGCACGACGATCTCGTGGGTGGTGAGGGTGGAGCCCAGGTGGATCGCGTCGCAGGTGGCGATCACGAAGCCCGAGTGGACCGACCGGCTGTGGCTCGCGTTCAGCTCGATGCCCATCGCCAGGCGGCCCGCGCCGGCGTGCACGTTCGCCGCGATCGAGCCCATCGACTCGGCGAGCACGACGTGCGCGCCGCCGTGCAGGATGCCGACCGGCTGCCGGTTGCCCTCGACGGGCATCGAGGCCACCGAGTGCTGCGGGGTGAGCTCGTGCCAGAGGATCCCCATCCGCTCGGCGAGCTCGCCCATGCCGCGGCCGATCCCGGCGACCAGGTCGAGCGCGGGCGGGCGGATCCAGGCGGTCGTGGTGGGGGTCGGCTCGGTCACGTCGCTCCTCGCGCTGGAGCCTCGGAGCGGCCCTGACCGGCGGGCGCGAGCGGGCCGATCCGGTGTCGGAGGCGCTGTGTAGTCTGGCCCTGTGTCAGATCCGGAACAGCCTACCCTCCTGCTCGTCGACGGCCATTCCCTGGCGTTCCGGGCGTTCTACGCGCTCCCGGTCGACAGCTTCCAGACCCGCGAGGGCCAGCACACGAACGCCATCCACGGCTTCCTCTCGATGCTGATCCTGCTGCTGAAGAACGAGAAGCCGACCCACCTCGGCGTCGCGTTCGACATCTCCCGCTACTCGTTCCGCACGCGCGAGTACCCGGAGTACAAGGGCACCCGCGGCGAGACGCCGCCCGAGTTCAAGGGCCAGGTCCCCCTCCTCGAGGAGGCGCTGCACGCCATGAACATCCGGACCGTCTCGAAGGAGGACTTCGAGGCCGACGACATCCTCGCGACGCTCGCGCGCCAGGGGGCCGAGGCCGGCTTCCGCGTGCTGGTCGTCTCGGGCGATCGCGACACCATCCAGCTGGTGACCCCGGACGTCACCCTGCTCTACCCCTCCACCCAGGGCGTCTCGCAGCTCACCCGCTACGACCGCGACAAGGTGTTCGAGAAGTACGGCGTCGAGCCGCACCAGTACCCCGAGATCGCCGCCCTCGTCGGCGAGACCAGCGACAACCTGCCCGGCGTCGACAAGGTCGGCCCCAAGACGGCCGCGAAGTGGGTCAACCAGTACGGCACGGTCGCCGACATCATCGCCCACGCCGACGAGATCAAGGGCGTGGTCGGCGAGAAGCTACGCGAGCAGAAGGAGAACGCGCTCCGCAACCGCCGCCTCAACCGGCTGGTGACGGACGTCGAGCTCCCCCTCGGGCCGCACGATCTGACGCGCCGTCCGATCGATCCCGACGCGGTCCGCGAGATCTTCAGCCGCCTCGAGTTCAAGACCCTGCAGGAGCGGGTCCTCACGATCGCCGCGGAGGAGGGCGTCGACGGCGCTGCCGCGGCCCTGGCGGGCGACGTGGTCACGACCTCCGCACCCGCCGTCCGCACCCTGGTCGACGAGGAGCTCGCGCACTGGCTCGACCGCGTGTCGGCGAAGGGCACCGCGCCGGTTGCCGTGCAGGTCCTGCTCGGAGCCGGCGGGCTCGAGGGTGTGGGCCTCGCGGTCGAGAAGGAGACGGCGTTCGTCCCGTGGGCCGCCGAGCGGCCCGACTACACCGCGCTCGAGCAGTGGCTGGCCGGGCCCGCCCCCAAGTACTTCGCCGACGCGAAGCCCCAGATCAAGGCGCTGCGGAGGGCCGGACTCCCCGTCGCGGGGCTCGCGTTCGACACCCGCGTCGCCTCCTGGCTGGTGCAGCCCACCGGGCATCCGGCCACGCTCGCGGCGCAGGTCGCGCAGCACCTCGACGAGACCATGGCGCAGGGCGACCCGAACCAGCTGGTCCCCACCGTCGAGCCGATGGGGCCCGCCACCGAGGCCTGGTACGCGTACCGGCTCGTCGCTCCGCTGCGCGAGCGGCTGGGCGAGGGGATGCTCTCGGTGCTCGTCGACATCGAGCTGCCGATCGTCCAGGTCCTCGCGACGATGGAGCTCACCGGCGTCGCGATCGACGCCGACGTGCTGGCGCGCCTCCGCGCCGAGCTGACCGTCTCGGCCGCCGACCTCGCGAGCCGCGCGTTCGCCGAGATCGGCCACGAGATGAACCTCGGCTCGCCCAAGCAGCTGCAGCAGGTCCTCTTCGAGGAGCTCGACATGCCGCGCACCCGGGCCACGAAGACGGGCTACACCACCGACGCCTCCGCCCTCGCCGACCTGCAGGAGTCCCACCCGCACCCGTTCCTCGGGCTGCTCCTCGAGCACCGCGACGCGACCAAGCTCAAGCAGATCATCGAGACGCTCGAGAAGTCGGTCACCGCCGACGGCCGGATCCACACCAGCTACGACCAGACCGGCACGGCCACCGGCCGGATCTCCTCCAACGACCCGAACCTGCAGAACATCCCCGTCCGCAGCGAGGTGGGCCGCCGCATCCGCACCGCCTTCGTCCACGGAGCGGACGCGAGCACCCTCCTCACCGCCGACTACTCGCAGATCGAGATGCGGATCATGGCGCACCTCTCCGGCGACGCCGGGCTGATCGAGGCCTTCCACTCCGGCGAGGACCTGCACCGCTTCGTCGGGTCGCGGATCTTCGGCGTCGATCCGGGCGACGTCACCTCGGCCATGCGCAACAAGGTCAAGGCGATGTCGTACGGCCTCGCCTACGGCCTGAGCGCCTTCGGCCTGTCGAAGCAGCTGCGCATCTCGAGCGCCGAGGCCAAGCAGCTGATGACCGACTACTTCGTCCGCTTCGGCGCGGTGAGGGACTACCTCCGCAGCGTCGTCGAGCAGGCCCGCGAGACCGGCTACACCGAGACGATCTTCGGTCGCCGGCGTCCGTTCCCCGACCTGCAGAGCGCGAACCGCGTCCTCCGCGACAACGCCGAGAGGGCGGCACTCAACTCGCCGATCCAGGGCTCGGCCGCCGACATCATGAAGCGCGCGATGATCGGCGTGCAGGCCGACCTCGACGAGCAGGGGCTCGGCTCTCGGATGCTCCTCCAGGTGCACGACGAGCTGATCTTCGACGTCGCCCCCGGCGAGGAGGAGCCGCTCGAGGCGATCGTCCGCGGCCGGATGGCGGGTGCCGCCGACCTGAGCGTCCCGCTCGAGGTGCAGGTGGGCCACGGGTCCGACTGGGACGTCGCCGCGCACTGAGCCGGCCGCAGGGCCTGGCTAGGCTCGGAGGCATGAGCACCGACACCCCCCGCGAGCCCACCGCCGTCGACGCCGTCGCCGAGCGCTGGGTCGACACGCTCGTCGACCTCGACCCCACCCTCGGCACCGCGATCGGACGCAGCGGCGCGAACGGCCGTCTGGGCGACTACTCGCCGGCCGGTCTCGAGCAGGCCCGGGCGGCGACCGCCTCGGCCCTCGCCGAGCTCGAGGCCGCCGACCCCGTGGACGACGTCGACCGCGTCACGGTCGCCGACCTCGGCGCCGAGCTCCGGCTCTCCCTGGAGGGGCACGACGCCGGTCTGCCGCTGCGGGACCTCAACGTGATCGCGTCCCCGGCGCAGGAGCTGCGCGACGTCTTCGACCTGATGCCGACGGACGAGGTCGCCGACTGGGAGGCGGTCGCCGAGCGGCTGCTGGCCGTGCCGGCCGCCCTCGAGGGCTACGCGGAGACCCTGCGCGAGGGGATCCGCACCGGCGTGGTCCCCGCCCGCCGCCAGGTCGAGCTCGTCGCCGAGCAGGCGCGGAAGATCGCCGCTCCCCGCGGGTTCTTCGCCGAGCTGGCCGCGGAGGCCGCTCCCGCCGCCGGATCCCTGCCCGCGTCGCTCGCTCAGCGGCTGGAGGACGGCGCCCGCCGTGCCTCGGCCGCCTACGGGTCGCTCGCGCAGTTCCTCCGGGGCGAGCTCGCCCCCGCCGCGACCGAGCAGGACGCCGTCGGCCGGGAGCTGTACGCGCTGCACTCCCGCCGCTTCCTCGGCGCTGTCGTCGACCTCGACGAGACCTACGAGTGGGGGATCGAGGAGCTGGCCCGCATGACGTCCGAGCAGGAGGCGATCGCGCGCGAGATCCTGCCCGGCGCCTCCGTCGCCGAGGCGATCGCCCACCTCGAGGCGGACCCGGCCCGCACTCTGCACGGCGTCGACGCTCTGCAGGCGTGGATGCAGGAGACCAGCGACCGCTCCGTCCGCGAGCTCGCCGGCACCGCCTTCGACATCCCGGAGGAGGTGCGCCGCCTCGAGTGCAGGATCGCGCCGACCCAGGAGGGCGGCATCTACTACACCGGTCCGAGCGACGACTTCTCGCGCCCGGGGCGGATGTGGTGGTCGGTCCCGGCCGGAGTCACCGAGTTCGCCACCTGGCGGGAGCTGACCACGGTCTACCACGAGGGCGTCCCGGGCCATCACCTGCAGATCGGCCAGGCCGTCCACAACCGCGCCCGCCTCAACACCTGGCGCCGTCAGCTCGCCGGGACCTCCGGCCACGCCGAGGGCTGGGCGCTCTACGCGGAGCGGCTGATGGAGCGCTTCGGCTACCTCGACGACCCGGCCGACCGCCTGGGCATGCTCGACGGCCAGCGGATGCGCGCGGCGCGCGTCGTGCTGGACATCGGCGTGCACCTCCAGAAGCCGATGCCGGGCTCCGGCACCGTCTGGACCGCCGAGTCGGCCCTCGACTTCATGCGGGCCAACGTGAACATGGACGACGCGTTCGTGCGCTTCGAGGTGAACCGGTACCTCGGCTGGCCGGGGCAGGCTCCGTCCTACAAGATCGGGCAGCGGATCTGGGAGCAGCTGCGCGACGAGGCGGAGGCGCGCGAGGGCGCCGCGTTCTCGCTCGCGGCCTTCCACCGGAGGGCGCTCGACCTCGGCGGCGTCGGTCTCGACACCCTCCGCTCCTCCCTCGCCGGCTGACTCCGGAACCCGCGCCTGGACGGGCGCGGCGAGATTGCCGTGCGCCTCCCGGGGCGTCTAAGCTGGGGTGTCACATCTGTGGCGCCGCCGTGCCCGCGGCGCGCGAGGAAGGCCGGTCCTCCGGCCGGCCGAGCGCGGCTCCCGGGCCGGAGGCACATCCCTCACCACCGCAGTGGTCACCACTCCGCCGAGCCGCGAGGCCCGCAGGCGGCCGCCGCCCGAGACCCATCCATCCTGGAGCATCCCTTAATGACAACCGCAACGACCGACAAGGCAACCAAGCAGGTCGCGATCAACGACATCGGGTCTGCTGAAGACTTTCTTGCCGCGGTCGAAAAGACTCTGAAGTTCTTCAACGACGGAGACCTCATCGAAGGCACCGTCGTGAAGATCGACCGCGACGAGGTCCTCCTCGACGTCGGCTACAAGACCGAGGGCGTCATCCCCTCGCGCGAGCTCTCCATCAAGCACGACGTCGACCCCTCCGAGGTCGTCAACGTGGGCGACAGCGTCGAGGCCCTCGTCCTCCAGAAGGAGGACAAGGAGGGTCGCCTGATCCTGTCCAAGAAGCGTGCGCAGTACGAGCGCGCGTGGGGCGACGTCGAGAAGATCAAGGAGTCGGACGGCGTCGTCACCGGCTCGGTCATCGAGGTCGTCAAGGGCGGTCTCATCGTCGACATCGGCCTCCGCGGCTTCCTCCCGGCCTCGCTCATCGAGCTGCGCCGTGTCCGCGACCTCACGCCGTACCTCGGCCAGGAGATCGAGGCGAAGATCCTCGAGCTCGACAAGAACCGCAACAACGTGGTCCTGTCGCGTCGCGCGCTCCTCGAGCAGACCCAATCCGAGAGCCGCACCACGTTCCTGAACAACCTGCACAAGGGTCAGGTCCGCAAGGGCGTCGTGTCGTCGATCGTCAACTTCGGTGCGTTCGTCGACCTCGGCGGCGTCGACGGTCTCGTCCACGTCTCCGAGCTCTCCTGGAAGCACATCGAGCACGCCTCCGAGGTCGTCGAGGTGGGCCAGGAGGTCACCGTCGAGATCCTCGAGGTCGACCTCGACCGCGAGCGCGTGTCGCTCTCGCTCAAGGCGACCCAGGAGGACCCGTGGCAGGTCTTCGCCCGCACCCACGCGATCGGACAGGTCGCGCCGGGCAAGGTCACGAAGCTGGTCCCGTTCGGTGCCTTCGTCCGCGTCGCGGACGGCATCGAGGGCCTCGTCCACATCTCCGAGCTGTCGGGCAAGCACGTCGAGCTCGCCGAGCAGGTCGTGTCGGTCGGCGAAGAGGTGTTCGTCAAGGTCATCGACATCGACCTCGACCGTCGCCGCATCTCCCTCTCGCTCAAGCAGGCGAACGAGAACGTCGACCCCGAGGGCACCGAGTTCGACCCGGCGCTCTACGGCATGGCCACGGAGTACGACGACCAGGGGAACTACAAGTACCCCGAGGGCTTCGACCCCGAGACCAACGAGTGGCGCGAGGGCTTCGAGTCGCAGCGCGAGGCCTGGGAGCTGGAGTACGCCGCTGCTCAGGCGCGCTGGGAGGCCCACAAGGCCCAGGTCGCCAAGTCGCAGGAGGAGGCGGCCACCGTCTCCGAGGGCGTCTCGGTCGGCGCCGGCTTCACCAGCGAGTCGACCACCGGCGGCACCCTCGCCGACGACGAGTCGCTCGCCGCGCTCCGCGAGAAGCTGTCCTCGAACAACTGATCGCGAGCACATCGCATCGAACGGCCGGTCCCCTCGGGGGCCGGCCGTTCGGCGTTCCGGGCGACGGCGCTGGGTAGGGTGGCCGGGTGCATCTCGTCGCCCTCACCGGAGGCATCGCCTCGGGCAAGTCCACCGTCGCCCGCCGTCTCGCCGAGCACGGAGCGGTGGTGGTCGACGCCGACGTCCTCGCGCGCGAGGTCGTCGAGCCGGGGGAGCCGGCGCTGGCGGCGATCGCCGAGCGCTTCGGCCCGTCCGTGATCCGCGCGGACGGCGCGCTCGACCGCCCGGCGCTCGGCGCGATCGTCTTCTCGGACGCGGCGGCCCGCGCCGACCTCAATGCGATCACCCATCCGGCGGTGACCCTCCGTTCGCAGCGGCTGTTCGCGGAGGCCGCCGAGGCGGACCCGGCCGCGGTGGTCGTATACGACGTCCCCCTCCTCGCCGAGGGCCGTGGAGCGGGGGAGTTCGACGAGGTGGTCGTCGTGCACGCGCCGCAGCACCTCCGCATCGAGCGTCTCGTCGCCCTCCGGGGACTGACCGAGGAGGAGGCTCGTGCGCGGGTCTCGTCGCAGGCGAGCGACGAGGAGCGCCTCGCCCTCGCCGACGTCGTGATCGACTCCTCCGGCACGCTGGAGGAGACGCTCGCTCGGACCGACGCGCTGTGGGAGCGTCTCGCCCGCTGACGGTCCGTCCCGGACACCCGCCCTCGTGGCCGAGCGGCCCGGCCGGAGAGCGCACCCCCGTTCGCCGCCAGCGCACGCGCCGTCCGGTGTCGGTGGTCGCGGCTACGCTTCGAACCATGGAGCCAACCCGTGCCGTGCACCCGTTCGAGGTCATCAGCGAGTACAAGCCGAGCGGTGACCAGCCCGGCGCGATCGCCGATCTGAGCGCCCGCATCAACGCCGGCGAGACCGATGTCGTCCTGCTGGGCGCCACCGGGACCGGCAAGTCCGCGACCACGGCCTGGCTCGTCGAGGCCGTGCAGCGCCCCACGCTCGTGCTCGCGCACAACAAGACCCTCGCCGCGCAGCTCGCCAACGAGTTCCGCGAGCTGTTCCCCAACAACGCCGTCGAGTACTTCGTCTCGTACTACGACTACTACCAGCCCGAGGCCTACGTCCCGCAGACCGACACCTTCATCGAGAAGGACAGCTCGGTCAACGCCGAGGTCGAGCGGCTGCGCCACTCCACCACGAACTCGCTCCTGAGCCGCCGCGACGTGATCGTGGTGTCGACCGTCTCGTGCATCTACGGCCTCGGCCAGCCCGAGCAGTACCTCGAGGCGATGGTGGCGCTCCAGGTCGGCCAGCGGGTCGACCGGGACCGCCTCATCCGCAAGTTCGTGTCGATGCAGTACGCGCGCAACGACGTCGACTTCGCCCGCGGCACCTTCCGGGTGCGGGGCGACACGATCGAGATCATCCCGATGTACGAGGAGCTCGCGATCCGGATCGAGATGTTCGGCGACGAGATCGAGGCGCTCTACACGCTCCACCCGCTCACCGGCGACATCGTCCGGAAGCTCGACTCCGTGTCGGTCTTCCCCGGCTCGCACTACGTCGCCAGCCAGGACGTCATGCACCGTGCGATCGACACCATCCAGCAGGAGCTCGAGGTGCGCCTGGCCGACCTCGAGAAGCAGAACAAGCTCCTCGAGGCGCAGCGCCTGCGGATGCGCACGACCTTCGATCTCGAGATGATGCAGCAGATCGGATTCTGCTCCGGCATCGAGAACTACTCCCGCCACATCGACGGCCGCGAGTCGGGCGAGGCCCCGCACTGCCTGCTCGACTACTTCCCGGACGACTTCCTCGTCGTGATCGACGAGTCGCACGTGACGGTGCCGCAGATCGGTGCGATGTACGAGGGCGACGCCTCCCGCAAGCGCACGCTGGTCGAGCACGGCTTCCGCCTGCCCTCGGCGATGGACAACCGGCCCCTGAAGTGGGAGGAGTTCAAGTCGCGCGTCGGCCAGACCGTCTACCTCTCGGCGACCCCGGGCCGCTACGAGATGGGCATCGCCGACGGCATCGTCGAGCAGATCATCCGCCCGACCGGCCTGATCGATCCCGAGATCGTCGTCAAGCCGACGAAGGGCCAGATCGACGACCTGCTCGAGGAGATCAAGCGCCGCACCGAGCGCGACGAGCGCGTGCTCGTCACGACGCTGACGAAGCGCATGGCCGAGGAGCTCACCGACTTCCTCACGGAGGCCGGCGTCCGGGTCCGCTACCTGCACTCCGACGTCGACACCCTGCGGCGCGTCGAGCTCCTCTCGGAGCTGCGAGCGGGCGTGTACGACGTCCTGGTCGGCATCAACCTGCTGCGCGAGGGGCTCGACCTGCCGGAGGTCTCGCTCGTGGCGATCCTCGACGCCGACAAGGAGGGCTTCCTCCGCTCGTCCACGTCGCTCATCCAGACGATCGGCCGTGCGGCGCGCAACGTCTCGGGCGAGGTCCACATGTACGCCGACAAGGTGACGGACTCGATGCGGCTCGCGATCGACGAGACCGACCGCCGACGCGAGAAGCAGGTCGCCTACAACCTCGACCACGGCATCGACCCGACGCCGCTGCGGAAGAAGATCGCCGACATCACCGACGCCCTCGCCCGCGAGGGGGCCGACACCGCCAAGCTGCTCGCCGGGCGCGACGCCAAGAAGAAGAGCCCGACGCCGAACCTGCGCCGTCAGGGTCTCGCCGCGAACGGCGGCAACGATCTCGAGGCGATCATCTCCGACCTCAACGGGCAGATGCTCCAGGCGGCGGGCGAGCTCAAGTTCGAGCTCGCGGCCCGGCTGCGGGACGAGGTCCAGGAGCTCAAGCGCGAGCTCCGCCAGATGGAGAAGGCCGGGCACCTGTCCTGATCGGGGGCGCTGATCCGCAAGGGGAGGGGCCCGCGGATCAGCGCCCAGCGAACGCCACGGGCGATGTCGGTGGCTCCGCATACACTTTCGGAGTGTCGATCCTGAACGCCGTTACGGACCCCTCCTCCACCCCCTCTCCCTCCTTCCACCGCTTCGTCTCCTCGCTCGACGAGTCGTCCTCGAAGCTGGTGGTGAGCGGCGCGCGGGTGCACAACCTGCAGAACGTCGACCTCGAGATCCCGCGCGACTCGATGGTGGTGTTCACCGGTCTCTCGGGCTCGGGCAAGTCCTCCCTGGCCTTCGACACGATCTTCGCGGAGGGCCAGCGGCGCTACGTCGAGTCCCTCTCCGCGTACGCCCGCCAGTTCCTCGGGCAGGTGGACCGGCCGGACGTCGACTTCATCGAGGGCCTCAGCCCCGCGGTCTCGATCGACCAGAAGTCGACGAACCGCAACCCGCGCTCCACCGTCGGCACGATCACCGAGATCTTCGACTACATGCGTCTGCTCTGGGCGCGCATCGGCGTCCCGCACTGCCCCATCTGCAGCGAGCGGATCTCCGCGCAGACCGTGCAGCAGATCGCCGACCAGCTGATGGAGCTCGAGACCGGTACCCGCTACCAGATCCTCAGCCCCGTCGTCTCGCAGAAGAAGGGCGAGTTCGTCGACCTCTTCAAGGAGCTGACCGCGGGCGGCTACTCCCGCGCCATGGTGGACGGGAAGCTCGTCCAGCTGAGCGAGCCGCCGGTGCTCAAGAAGCAGTACAAGCACGACATCTCCGTCGTGGTCGACCGGCTCGTGGCCGGCCCCGACATCCTCGGGCGCCTCACCGACTCGCTCGAGACGGCCCTGCGGCTCACCGACGGCATCGTGCAGATCAACTACGTCGACGGCGAGGGCGACGGCGCCTGGACCACCTACTCCGAGAAGCTGTCCTGCCCCAACAACCACCCGATCTCGCTGACCGAGATCGAGCCGCGGACCTTCTCCTTCAACGCGCCCTTCGGCGCCTGCCCGGAGTGCTCGGGCCTCGGCACGCGCATGTCGGTCGACGACGAGCTGCTGCTCGGCGACCCCGACCTGAGCATCGCCGAGGGCGTCATCATCCCCTGGACCACCCAGGGCAAGGGCTTGTTCCAGTACTACGAGAAGCTGCTCGACGGCCTCTCCCGCGACCTCGGCTTCACGCTCACCACCCCGTGGAAGCGCCTCAGCACCGAGGTGCAGCAGGCCGTCCTCCACGGCGACAACTTCGAGGTCAAGGTCAAGTGGAAGAATCGCTACGGCCGCGAGATGAGCTACACCTCGGGCTTCGAGGGCGTCGTGCCCTACATCGAGCGCCAGTTCGTCCAGGCCGAGACCGACGTCCAGCGCACCCGCTGGTCCGAGTTCCTCCGCGAGGTGCCCTGCCCCGTGTGCAAGGGCTCCCGCCTCAAGCCCGAGGTGCTCGCCGTGCTCGTGCACGGGGCGAGCATCGCGGACGTGGCCGACCTCAGCCTCGGCGACGCCCAGGACTTCATGAGCCGGCTCGAGCTGACCGACCGCGAGGCGCACATCGCCGCGCAGGTGCTACGCGAGATCCGCGCGCGCATCGACTTCCTCATCGAAGTCGGGCTCAACTACCTCAACCTCTCGCGCGCCGCCGCCTCCCTGTCGGGCGGCGAGGCGCAGCGCATCCGCCTGGCGACCCAGATCGGCTCCGGGCTGACCGGCGTGCTCTACGTGCTCGACGAGCCGAGCATCGGCCTGCACCAGCGCGACAACCGCCGCCTGATCGACACCCTCATCAAGCTGCGCGATCTGGGCAACACGCTGATCGTGGTCGAGCACGACGAGGACACCATCCGCACCGCCGACTGGATCGTCGACATCGGCCCGGGCGCCGGGGTCAACGGCGGCAAGGTCGTGCACTCCGGCTCCTACGAGTCGCTGCTCGAGAACACCCACTCGCTGACCGGCGACTACGTCTCGGGCCGCAAGGCGATCGAGGTCCCGAAGAAGCGGCGGAAGATCGACCGCAAGCGGATGATCAAGGTCGTCGGGGCGAACGCCAACAACCTCCGCAAGGTCGACGCGGAGTTCCCGCTCGGCACGTTCGTCGCGGTCACCGGGGTCTCCGGCTCCGGCAAGAGCACCCTCGTGAACGACATCCTCTACCGCGTGCTCGCCAACCAGCTCAACGGCGCCCGCAAGGTGCCGGGCAAGCACACGCGCGTCACCGGCCTCGAGAACCTCGACAAGGTCGTGCACGTCGACCAGAACCCGATCGGCCGCACGCCGCGCTCGAACCCCGCCACCTACACGGGCGTGTTCGACCGCATCCGCAACCTCTTCGCCGAGACCACCGAGGCGAAGGCGCGGGGGTACCTGCCCGGACGCTTCAGCTTCAACGTCAAGGGCGGCCGCTGCGAGGCCTGCTCGGGCGACGGCACCATCAAGATCGAGATGAACTTCCTGCCCGACGTCTACGTGGCGTGCGAGGTCTGCGGGGGAGCGCGCTACAACCGCGACACACTGACCGTGCACTACAAGGGCAAGAACATCGCCGAGGTGCTCGACATGCCGATCGCCGAGGCGGCCGACTTCTTCGAGCCCATCACGGCGATCCACCGCTTCCTCCGCACGCTGGTGGAGGTGGGCCTCGGCTACGTCCGCCTCGGCCAGAGCGCGACCACGCTCTCCGGCGGCGAGGCGCAGCGCGTCAAGCTGGCCACCGAGCTCCAGCGCCGCTCCAACGGCCGCAGCGTCTACGTGCTCGACGAGCCGACGACGGGCCTGCACTTCGAGGACGTCCGCAAGCTCCTCCTCGTCCTCAACGGCCTGGTCGACAAGGGCAACACGGTGATCACCATCGAGCACAACCTCGACGTCATCAAGTCCGCCGACTGGCTGATCGACATGGGTCCCGAGGGCGGCGCCGGCGGCGGACAGGTGGTCGCGGTGGGCACCCCCGAGCACGTGGCGAAGGTCGAGGGCAGCCACACCGGCATGTTCCTCGCCGAGATCCTCGGCTGACGCGAGCGAGAGGCATGGCGCAGACAGTCGACTTCCGGCCGAAGCCGGGTGAGATCCCGACCCTCCCGGGCGTGTACCGCTTCACGGATGCCCGGGGGCGGGTGCTCTACGTGGGCAAGGCCAAGAACCTCCGCGCGCGGCTGAGCAACTACTTCGCCCCGCTGCCGAGCCTGCACGAGCGCACCCGGCGGATGGTCACCTCGGCCTCCGGCGTCGAGTGGACCGTTGTCGGCACCGACGTCGAGGCCCTGCAGCTCGAGTTCACCTGGATCAACGAGTTCGATCCCCCCTTCAACGTCAAGTTCCGCGACGACAAGTCCTACCCCTACATGGCGGTGACGCTCGGCGACGAGGCCCCGCGGGTGATGGTCACGCGGAACGCCAAGATCAGGAAGGCCCGCTACTTCGGGCCCTACCCGAAGATCTGGGCGATCCACGAGACGATCGACCTGATGATCAAGGCGTTCCCGATCAGGACCTGCAACGACTCCAACTACAAGCGCGCCATGCAGAGCGGCAAGCCCTGCTTCGCGTCGCAGATCGGCCGCTGCGGCGGGCCCTGCTCCCACCGTGTCACCTTCGCCGAGCACCGCGAGATGGTCGACCGCTTCGTCGCCTTCATGGGCAGCCACGACCGCCGGATGATCGGCGAGCTCGAGAAGGAGATGCGCGAGGCCGCCGCGGCGATGGAGTACGAGCGCGCCGGCAAGCTACGCGATCAGGCCGCCGCCCTCGACGCGGTCCTCGCCAAGAGCGCGGTCGTGCTCAAGGACAACGTGGACGTCGACCTCTACGCGATCGTCCACGACGAGCTCGCCGCCTCCGTGCAGCAGTTCCGGGTCCGCGGCGGGCGCATCCGCGGCGAGCGGGGCTGGGTCGTCGACAAGGAGCTCGACATGAGCACGGCGGAGCTCGTCGACACGGCCCTCCAGGCCGCCTACGAGACCGGCGACGTCCCGCCCCGGGAGGTCGTCGTGCCGGAGCTGCCCGAGGACACCGAGGCGCTCGAGGAGTGGCTGAGCGGACTGCGCGGCACGAACGTGCGCCTCCGAGCGGCCCAGCGCGGAGACAAGGCCGCCCTCCTCGAGACGGCGACGCAGAACGCGAAGCACTCGCTGATGCTCTACAAGACCCGCCGCTCCGCCGACTTCACCGCTCGGACGCAGGCCCTGGAGGACATCCGCGACGCCCTCGGCATGAGCGAGGCGCCGCTCCGGATGGAGTGCTACGACGTCTCCCACCTCAGCGGCACCAACATCGTCGCCTCGATGGTGGTCTTCGAGGACGGGCTCGCGCGGAAGGACCAGTACCGGCGGTTCTCCATCGCGGAGTCGACGGACGACACCGAGTCGCTGCACCAGGTGCTCACCCGCCGCCTCGCGTACCTCCGCGAGCCGGTCGAGCCCGCGGCGGTCGACCCCGAGACCGGCGAGGCCAAGCGGCGCAAGTTCTCGTACCCCCCGCAGCTGCTGATCGTCGACGGCGGCCAGCCGCAGGTCGCAGCCGCGCAGCGCGCGCTCGACGAGTCCGGGGTGACCGGCATCACCCTCTGCGGGATCGCCAAGCGCCTCGAGGAGATCTGGCTGCCGGACTCCGACTTCCCCGTCATCCTGCCGCGCAACAGCGATGCGCTCTTCCTCTTCCAGCGCATCCGCGACGAGGCGCACCGCTTCGCGATCACCCACCAGAGGACGCGTCGCAAGCGCGACATCTCGTCGCAGCTGGCCGAGGTGCCCGGGCTCGGAGGCACGCGAGTCCGCGACCTGCTGAAGCACTTCGGATCCGTCGCCCGGCTCCGCGAGGCGGGCGAGGCCGAGATCGCCGAGGTCAAGGGCATCGGCCCGACGCTGGCGGGCGCGATCCACGCGCACCTGCATCCGGACGGGTCCGCCGTCGGGGGCACGCCCTAGGCTGGAGGCCCGCGCTCCGGGGGAGAGCGGCCGGTGCCCGGCACCGAGGACACGAGCAGACACGAGCACGGAGAGCGCATGAGCACGGAGAGCGAGCAGCAGGACGTGCTGATCGTCACGGGGATGTCCGGAGCGGGCCGGTCCACGGCCGCGAACGCGCTGGAGGACCTCGGCTGGTACGTCGTCGACAACCTGCCGCCGCAGATGCTGCGCCCGCTGGTCGACCTGGCGCAGCGTGCAGGGGACACGCTGCCGAAGATCGCGGCGGTCGTCGACGTCCGCGGACGCGACTTCTTCGAGGACCTCGGCGACATCGTCCGCGAGCTGCGCGCCGGGGTCGACCTCCGAGTGGTGTTCCTCGAGGCCACCGACGCCGCGCTCGTCCGCCGCTTCGAGCAGGTGCGCCGTCCGCACCCGCTGCAGGGCCGGGGGACCCTCCTCGACGGCATCTCCGCCGAGCGGACGCGCCTCGCTCAGCTGCGGGAGTCGGCCGACATCGTCATCGACACCTCGGACCTCAACATCCACCAGCTGGCCACCAGCATCACCGAGCGCTTCGCCGAGGCCGGCCGCGCGGGCCTCCAGGTCACGGTGATGAGCTTCGGCTTCAAGTACGGGCTGCCGACGGACGCCGACATGGTGGCCGACGCGCGGTTCCTGCCGAACCCGTACTGGATCCCGGAGCTGCGTCCGCACACGGGTCTCGACGAAGAGGTGAGAGACTACGTGCTGGCCCAGCAGGGCGCCGAGGAGTTCATCGACTCCTACTCCCGGGCCCTGCGCCCCGTGCTCGACGGCTACCAGCGCGAGAACAAGCGCCACGCGACCATCGCGATCGGCTGCACGGGAGGCAAGCACCGCTCCGTCGCGGTCGCGGGCCGTGTCGCGGCCCGTCTGGCCGAGCTGCCGGGCGTCGCCGTCAACGTGGCGCACCGCGACCTCGGCCGAGAATGATCCCCGCGCGCTCAGCCGCGCACCCGACGTAAGGAAGACTCCGTGGCCCTCACCGCAGACGTCAAGGGCGAACTGGTCGCGATCGTCTCGCGCAAGAACACCGTCCGTGCCGCCGAACTGGCGACCATCCTCCGCTTCTCCGGAGGACTGCACATCATCTCCAACCGCCTCGCGGTCGAGGTCGAGCTCGATTCCGCCCCGCTCGCGACCCGCGTGCGCCGCGACCTCGCCGAGCTGTACGGCGTCCGCAGCGAGGGCAGCATCGTCTCGGCCGGCGGATCCCGGAGGACCACGAGCTGGCTGGTGCGCGTCGTCGAGGGCGGGGACACCCTCGCCCGGCAGACCGGCCTCCTCGACCAGCGGGGCCGGCCCGTCCGCGGCCTGCCCAACCGCCTCACGACCGGCTCCCGCGAGGAGCTCGCCGCCCTGTGGCGCGGCGCCTTCCTCGCCCAGGGCTCGCTGACCGACCCGGGCCGCTCCGCGGCGCTCGAGATCATCTGCCCCGGCAACGAGGCGGCCATGGCGATCGTCGGAGCCGCCGGACGCCTGGGAGTCCAGGCCAAGTCCCGCGAGGTGCGCGGCGTCCACCGGGTCGTCATCCGCGACGGCGAGAGCATCAGCGCGATGCTCACCCTGATGGGCGCGACCGCGACCGTCGCGAGCTGGGAGGAGCTGCGCCAGCGCCGCGAGGTGCGGGCGACCGCGAACCGCCTCGTCAACTTCGACGACGCGAACCTCCGCCGCTCCGCCCAGGCCGCCGTCGCGGCGTGCGCCCGCGTCGAGCGCGCGATGGAGATCCTGGGCGACGACATCCCCGAGCACCTCCGCTACGCCGGGCGCCTGCGCCTCGCGCACCGCGACGCGAGCCTCGACGAGCTCGGCCACCACGCCGATCCGCCGATGACGAAGGACGCCGTCGCCGGCCGCATCCGCCGCCTCCTCGCGATGGCCGACAAGCGCGCGTCCGACCTCGACATCCCGGGCACCGACGCGAACCTCCCGGCCGAGCTGCAGGACCTGTAGGCCCGGCCGCACGGCGCGCCCCGCCCGGCGAACGCTGAGTGTCTCCTGGTCGAACAACGCAAGCCCTCCGAACGCGGAGGGGCCCCCTCGCTAGACTGATCGGGTCGCTCAGGACACTCCCGGCCCTCCTCCTCCGCCTCGCGGAGGACGCCGAGACGCCGGCGGGTCGCACGGGAGCGACGACCACGAACAGGAGATCGCACATGGCTGACTACACGCTCGCCGAACTGCCCTACGACTACTCGGCCCTCGAGCCGAACATCAGTGGGCGGATCATGGAGCTCCACCACGACAAGCACCACGCGACGTACGTGGCCGGGGCGAACACCGCCCTCGCCTCGCTGCAGGACGCTCGCGACAGCGAGAACCTCGCGAACGTGAACAAGCTCCAGAAGGACCTCGCCTTCAACCTCGCCGGTCACGTGAACCACACCGTGTTCTGGAACAACCTCTCGCCGGACGGCGGCGACAAGCCCGTCGGCGAGCTCGCCGCGGCCATCGACGACAACTTCGGGTCGTTCGACAAGTTCCGCGCCCACTTCACCGCCTCGGCCCTCGGCATCCAGGGCTCCGGCTGGTCGATCCTCGCCTGGGACTCTCTCGGCGAGAAGCTCATCATCGAGCAGCTCTACGACCACCAGGGCAACCTCGCCGCGGCGACCGTCCCGGTCCTCCTCCTCGACATGTGGGAGCACGCCTTCTACCTCGACTACGTCAACGTGAAGGCCGACTACGTCAAGGCGTTCTGGAACATCGTGAACTGGGCCGACGTCTCCGCGCGCTTCGAGAAAGCCCGCGAGAAGACTTCGGGCCTGCTGCTACTGTCGTAGCGATCTCGGCGTCCCGGGCCCCGCGTCCGGGACGCCCTGTCGTCGGCTTCCACCCCTCCACTGCACCGTCGAGGTGCCTTTCCTCACCAGGAGATATCTGTGTCCGTCAAGATCGGCATCAACGGCTTCGGCCGTATCGGCCGTAACTTCTTCCGTGCAGCCCTCGCCAAGGGCAGCGACCTCGAGATCGTCGCGGTCAACGACCTCACCGACAACAAGGCCCTCGCGCACCTCCTGAAGTACGACTCCATCACGGGCCGCCTCGACGCGACCGTCGAGCTCGACGGCGACCGCATCGTCGTCAACGGCAAGCCGATCATCGTCCTCGAGGAGCGCGACCCCGCGAACCTCCCCTGGGGCGAGCTGGGAGTCGACGTCGTCATCGAGTCGACCGGCCGCTTCACCAAGTCGGAGGACGCGCGCAAGCACATCACCGCGGGTGCCAAGAAGGTCATCGTCTCCGCTCCCGCCACCGGCAGCGACGTCGCGACCCTGGTCCTCGGCGTGAACGAGAACACCTACGACCCCGCGACGCACGACATCATCTCGAACGCGTCCTGCACCACGAACTGCCTCGCGCCGCTCGCCAAGGTGCTGCTCGACAACTTCGGCATCGAGCGCGGCCTGATGACCACGGTCCACGCGTACACCGCCGACCAGAACCTCCAGGACGGCCCGCACAGCGACCTGCGTCGCGCCCGCGCCGCCGCCGTCAACATCATCCCGACCTCGACCGGTGCCGCCAAGGCGCTCGGCCTGGTCATCCCGGAGCTCGTCGGCAAGCTCGACGGCTACGCCCTCCGCGTCCCGGTCCCGACCGGCTCGATCACCGACCTCACCGTCGAGCTGACCAAGCCCGCCACCGTCGAGGAGATCAACGCGGCGTACAAGGCGGCCTCCGAGGGAGACCTCAAGGGCATCCTCAAGTACACCGAGGACCCGATCGTCTCGAGCGACATCGTGACCGACCCGCACTCGTCGATCTTCGATGCGGGCCTCACGAAGGTCATCGGCAGCCAGGTCAAGGTCGCCTCCTGGTACGACAACGAGTGGGGCTACTCCAACCGCCTCGTCGACGTCACCGAGTTCGTCGCCGGCAAGCTCTAAGGGCTGCGCGCAGTGACGCTCCGCACTCTGGACTCACTGGGCTCCCTCGCAGGCAAGCGCGTCGTCGTCCGCTGCGATCTGAACGTCCCCCTGAAGGACGGAACGATCACGGACGACGGTCGCGTGCGCGCGTCGGTGCCCACGCTCCAGCGTCTGGTCTCCGAGGGCGCCCGAGTCGTGGTCGTGAGCCACCTCGGGCGCCCCGAGGGGAAGCCCGAGGCGAAGTACAGCCTCGCTCCCGTCGCCGCCCGCCTCGGCGAGCTGCTCGACGCTCCGGTGGCCTTCGCCGAGGACACCGTCGGGGAGGCGGCCTCGGCCGCCGTCGATGCTCTCCAGGACGGCCAGGTCGTCGTCCTCGAGAACCTCCGGTTCAACGCCGGCGAAACGAGCAAGGACGAGGCCGAGCGCCGCACCTTCGCCGAGAAGCTGGCCGCCTACGGCGACGCCTTCGTCTCCGACGGGTTCGGCGTCGTGCACCGCAAGCAGGCGAGCGTCTACGAGCTCGCCGAGCTTCTCCCCAGCGCGGCCGGCACGCTGATCGCGGCCGAGCTCGAGGTGCTGGAGCGGCTCACCGAGAAGCCCGAGCGCCCCTACGCGGTCGTCCTCGGCGGCTCGAAGGTCTCGGACAAGCTCGGCGTGATCGAGCACCTGCTGCCGAAGGTCGACTCGATCCTCATCGGCGGCGGAATGCTCTTCACCTTCCTCAAGGCCCAGGGCCACGAGGTCGGCGCCAGCCTGCTGGAGGCGGACCAGGTCGACACCGTGCTCGGCTACCTCGCGAACGCGAAGGAGCTGGGCGTGGAGATCGTCCTGCCGACGGACGTCGTCGTGGCGTCGGAGTTCGGCCCCGACGCCGAGCACCAGGTCGCCTCGGCCGACGCGATCGAGGGCACGCCCTTCGGTGAGAAGGGCCTCGGCCTGGACATCGGACCGGATACCGCCGCGCACTTCGCCGAGATCATCGCGGCGTCCGAGACGGTGTTCTGGAACGGCCCCATGGGCGTCTTCGAGCTCGAGCCGTTCGCGGCGGGCACCAAGACCGTCGCGCAGGCGCTCACCGAGGTCGACGGTCTCAGCGTCGTCGGCGGAGGCGACTCCGCCGCGGCCGTCCGCGCCCTCGGGTTCCGCGACGACCAGTTCGGCCACATCTCGACGGGAGGCGGAGCGAGCCTCGAATTCCTCGAGGGCAAGCGCCTCCCCGGACTGGAGGTCCTCGGATGGTAGACACCGCCGCCCGCACCCCGCTCATCGCCGGCAACTGGAAGATGAACCTGGACCACCTCCAGGCCATCGCCTTCGTGCAGAAGCTGGCGTGGAGCCTCAAGGACGCCGACCACGACTTCGACGGTGTCGAGGTCGCGGTGTTCCCGCCCTTCACGGACCTCCGGCCCGTGCAGATCCTCGTCGACTCGGACAAGCTGCCGCTCAAGTACGGTGCGCAGGACGTCTCGAAGTTCGACAGCGGCGCCTACACCGGCGAGATCTCGGGCCAGTTCCTGAAGCAGCTCGACTGCGACTACGTGATCGTCGGCCACTCGGAGCGTCGCACGCTCCACGGCGAGACGGACGCGGACATCGCCGCCAAGTCGGCCGCGGCCCTCCAGCACGGCGTCGCTCCGATCATCTGCGTCGGCGAGACCGCGGAGGACCTCGAGAAGCACGGCCCGTCGGCTGTGCCGGTCGCCCAGCTGAAGGAGGCCCTCACCGGCCTCCCCGCGGACGCCGACCTCGTCGTCGCCTACGAGCCGGTCTGGGCCATCGGCTCCGGACAGGCCGCGACACCCGAGCAGGCCCAGCAGGTCTGCAAGGCGCTCCGCGGAGTCGTCGCCGACGTCCTCGGCGCCGACACCGCCGCGAAGACCCGCATCCTCTACGGCGGCTCCGTGAAGTCCGGCAACATCGCCGGCTTCATGCGCGAGCCCGACGTCGACGGAGCACTGGTCGGAGGCGCCAGCCTCCAGGTCGACGAGTTCGCGGCGATCGCCCGATTCCGGAACCACGTCGGGGTCTGAGCTGCTGCGACGAGAGGGCGGGCCCATCGGGCCCGCCCTTTCGTCGTCCACGCCGCTCCCTGCGCGGCGTGGCGCGGTCGGCTTCGCGACGGGGCGCGGTTCCGAGAGCGGGATGCGTCCGGCTACGTCGATCCGCTGGGACGCGAATCGCCGGTTCGCCTCGGAGATCCCATACCGGCTTCACGCGTTGGCCGGTCCGGTGCTGTCGGCTCGTCGCGGGGTGCCCTCCGAGAGCGTGTCGCGTTCGGCTCGATCGGTCCGCTGGTACGTGGATCACAGGCTCGCGGTCCGGCGACTGAAGAGGTTGTCGAGGGCACCGCGACGAGGCCACCCGCTCCGCCCCTCGACGGACACTCGTATACATCGCCCCGAACACGGGACGATGCATTCCTCGCGGATTCGCAGGCGCCGTTATACTCGACGGGGCGCGCAACGCGCCAGAACTTCGAAAGGTACCGCGTGGACATCCTCCAGGTCGTGCTCCAGGTCATCCTGGGCATCACGAGCCTCCTGCTCACCATGCTGATCCTGCTCCACAAGGGGCGCGGCGGCGGTCTGTCCGACATGTTCGGGGGCGGAGTCACCTCCAACCTCGGCGCGTCGGGCGTCGCCGAGCGCAACCTCAACCGCATCACCGTGATCCTGGGCGTCGTCTGGCTGGCCTGCATCGTGGTGCTCGGACTCATCACCAAGTTCACCACCGGAGCATAGGGGTACTCGCAATGGCATCAGGCGGCAGTGCAATCCGCGGTTCGCGCGTCGGCGCAGGACCCATGGGCGAGCAGGACCGGGGCTTCCACGCGGAGCGCGTCGCGGTCTCCTACTGGGACGCTCTCGGCAACGAGACGGTGCGCCACTTCTCGGCGGCCCTCCCCGAGGACGAGATCCCCGAGGTGATCGACTCGCCGCAGTCCGGTCTCCCCGCGGGCCGCGACCGGGCGAACCCGCCGCAGGTCGCGAAGACCGAGCCCTACAAGACGCACCTCGCCTACGTGAAGGAGCGCCGCACCGAGGCCGAGGCCGCTCAGCTCCTCGAGGAGGCGCTGCAGCAGCTGCGCGCCCGACGAGGCACCGCGACCCCGTCCTGATCCTCACCGGACGACGAACGACGGAAGGCCCGCCCCCTCGGGGGACGGGCCTTCCGTCGTTTCCGGACCGGGCTCAGTAGCTCGGAGCGATGAGCGACTCGGGAACCTCGGCCGCAGCCTCCTGGTCGACGAAGAACACCGTGCGCTTGCGACCGAACGCGCCCGACGCGGGCACCTCGTTCGTGCTGGCACCCGCGAGCGCGAGGCCCAGGGCCGAGGCCTTGTCGGCGCCGGCGAGCACCATCCAGATGCGGTCCGACTGGTTGATCAGCGGCAGCGTGAGGGTGAGGCGCTCCGGCGGCGGCTTCGGCGAGTTGCGGACGGCGAGGACGCCGGGCGTCGTGGAGCGGATCGCGGAGCGCTCGGGGAACAGCGACGCGATGTGCCCGTCCGGCCCGACGCCGAGGAAGGTGATGTCGAAGCGCGGGTAGTCGCGCCCCTCGGAGGCGTGCTCGCGCAGCTCCGCGTCGTAGGCAGCGGCGGCGCCGTCGAGGTCCAGGCCCTCGTCCGAGGCCGGGTAGGAGTGCACGTTCGCCGCCGGCACGTCGAGGACGCTGAAGAGGTCCCCGGCCTGGACGTCGTTGCGGTCCTCGTGGCCGCGGGGCACCCAGCGCTCGTCACCCCACCAGAAGTGCACGCGCGACCAGTCCACGTTGCCGGCGGCGGAGGAGGAGCCGATCTCCTTGAGCGTGGCGGCTCCCATCGTCCCTCCGGTGAGCACGACGTTCGCCGAACCCAGGTCGTCGAGGACGTCGATCGTCTTGGTGAGGAACCGGGCGGCGACCGAGCCGGCGAGGGTCTGCTTGTCGCGGTGGACCAGCACGCGGCGTTCGGTGGTCATCTTAGGGGACTCCTTCGGGTTCGGGTGCCGATCGGCGGGGTTCGGCTCCGTGTCGGGAAGCTCTTAGGTGCGGGCGCCCTGGACGGGCGCCCACACCTCAGGAGGCGCTGCGGGCCTCGGCCTTCTCAGTGAGCATGTCGACCCCGCGCGAGATCACTTCACCGTACAGGTCATCCGGGTCGAGCCGGCGCAGCTCCTCCGCCAGGCAGTCCCGGAGGCTGCGGCGGGGGAGCGAGATGTCGTGGACCGGCTGATCGGGCTGCGTGAGCGTCGCGACGTTGGGCACCGAGCGCTCGAGCTCGATCACTCCGGAGTCGCGGATGAGCCGCACGCCGTGGATCCCGCTGGACCCGGTCGCGCTGATCGTGAGCTCGTGGTCGACGGGGATGTCGAGCTCGAGCTGCAGCCAGGCGGCGAGCAGGATCGTCGAGGGGGAGTCGGGCGCGCCCGAGACCTCGACGGCCGTGATCGGCTCGTAGGGCGGCTGGTCGAGCACGGCGGCGAGCTGCGCGCGCCAGAGGGTGAGGCGGGTCCAGGCGAAGTCGGTGTCGCCGGGGGCGTAGGTGGACGCGAGGTGGTGCAGCGCTTCCGCCGGGTTCGACTGGGCCGACGCGTCGGTGATCCGCCGAGTGGCGATCCGGCCGATCGGGGACGCGGAGGCGTTGTCCGGAGCGCTGTTCGGCCACCAAGCCACGACGGGGGCGTCGGGGAGGAGCAGGCCCGTGACCAGGCTCTCCTCGTCCTCGGCCGCGTCTCCGTAGGGACGGAGCACGACGACCTCGCTCGCGCCGGCGTCGCCTCCGACCCGGATCTGCGCGTCGACCCGCGCCGTCGCGTCGACCGGGACCGTGGTGGTGCCGTCGTCTTTCGAGACCACGATGACGCGCATCGGGTGCTCGCGGGACGCGTCGTTCGCGGCTTCGATGGCCTCCTCCTCGTGACCCCGGGAGGTCGCGATGATGAGGGTGAGGACGCGGCCGAGGGCGACGGCGCCGCCCTCCTCGCGGATCTTGACGAGGGTCTTCGAGACCTCGCTCGTCGTGGTGTCGGGCAGATCGACGATCATGGACGCCTCCAGGTGCGGCCGTCGCGGGCGAGGAGCTCGTCGGCGGAATCGGGGCCCCAAGTTCCGGGGCGGTACTGCTCGGGCTGGCCCTGCGTGGCCCAGAACTCCTCGATCGGGTCGAGGATCTTCCAGGACAGCTCGACCTCCTCGTGCCGGGGGAAGAGCGGCGGCTCGCCCAGGAGGACGTCGAGGATGAGACGCTCGTAGGCCTCGGGACTCGCCTCGGTGAACGCGTGGCCGTAGCCGAAGTCCATCGTCACGTCGCGCACCTGCATGCCGGCGCCGGGCACCTTCGAGCCGAAGCGCATGGTGACGCCCTCGTCGGGCTGGACCCGGATGACGAGCGCGTTCTGGCCCAGCGACGTGGTCTGGCTCTCGGCGAAGAGCTGCTTCGGTGCCCGCTTGAACACGACCGCGATCTCAGTGACGCGGCGGCCGAGGCGCTTGCCGGCCCGCAGGTAGAACGGCACGCCGGCCCAGCGTCGGGTGCCGATGTCCAGGCGCATGGCGGCATAGGTCTCGGTGGTCGAGGTGGGGCTCATGCCGTCCTCCTCGAGGAAGCCGAGCACCTTCTCGCCGCCCTGCCAGCCGCCGGCGTACTGCCCGCGGGCGGTCGCGGTGGAGAGGTCGGCGGGGAGGCGGACGGCCGCGAGGACCTTCTCCTTCTCCGCACGGAGGTCGGCCGCGTCGAACGAGATCGGCTCCTCCATGGCGGTCAGGGCGAGCAGCTGCAGCAGGTGGTTCTGGATGACGTCGCGCGCCGCTCCGATGCCGTCGTAGTAGCCCGCGCGCCCGCCCACGCCGATGTCCTCGGCCATGGTGATCTGCACGTGGTCGACGTAGTTCGAGTTCCAGAGCGGCTCGTACATCATGTTGGCGAAGCGGAGGGCCAGGATGTTCTGGACCGTCTCCTTGCCGAGGTAGTGGTCGATCCGGAAGACGGAGTCGGGCGGGAAGACCGACTCGACGACGTCGTTCAGCTCGCGAGCCGTCTTCAGGTCGCTGCCGAACGGCTTCTCGATGACGACGCGGCGCCACTGGCCGTCCTTCTGCTCGGCGAGGCCGGAGCTGCGCAGCTGCTCGGTGACCTGCGGGAAGGACTTCGGGGGGATCGAGAGGTAGAAGGCGAAGTTGCCGTTCGTGCCGCGCTCGCGGTCGAGGTCGTCGACGGTCGTCTTCAGGCGGGCGAACGCCTCGGGGTCGTCGAACTCGCCCTGCACGAACCGGATGCCCTGCGCGAGCTGCGCCCAGACCTCCTCGTGGAACTCGGTGCGGGCGTGCTTCTTCACGGAGTCGTGGACGACCTGCTCGAAGTCCTGGTCGTCCCAGTCGCGCCGGGCGAATCCGACGAGGGCGAAGCCGGGAGGCAGGAGGCCGCGGTTGGCGAGATCGTAGACCGCGGGCATGAGCTTCTTGCGGGAGAGGTCGCCGGTCACGCCGAAGATGACGAGGCCGCTGGGCCCGGCGATCCGGTTCAACCGGCGGTCGAAGCTCAACCTCAGCGGATTGAACTCGGGGGTGATGTCCACAGACATGTGCAGTGTCCTTCTGTGTGCCGGTGGGACCGGCGCACTGCTATCGGTGAGGGAGGGGGAGGAGCGGGCGGGCCCGGCTGCTGCCCCGGGAAGTGGTCGCGGGACGACCGCGGGCACGCCGCCGCGCGCTCGAGAGCGCAGCGGCGGCGTGCCCGTCGGATCAGGTGTTGAGGGCCTCGAAGAGCGCCTCGAGGTCGGCCTCGGGGTCGGTCAGCGTGAGGGTCAGCACCGGCCGGCCGTGCTCGGCGAGCACGCTCGCGTCGCCGGCGGCCTGCGCCAGGATGAGCTGGCCGAAGGTGAACGGGCTGTCCGGGATCTCGAGGTCCACGTCGGAGCGCTCGGTGATCTGGAGGAACACGCCGGTCGGCGCCCCGCCCTTGTGGTACTGCCCGGTCGAGTGCAGGAAGCGCGGGCCCCACCCGAAGGTGACGGGGCGCTGGGCCTGCGCGGCGAGGAGGTCGCGCACGCCCTCGAGCTGCGGGAGCGCGAGGCGGTCGACGTACGCCTGGATCGAGACGTAGCCGCCGTCGCCCAGCTGCGCGAGGAGGCGGTCGACAGCGGCGGCGACGGTCGAGACGCCCTCGGTGACGCTGCTGCTGCCGGTGACCTCGATGCCCGCGTCGGTGAACGCGGGCGCCTCGGGCTCGGGGCGCTTCTCGAGCAGGGCCCGGGTCGCGACCTTCGCCGACTCGACGTCGGGCTGGTCGAACGGGTTGATGCCCAGGAGGCGACCCGCGACGGCGACGGCGTACTCCCACGTCAGCATCTGAGCGCCGAGCGAGCCGGAGAGGAGGATCTCGCCCTCGTGGCGGTCGCGCGGGAACAGGTGCAGCGCCGTGGCGTCCTCGACCAGGCGGACGACCTGCACGTCGGGCAGGTCCTCCGAGAGCTCGGGGGCCAGCGTGCCGAAGACGACGGGGAGGATGCCCGTGCCGTCCTTGCCGGTGGACTCGGCGATGAGCTGCTCCGCCCAGTCGGCGAAGCCGACGATGTCGGTCCCGTCGGCGACGATCGCGAGCTTGTCGCGGCGCGGGCTGGTCGCGGCGATCGCCGCTCCGAGGATCAGGCCCGGGTTCTCGGGGGAGTCCACGGCGAGCCCGAGGGAGGCCTCGGCCGCCTCGTCGAGGAGGGCCTCGATGTCGGCGCCGGCGAGCCCGGACGGCACGAGGCCGAACGCGGAGAGCGCCGAGAAGCGCCCGCCGATGTTCGGGTCGGCGTTGAACACGCGGTAGCCGGCCTCGCGGGAGGAGGTGTCCAGGGGCGAGCCCGGGTCGGTCACGATGACGATGCGGTCGAGCGGATCGATGCCCGCCTCCGTGAACGCCTTCTCGTAGGCCTTCTTCTGGCTCGCGGTCTCGACGGTCGAGCCGGACTTCGAGGAGATGACGACCGCGGTCGACGCGAGCCGGTCGTTCAGGGCCGCGAGCACCTGGCCGGGCGCCGTCGAGTCGAGCACGGTGAGCTCGACGCCGGCGGTGCGGGTGATGACCTCGGGCGCGAGCGAGGAGCCGCCCATGCCGCCGAGGACGATGTGGTCGACGCCCTTGGCCTGGAACTCCTCGCGCAGGGCGAGGATCTGGGGGATCAGGGGGCGGGAGACGGTGGTCGACTCGGTCCACCCGAGGCGCTTGGCCGCCTCCTCCTCCGCCGCGGCGCCCCACAGGGTGGGGACCTGGGCGGTGATGCCGGAGGCGACCTCGTCGGCGACGAGCTCCGGGACGACGCGGTCGACGGCCTTCTCGGCGTCTCCGCTGACGTGGATCTGGATGGCCATGATCAGGCCTGCGCCTTCGCGCCCTCGAGCGCCGCGGTGACGGTGTCGAGCAGCTCGTTCCAGGAGACGATGAACTTCTCCACGCCCTCCTTCTCGAGCAGCTCGGTGACGTCGGCGTACGAGACGCCCTGCGCCGCGACGGCGTCGAGGACGGCGTTCGCGTCGGCGTACGAGCCCGTGACGGTGTCGCCGGTGATGACGCCGTGGTCGAAGGTCGCCTCGAGGGTCTTCTCGGGCATCGTGTTGACCACGCCGGCCGCGACGAGCTCAGTCACGTAGAGGGTGTCGGGGAGGTCGGTCGACTTGACGCCGGTCGAGGCCCAGAGGGGGCGCTGGCGGTTGGCGCCGGACTCCTGGAGCAGCAGGGCGCGCTCGGTGGCGAACGCCTCGACGAAGACCTCGTAGGCCAGCTGCGCGTTGGCGACGCCGGACTTGCTCTTGAGGGCGCGGGCCTCGTCGGTGCCGACGGCCTCGAGGCGCTTGTCGATCTCGGTGTCGACGCGCGAGACGAAGAACGAGGCGACGGAGTGGATGGTCGACAGGTCGATGCCGGCGTCCTTGGCCTTCTCGAGGCCGGCCAGGTACGCGTTGATGACAGCGCGGTAGCGGGCGAGCGAGAAGATCAGGGTGACGTTCACCGAGATGCCGGAGCCGATGACCTCCGTGATGGCCTCGAGGCCCTCGACGGTCGCGGGGATCTTGATCATCGCGTTGGGGCGGTCGACCTTGGCCCAGAGGGCCTTGGCCTGCTCGATGGTGCCCTGGGCGTCGTGCGCCAGGCCGGGCTCGACCTCGATCGACACGCGGCCGTCGTAGCCGTTGGTCGCGTCGTAGATCGGGCGGAAGATGTCGGACGCCGCGGCGACGTCGTCGGTGGTGATCTCGAAGACGGCGTCGGTCACCGAGGTGCCGGCGGAGGCGAGCTCGCGCACCTGGGCGTCGTAGGACTCGCCGTTGGTCAGGGCCGCGGCGAAGATCGTGGGGTTCGTGGTGACTCCGACGACGTTCTTCTCCTCGATGAGCTTCTGCAGCCCTCCGGTGGAGATGCGCGAGCGGGAGAGGTCGTCGAGCCAGATGCTGACGCCGGCGGCGGAGAGCTCTGCGGTGGGGGTGTTCTCGGTCATGTCTCTTCTTCTTCTGCGTAGGTGGTGCGTGGTGTGAGGGGGAGCCGCTGCTCCGACGGCGAAGGCCGCGTCCGTGGTGGACGCGGCCTTCGGGTCAGGAGGCTGCGAGCGACTCCTTGGCGGCGGACAGTGCCGCCTCGGTGGTGATCCCGAACTCGCGGAACAGGGTCTTGTAGTCGGCCGAGGCGCCGAAGTGCTCGATCGAGACGGAGCGGCCGGCGTCGCCGACGTACTTCTGCCAGCCCAGGCTCAGGCCGGCCTCGATCGAGACGCGCGCCTTCACCGAGGAGGGCAGGACCTTCTCGCGGTACTCGGCGTCCTGCTCCTCGAACCACTCGAGGGACGGAGCCGAGACGACGCGGGCGTTGACGCCCTCGCTCCTCAGGGCCTCGCGCGCCTCGACGGCGATCTGGACCTCGGAGCCGGTCGCGATGAAGATCACGTCCGGGGTGCCGCCCGGCGCCTCGGCCAGGATGTAGGCACCGCGAGCGACGTTCGCGGCGGAGGCGAAGGTCTCGCCCTCCGCGTCGCCCTCGCCGCGCTCGAACACCGGGATGTTCTGACGGGTGAGCGCGAGGCCGGCGGGGCCCTCGCGGCGCTCGAGGATGGTCTTCCAGGCGTAGGCGACCTCGTTCGCGTCGCCGGGGCGGACGACGTCCAGGCCCGGGATCGCGCGGAGGGTCGACAGCTGCTCGACCGGCTGGTGCGTCGGGCCGTCCTCGCCGAGCGCCACGGAGTCGTGGGTCCAGACGTAGATGGCCGGCGCCTTCATGAGCGCGGCGAGACGGACCGCCGGGCGCATGTAGTCGGAGAAGATCAGGAAGGTGCCGCCGAAGGGGCGGGTGTTGCCGTGCAGGACGATCCCGTTGAGGATCGCGCCCATGGCGTGCTCGCGGATGCCGAAGTGCAGCACGCGGCCGCCCTTCTTCCCGGTCCACTCGTGGGTCGAGAACTCCGTCGGGACGAAGGAGCCGGCTCCCTCGATCGTCGTGTTGTTCGACTCGGCGAGGTCGGCGGAGCCGCCCCACAGCTCGGGGATCACGCCGGCGAGGGCGTTGATGACCTTGCCGGACGCGGCGCGGGTCGAGACCTCCTTGCCGGGCTCGAAGACGGGGAGCGCCTCCTGGACGCCCTCGGGCAGCTCGCCCGAGAGGACCCGGTCGAGCAGCTCCTTCTTCTCGGGGTTCGCGGACGCCCAGGCGGCGAGCTGCTCGTCCCACTCGGCGTGCTGGGCCTGGCCGCGCTCGACGGCCTTGCGGGTGTGCTCGATGACCTCGTCGGCGACGTCGAAGGTCTTCTCGGGGTCGAAGCCGAGCACCTCCTTGAGTCCGCGGAGCTCGTCGGCGCCCAGGGCGGAGCCGTGGATCTTGCCGGTGTTCTGCTTCTTCGGCGACGGCCAGCCGATGATGGTGCGCAGGATGATGAGCGACGGCTTGTCGGTCTCGCCCTTCGCGGCCTCGATCGCGGCGTGCAGCTCGGCGACGTCCTCGTGGTACTCGCCGGTCTTCTTCCAGTCGACGACCTGGACCTGCCAGTCGTAGGCCTCGTAGCGCGCCTTGACGTCCTCGGTGAAGGCGATGTTGGTGTCGTCCTCGATCGAGATCTGGTTGGAGTCGTAGATGACGACCAGGTTGCCGAGCTTCTGGTGGCCGGCCAGCGAGGAGGCCTCGCTGGTGACGCCCTCCTGCAGGTCGCCGTCGCCGGCGATCACGTAGACGAAGTGGTCGAACGGGGAGGTGCCCGCGGCGGCCTCCGGGTCGAACAGCTCGCGCTCGAAGCGCGAGGCGTAGGCGAAGCCCACGGCGGAGGCGAGGCCCTGGCCGAGCGGCCCGGTGGTGATCTCGACGCCGTCGGTGTGGCCGTACTCCGGGTGGCCCGGGGTCTTCGAGCCCCAGGTGCGCAGCGCCTTGAGGTCGTCGAGCTCGAGTCCGTAGCCGCCCAGGTAGAACTGGACGTACTGGGTCAGCGAGGAGTGGCCGACCGACAGGATGAACCGGTCGCGGCCGATCCAGGTCGCGTCGGACGGATCGCGGCGCATGACCTTCTGGAACAGGAGGTAGGCGGCGGGCGCGAGGCTCATGGCGGTTCCGGGATGGCCGTTGCCGACCTTCTCGACCGCATCCGCGGCGAGAACCCTCGCCGTGTCGACTGCCTTCTCGTCAATGGATTCCCATTGCAGTTCTGACACTTGGTACTGACCCTTCTCGAGACGTGGGGCAGACGGGGACCGTCCGCCCTCTCGCATGGTGGAGCACGCCGCATGACGACTTCGACACGATGCTCCGGCGACGGCCCTCTCGGCCCCGTGCCGACGATCGTCGGGCGGGCTCGGGTGCGTGCCGGGCGCTCTGGCGAGCAGTCCCGAGTATACGGAGGGGGGTGCGCCGCCGACCGGGGGTTGCGTGGTCGCATATGTCTGCGTCCGATTGGACAAGCGTGCACGCCGGGCCCGGCTCCCGGACGGGCGCATTACACTCGTTCGCGATCATCGAATCGTTAGAGGAGCAATGGACGCAGTCGTGGAGACCACCGCCGTCGAGCGGGACGGGGCGTCGCCGACGACCCTCTCGCGCAAGGTGAAGGCCTTCGTCGCTCTGACGAAGCCGCGCGTGATCGAGCTGCTCCTCGTGGTGACCGCTCCGACGATGATCCTGGCGCAGGGCGGGATCCCCAATCTGCTGCTGGTCCTCAACGTCCTGATCGGCGGCGCGCTGAGCGCCGGGTCCGCGGGCGCGTTCAACTGCTACTTCGACCGCGACATCGACCGGATCATGAACCGGACGAAGAACCGGCCGCTCGTGACCGGGGAGATCTCGGACCGGTCCGCGCTCGTCTTCGCGACCACGATCGGCGTCCTGTCGATCGTCTGGCTCGGCCTCACGGCCAACTGGCTCTCCGCGGGCCTCTCGCTCGCCGCGATCCTGATCTACGTCGTGTTCTACACGCTCTTCCTCAAGCGCCGGACGCCGCAGAACATCGTGTGGGGCGGCATCGCGGGCTGCATGCCGGTGCTGATCGGCTGGGCGGCGGTCACCGGCTCGCTCGACTGGGCCCCCGTCATCCTCTTCTCCGTCATCTTCCTCTGGACGCCGCCGCACTACTGGCCGCTGTCGATGAAGTACCGGGACGACTACCAGGCCGCCGGCGTGCCGATGCTGGCCGTCGTGCGCGGACGCACGATCGTCGGGCTCCAGGTCATCCTCTACGCCTGGGCCACCGTCGCCTGCTCGCTCCTGCTGATCCCCGTCGCCGGAATGGGGGTGCTCTACACGGTGGTCGCGCTCGGCAGCGGAGTCTGGTTCATCGCCGAGACGCACCGCCTCTACAGCCTCGCGATCCGTCACGAGCACGTCTCGCCGATGCGGGTGTTCCACGGGTCCATCGGATACCTCACCCTGCTCTTCCTCGCCGTCGGCATCGACCCGCTGCTCCCCTTCTGATGGTGACGCCGTTCTCCTTGCTCGCCGAGCGGGTGACCCTGGGTCCGCGCGCACTGCGCTGGGGGACCACCGCGGCGCTCGTCGCGAGCATCCTGATCATCTTCTTCGGGGGCGTCGTCCGGCTGACCGGCTCTGGCCTCGGCTGCCCCACCTGGCCGGCGTGCGAGCCGGGCTCGCTCACCTCGACCCCCGAGCTCGGGATCCACGGCTTCATCGAGTTCACGAACCGCGCGTTCACCGGCGTCCTCGTGGTCGCGGTGGGCTGGGCGATCACGGCCGCGCGCCTGCAGAAGCCGCGCGACCGCACCATGACCCGGCTCGCTTGGTCGCAGTTCTGGCTCGTCGTCGCGAACGCCCTCGCGGGCGGCGCGACCGTCCACTCGGGCCTCAACCCATACATCGTGGCCGGGCACTTCGTTCTCGCCATCGCCCTCCTCACCACCACCGCACTGACGTGGCACCGCGCCCACCGCTCGCAGTCCGTGGCCTTCGAGCCTGACCGCCCGACGCGGGCGCTCAGCATCGGGCTCGTCGGCCTGACGCTCCTCGTGATCCTCGTGGGGACCCTCGTGACGGGGACCGGCCCGCACGCCGGCGACTCCGCGGAGGTGCCCCGCATGCAGTTCCACTGGGAGAGCGTGACCGTCGTCCACGGCGTGCTCGGCACGGCGGTGCTCGTCGTGGGCGCCGCGCTGCTCCTGCGCCTGTCGCGGGCGGCGGGCTCGGAGCTCGCCCGGCGGCGCGTGGTCGCCTTCCTCGTGGTCGTCGTGCTGCAGGCGCTGGTCGGGGTCGCGCAGTCGCTCACCGCGCTGCCCGAGACGCTCGTCGCGGTGCACCTGCTCGGCTCGGCGCTCATCTGGGTCGGCGCGGTCCGCGTGCTGCTCGACGTCAACCCGAGGCTGTTCACCGTGCGCGCCCAGCGCCGGGACGCCGCCCAGGAGCTCCAGCCCGCCGCCTGACCGCGGGCTCCGGCTCGGCGGAGAGCAGGTGCCGCCGGAGGCGCAGGAGCACGCGGGGGAGCGCCCGCAGCGGGAGGTCGGCCGCGATCGCGCGGGCGAGAGGGCCGAACGCCCGTGCGGGTCCGGTCGGCAGGCCGGCGCCCACCAGTGCGGTCACGAGTCGTGCGGGGATCGGGGTCGATGCGTCGTTCGTCATGGCGGAACCGAATCACGGACCACCGACACTGGTATGGCCATGCGCGTCTGGAGGCACGTCACCGGTGCCCGGCCGACACCCAGGTGCGGAGGTTCCGCTGAACGGCGGACGCCGGTAGAATGTGAAGCTGGTCACGGTTCGACGCACCCTGCGCACGTGATCCGCACACGGCCCGATGGAGCGCCGACGCACACCTCCGGAATCCAGGGACGCACATCATCCGCTCCGCGCATCAGATCGATCGCGCGACCGGCCGGAGAGCACCCGCGGGCCACCCCCGGGGGAATGACTCCGGGACCCGACCGGTTAGCAGTGGGTAGGAAACGAGGTACACATGTCAGACATCCTGATCGACCGCCCCGAGCTCGAGAGCCTGGGCGTCTACGAGTTCGGCTGGTCCGACTCGGACTCCGCCGGAGCCTCCGCGCGACGCGGCATCTCGCCCGAGGTCGTCTCCGACATCTCCGCGCTCAAGAACGAGCCCGCCTGGATGCGCGACCGCCGCATGAAGGCCCTGAAGCTCTTCGAGCGCAAGCCCATGCCGACGTGGGGCGCCGACCTGTCGGACATCGACTTCGACAACATCAAGTACTTCGTCCGCTCCACCGAGAAGCAGGCGCAGACCTGGGACGACCTCCCGGACGACATCAAGAACACGTACGAGAAGCTCGGCATCCCGGAGGCGGAGCGCCAGCGCCTCGTCGGCGGCGTCGCGGCCCAGTACGAGTCCGAGGTCGTCTACCACCAGATCCGCGAGGACCTGGAGGAGCAGGGCGTCATCTTCATGGACACCGACACGGCGTTGCGCGAGCACCCCGAGATCTTCGAGGAGTACTTCGGCACCGTCATCCCCGCGGGCGACAACAAGTTCGCGGCGCTGAACACCGCGGTCTGGTCCGGCGGCTCCTTCGTGTACGTCCCCAAGGGCGTCCACGTGGACATCCCGCTGCAGGCCTACTTCCGGATCAACACCGAGAACATGGGCCAGTTCGAGCGGACCCTGATCATCGCGGACGAGGACAGCTACGTCCACTACATCGAGGGCTGCACGGCTCCGATCTACAAGTCGGACTCGCTGCACTCGGCCGTGGTCGAGATCATCGTGAAGAAGAACGCCCGCGTGCGCTACACGACGATCCAGAACTGGTCGAACAACGTCTACAACCTCGTCACCAAGCGCGCGATCGCGCACGAGGGCGCGACGATGGAGTGGATCGACGGCAACATCGGCTCCAAGGTCACGATGAAGTACCCGTCGATCTTCCTGGTCGGCGAGCACGCCAAGGGCGAGACCCTCTCCGTCGCGTTCGCGGGCCCCGGCCAGCACCAGGACGCCGGCGCGAAGATGGTCCACATGGCGCCGTACACGCAGTCGTCGATCGTCTCGAAGTCGATCGCCCGCGGCGGCGGTCGCGCCGGATACCGAGGCGAGGTCCGGGTGGACGCGAACGCGCACCACTCGGCGAACACCGTGCGCTGCGACGCCCTCCTGGTCGACACCATCTCGCGCTCCGACACCTACCCGGCGATCGACATCCGTGTCGACGACGTGCAGCTCGGCCACGAGGCGACGGTGTCGAAGGTCAGCGAGGAGCAGCTCTTCTACCTGATGTCGCGCGGCCTGCCGGAGGACGAGGCGATGGCCATGATCGTCCGCGGCTTCATCGAGCCGATCGCACGCGAGCTGCCCATGGAGTACGCCCTCGAGCTGAACAAGCTCATCGAGATGGGGATGGAGGGCAGCGTCGGTTGACGCCCGCCTCCCCCCTCGAAGGGGCGCCCGGACGGGGCGCCCCGCACCCATCGAAAGGAACCACCGCCAGATGACGGTCCCCACGAGCGCCGCGACCCCCGAGATCGACGGCGCGGCCGCCGCTGAGCGCCTGGGCATCAGCGCCCACTCCGACGGGGCGTTCACGCCCGTGCAGACGCGCTCCGAGCGCTTCGCGTCGGCCGACGTCGAGGCCTTCGAGGCCGTCACCGGCCGCGAGATCGCCTGGAAGCTGACGCCCGTCGCCCGCCTCGGCGATCTGATCGACGGCGCGCTCGACGGCTCGCCCGCCCCCCTCGAGCACGCGGCGGTGGACGGTGTCGACGTCTCGTGGGTCGGCCGCGACGACCAGCGGATCGGCACCGCCGGCCTCCCCGAGGACCGCGCCGCCGCGAACGCCTGGTCGAGCTTCGAGAAGGCCCTCGCCGTCCACGTGACGGGCGAGGACGAGAAGGTCGCCACCCTCGTCCGCTCGAGCCTCGGCTCCGCACCCCGCTCCGCGCACACGATCATCGAGGCGGCGCCCTACGCCCGCGCCGTCGTCGTGCTGCAGAACGAGGGGGAGGCCTCCCTCGCGGAGAACGTGGAGATCCTCGTCGGCGAGGGCGCGCAGCTCACCGTCGTCACCGTGCAGGAGTGGGCGGACGACGCCCGGCACCTGGCCAACCACTTCGTGCGGGTCGGACGCGACGCGAAGGTGAAGCACATCGTGGTCACCCTCGGCGGCTCCATCGTCCGGGTGAACCCCTCGGCGCACCTCGTCGAGCGCGGAGCGGACGGCGAGCTCTTCGGCCTGTACTTCGCCGACGGCGGCCAGCACCTCGAGCAGCAGGTGTACGTCGACCACGACGCCCCCGACACCCGCAGCCGCGTGACCTACAAGGGCGCGCTGCAGGGCGAGGGCGCGCGCACCGTCTGGATCGGCGACGTCCTGATCCGCAACAGCGCCACCGGCACCGACAGCTACGAGCAGAACCGCAACCTCGTCCTCTCGGACGGTACGCGCGCCGACTCCATCCCGAACCTCGAGATCGAGACCGGTGACATCGCCGGAGCGGGGCACGCCTCGGCGACCGGCCGCTTCGACGACGAGCAGCTCTTCTACCTGCAGTCCCGCGGGATCCGTGAGGACGAGGCGCGACGCCTGGTCGTGCGCGGGTTCCTCAGCGAGATCGTGCAGCAGATCAAGGTCGCCGAGCTCGAGGACCGCCTGCAGCTCGCGATCGAGGCGGAGCTCGCCGGCAGCGCCGGCCAGACCGGCTCCTCCCGCGGAGCGGCGGTCCCCGCATGAGCAACGCCGCGATGATCTGCTCGGTCTCCGAGCTGATCCCCAACCAGGCCATGCGGGTCGAGGTCGACGGAGTCGCGATCGCGGTCGTGCAGGACTCCGCCGGCGAGATCCACGCCATCGGCGACACCTGCACCCACGGCGAGATCTCGCTCTCCGAGGGCTTCGTCGAGGGCGACAGCCTCGAGTGCTGGGCGCACGGCTCCCAGTTCTCCCTCCGCACCGGCACCCCGCTGAACCTCCCGGCCTACGAGCCGGTCCCCGTCTTCGTCGTCGAGATCATCGACGGCGACGTCTACATCGACCCGACCGTCACGAAGGAAGTCTGAATGTCCGTTCTCCAGATCAGCGATCTCCACGTCAGTGTCGAGACCGAGCAGGGGACCAAGCAGATCCTCCGCGGTGTCGATCTCACCATCAACCAGGGTGAGATCCACGCGATCATGGGCCCCAACGGGTCCGGCAAGTCCACCCTCGCTTACACGATCGCGGGACACCCCAAGTACCACGTCGACGGCGGCTCGATCACCCTCGACGGCGTCGAGGTCCTCGACATGTCCGTCGACGAGCGCGCCCGCGCGGGCCTCTTCCTCGCCATGCAGTACCCGGTCGAGATCCCCGGTGTGACCAACACCAACTTCCTCCGCACCGCCAAGACCGCGATCGCCGGAGAGGCGCCCGCGATCCGCACGTGGACGAAGGACGTCAAGTCGGCGATGGCGAACCTCCGCATGGACTCGTCCTTCGCGGCGCGCAACGTCAACGAGGGCTTCTCGGGCGGCGAGAAGAAGCGCAACGAGATCCTCCAGCTCGAGCTGCTCGCCCCGCAGTTCGCCGTCCTCGACGAGACCGACTCCGGCCTCGACGTCGACGCGCTCAAGATCGTGTCGGAGGGCGTCAACCGCGCCCACCAGAGCACAGGTCTCGGCGTGCTGCTGATCACGCACTACACGCGGATCCTCCGCTACATCCAGCCCGACTTCGTCCACGTCTTCGTCGCCGGCCGCGTCGCCGAGCAGGGCGGCAAGGAGCTCGCCACCCGGCTCGAGGACGAGGGCTACGACCGCTTCCTGACCTCGGCGACGGTCTGATCATGGCGGTCACCACTCTCGAGCCGAAGCTCTTCGACCAGGTCGAGGAGGCCCTCAAGGACGTCATGGACCCCGAGCTCGGGGTCAACGTGGTCGACCTGGGACTCATCTACGACCTGGGCTGGGACGACGAGAACGACGCCCTCGTCATCCACATGACCCTCACCTCGGCGGGCTGCCCGCTGACCGACGTGCTCGAGGAGCAGACCGCCGAGTCGCTCGACGGCATCGTCGAGGCGTTCCGGATCAACTGGGTCTGGATGCCGCCGTGGGGTCCCGACCGGATCACCGAGGACGGGCGCGACATGATGCGCGCACTCGGCTTCTCGATCTAGCCGCTGCACACCGACGCCGAAGGGCCGGGAGGAGTCGTCCTCCCGGCCCTTCGGCGTTCCTGTCGTCTTCGGCCTGTCGCAGTCCGTCGTGGAGTCGGAACGGCCGGGCGGGACGGCTCCGGAGTCCGGGGCCGTCGTCGTCCCCGCCGGTCGAGTCGGTGGAGGTGCCCACCGAGGTCGAGCAGGAGGACCGGGCGGCTCGACCTCTGCCGGACGCCCGAAGGGCCGGGAGGAATCGTCCTCCCGGCCCTTCGGCGTCCGTGCGACCGCTCAGCGCGAGCGTCGCGAGAGCATCGCCCAGGTGGTGGGGAGCAGCGCGGCAGCGACCAGCGCCTTGAGCGCGTCGCCGACCAGGAAGGGCACGAGTCCCGCGGAGAGGACGGAGCCGAGGTCGGCTGGCAGCCCCAGCGAGGCGAGGGCGGCGGCCAGCCAGGGCAGGCCGACGAGGTAGATGGTGGCGGTGCCGGCGAGGAAGGTCACCAGCGTGCCGAGGACGCGACGGTCCCACTGCCGCTGGGCGAGCCACCCGGTGACGATCGACGCGAGGACGAAGCCGACGATGTAGCCGCCGGTGGGACCCGCGAGGACCGCCCAGCCGTGCGAGCCCTCGGTGAAGACCGGGGCACCGAGAGCGCCGACGAGCGCGTACACGAGCATGGAGAGCGCGCCGCGGAGTGCGCCGAGCGTCGTGCCGACCAGGAGGACCGCGAAGGTCTGGCCCGTGAAGGGGACCGGCCACATCGGGATGAACAGCTGCGCCATCGCTGCGGTGAGACCTGCACCCGCGAGCACCAGCAGGGCGTCGGTCGCGACGGAGCGGGTGACGAGCCGGTCGGCGAGGACCGGGCGCGGGAGGGCGGAAGAGGAAGGGGACATGGGTGATCTCCGAGAGTCCTGGTCGCCCGAGAGCGAGGAGCGAGCGCGTCCGCGGTAAGCGGACGTGGATCCGCCCCGCGGCTCAGGAAATATACTAGGGGGCTGCCGCATCGCGGCCCCTTGCCCCACTCCTCCCGAACCGAACGCCATTTCTTGGCGGGAACGGACAGCACTGTGCTCAGCGTGCACGACCTCGAACTCCGAGTCGGCGCCCGACTCCTGATGGAGAACGTCTCCTTCCGGGTGGGCGACGGCGACAAGGTCGGCCTCGTCGGCCGCAACGGGGCGGGGAAGACGACGCTGACCAAGGTCCTCGCGGGCGACCTCATCGCCTCGAAGGGCACGGTCGACCGCGGCGGCGAGATCGGCTACCTCCCTCAGGACCCGCGCTCCGGCGACCCGGAGGAGCTCGCGCGCACCCGCATCCTCGACGCCCGCGGGCTGGGGCAGCTGGTGCTCGGCATGCAGGAGGCGACGGTCGCGATGTCGAGCAGCGACACCTCCGTGAGCGAGGCCGGCATGAAGAAGTACGGCAACCTCACGGACCGCTTCCTCTCCCTCGGCGGATACGCGGCTGAGGCGGAGGCCGCGTCGATCGCGAGCAACCTCAACCTCCCCGACCGGATCCTCGACCAGCCGCTCAAGACGCTCTCCGGTGGCCAGCGGCGCCGCATCGAGCTCGCGCGCATCCTCTTCTCCGACGCGAGCACGCTGATCCTCGACGAGCCGACGAACCACCTCGACGCCGACTCCGTCGTCTGGCTCCGCGAGTTCCTCAAGAACTACCGCGGCGGCTTCATCGTGATCAGCCACGACATCGATCTGGTCGGCGAGACCGTGAACCGCGTCTTCTACCTCGACGCCAACCGCCAGGTCATCGACGTCTACAACATGAACTGGAAGAACTACCAGCGCCAGCGCGCCGCCGACGAGGAGCGCCGCAAGAAGGAGCGGGTCAACGTCGAGAAGAAGGCCGGCGCCCTCCAGCTGCAGGCCGCCAAGTTCGGCGCGAAGGCCTCGAAGGCCGCAGCGGCGCACCAGATGGTCGCGCGTGCCGAGCGCATGCTCAGCGGGCTCGAGGAGGTCCGTGCGGTCGACCGCGTCGCGAAGCTCCGGTTCCCAACCCCGTCCGCCTGCGGTCGCACCCCTCTGCAGGCTCAGAACCTGTCGAAGAGCTACGGCTCGCTCGAGATCTTCACCGCCGTCGACCTCGCGATCGACCGCGGCTCCAAGGTCGTCATCCTGGGGCTCAACGGAGCGGGCAAGACGACGCTCCTGCGCATCCTGGGCGGCGTCGACCAGCCCGACACCGGAGTGATCGAGGCCGGTCACGGCCTCCGGATCGGCTACTACGCGCAGGAGCACGAGACGATCGACGTCAAGCGCTCGGTGCTCGAGAACATGGTCTCCTCCAGCCCGAACCTCACCGAGACCGAGGCCCGCCGGGTCCTGGGCTCGTTCCTGTTCACCGGCGACGACTCGCACAAGCCGGCCGGGGTCCTCTCCGGCGGGGAGAAGACCCGTCTCGCCCTGGCGATGATCGTGGTCTCGGGCGCGAACGTGCTCCTGCTCGACGAGCCCACCAACAACCTCGACCCCGCGAGCCGCGAGGAGATCCTCGACGCGCTCGCGCACTACGAGGGCGCGGTCGTCCTGGTCAGCCACGACGAGGGAGCCGTCGAGGCGCTGAACCCCGAGCGCGTCCTGATCATGCCGGAGGGCACCGAGGACCACTGGGCGGCCGACTACCTCGACCTGATCACGCTCGCCTAGCGGGCGTCGAGCAGCTCGTCCTCGACCTCGGAGTCGCTGCGGCCGCGGCGTCGGCGGCGCTCCTCGCGCCGCTCCTCGGCCGCGACGACCTCGGGGTCGTCGGCGTTGCGGATGCGGTACTCGTGGCGGATCGCCCAGCCGAGCCCGCCGAAGCCCATGACGGCGAACAGCACCCACTGGACGGCGTAGCTGATGTGCAGGCCCTCGTCGGCGACCGGCTTGATCGCGGCCAGCGGGGGAGCGTCGACCGGCGCCGGCGCCTCGGCGACCAGCAGGCCGTACGCCGAGGTCCGCAGGGGCTCGTCCAGCTGCGTCGACAGGTCATCGAGCTGGATCGTGGCGATCTGGCCGGCCGGTGCGGAGCGTCCGTCGATCCGTCCCTCCGCGGGCTTCAGGCGGGCGACGACGGTCACCTCCCCCTCGGGCGGCGCGGGGATCGCGTCGGGGGAGTCCTGGGTCGAGCCGACGGGGACCCAGCCGCGGTCGACGACGAACACGCTGCCGTCGTCGAGCCGCAGCGGCGTCAGGATCTCGAAGCCGGGGTTGCCGTTGTAGGGCCGGTTGCGCACGAGGGTCTGCCCCTGCGTCTCGTAGACGCCGGTGACCTCGACCGGGCGGTACTCGAGCGCGTCGTCCCACGTGGAGTCGGCGGGGAGCAGCCCGTCGAGCGCCACCGGGTCGGCGGTCCAGTTCGCGGTGACCAGCCGGTTGGTCGAGGCGGCCTGGTCGAGCCGCGCGACCTGCCAGCGCGAGAGCAGCACGCAGGCGACGGCGAAGACGATCGCGAGAGCGAGGTAGCCGAACCAGCGTCGCGAGAAGACGAAGCGCCAGGAGGGACGGGGCGCGTCGCCGCTCATCGTTCCGCTCCGCGATCGACCGTGTAGAGCGGCTTCACCTCGAGCGGGAAGTCGCGGGCGATGAGGAACTCGCGCAGGAACTCCCGGTGCTCGCCGCAGGCCAGCCAGGTCTTCCGACGGTCCTCCGCGTGGATCCTCGGGTTCCGCCACGCGATCGCGAACGTCGCCGTCCGCGGGCAGCCCGCTCGGGAGCAGGCGTGCGCGTCGGGGACCCGGCCGAGCGGGATCACGGCCGGTCTCCTCGCGGGTCGCCGCCCTCGGGGCCGGTCGGCGCCTCGGAGTCGGGGGCGGGGGGCGGTGGGACCGGCCGGGAGAGGACGATCGCACCCGGCCGCTCGACGTTGCCGCGCTCGCCCGCACTGCCGACGTTGGCCAGCACGACGGCGAAGTAGGGCAGGACCACGGCGCCGATGGCGAAGAACAGCAGCCACCAGCCGTGGGCGAAGAGCAGGCAGATGACGCAGAGCATCCTGATGCCCATGGCGATCGAGTACTTGATCGCGCGGGAGCGCCGCTCGGCGCTCGGCGACGGCGGTAGGGAGGTGAGTGTCTCGCGTGGTTTCACAGCCCTGCAAGCCTACGTCGCGGCGGGCGGGTGCAGGCGGGGAGGGCCTCATCCCGGAATCTGTTGCGCGACGCGCCTCTAGGATGTACGGGTCGCCCGGCGCCGCACGAGCGCCGGCAGGAGGGACACCATGACCACGCCGCGCACCGTCCTCGTCACCGGGGGCAACCGGGGGATCGGCTTCGCCATCGCCCAGGAGTTCGTGGCCGCCGGTCACCGGGTCGCCGTGACCGCGCGCTCGGGCTCCGGCCCGGAGGGCTCCCTCACCGTCGTCGCGGACGTGACCGACTCCGCCTCCATCGACGCCGCGTTCACCCAGGTCGAGGCCGAGCTGGGCCCGGTCGAGATCCTGGTGGCGAACGCGGGCATCACCCGCGACACCCTGCTGCTGCGCATGACGGAGGAGGACTTCACGTCCGTCGTCGACACGAACCTCACCGGGGCGTTCCGCGTCGTCAAGCGCGCATCGAAGGGGATGCTCAAGCAGCGCTTCGGCCGCGTCGTCCTCATCTCCAGCGTGGTCGGCCTCTACGGGTCGCCGGGCCAGATCAACTACTCCTCGTCGAAGGCCGCCCTCGTGGGCTTCGCCCGCTCGCTGACCCGCGAGCTCGGCGCCCGCAACATCACCGCCAATGTCGTCGCTCCCGGCTTCATCGAGACCGACATGACCGCGGAGCTCTCGCCGGAGCAGCAGGCGGAGTACCGGAAGAGCATCCCGCTCGCCCGCTACGGCACCGCTGCCGAGGTCGCGAAGGTCACGCGCTGGCTGGCCGGCGACGAGGCGGCGTACATCTCGGGTGCCGTGATCCCGGTCGACGGCGGCCTCGGGATGGGCCACTGACCGATAAGCCCTGGGCTTATATCCGAGGGATATAAGCTCTAGGCTTATGCGATGACCTCCTCCAATGTCGTCGCCGTGCTCCTGGACCTGGTGACCTCCCGCTCCCTCGTCGACCGCGCGGGTGCTCAGCGCGAGATCGAGCGGGGCTTCGCCGAGGTGGAGGCCGCGGTCCCGGCGATCCAGCCCCTGCACCCGACGGTCGGCGACGAGTTCCAGGCGATCTACCCCTCCGTCCACGCCGCGCTCCGAGCGACGCTGCAGGCGCGCCTCTCGCTCCCGGCCGGCGTCGACTGCCGCGCGGGCATCGGCCTGGGCGAGGTGCGGGTGGTCGGGTCGGGGATCGCCGGGGACCTCGAGGACGGGTCCGGCTGGTGGCGCGCGCGCGAGGCCATCGATCGCGCCCACGCGCTCGAGGACGGTGCCGTGCCCACGGCCCGCGGATGGTTCGTCGCCGGGGACGCCGACGGGGACTCCGGCGAGGCGGCCGTCAACGCCTACCTCCTCTCCCGCGACGCGCTGGTCGGAGCGCTCAGCGCGCGCGATCGCCGACTCGTGCTGGGGAGCCTGCGCGGAGCGTCGCAGAAGGAGCTGGGCGAGCAGGAGTCGATCTCGCAGCCCGCCGTCTCGCAGGCGCTGCGGCGCGCGGGAGCGGGCGCCCTCCTCGCCGGCGCGCGCCTGCTGGAGGAGACGTGCTGACGGCGCTGCTGCTCGCCGTGATCGGCCTCGGCGACCTCGCGCGCACGCACCTCCGCCGCCGTGCGGCCCTCCTCGCGATCCCTGTGCTCGCCGCCGCAGCCGTGACCGCAGCGCTCCTCGTCGGAGCCCCGCCGCTCGGTGCGGCGATCGTCGTCGTCCTGGCCGGAGCCTGGCTGCTGACGACCACGACCGTCGAGAACGCGCGGCCGCCCGGGGGTCTGCGTCCGGCCGTCGCCCTCGTCGCGGCGGTCCTGGTGCTGACCGCTGTCGACCGCGCCGCCGGCGTCCCGACGGGGCCGCTCGCGCCGATCACCGTCGCGAGCACGCTCCCTCCGATCGAGCAGCTCGCTCTGGCGGTCGGAGCCGGGCTCTTCCTGCTGGAGAGCGGCAACGTGATCGTGCGGGCGGCGCTGTTCCGCGAGCTCCCGCAGGCCGAGCCCGCGCCGCGTCCACGCTGGAGCGAGCGCTTCGCGCGTCGGGAGCCGGCCGACGCCCGCCTGCCGGACCTCCAGGGCGGGCGCACGATCGGACCGCTGGAGCGGCTGCTGATCGCCGGCCTCACGCTCGCCGGAGCCATCGGCCTCGCCGGTGCCGTGCTCGCGGCCAAGGGGATCGTGCGCTTCCCCGAGATCTCCCGCGACGGCGGCAGCGGCGAGAAGGCGGAGTACTTCCTGGTGGGCTCGCTCGTCAGCTGGGCTCTGGCGCTCGGCTGCGCCGGACTCGTCGCGATCGCGGGCCGCTGACCTCCCTGAGGCCGGGGGAGGCGGGCCTCAGCCGCGGAGGCCGAGGACGGGCAGCAGCTGCGACAGGTCGAGGCCGCCGACGACGAGGTCGGCGCGCTCGCGCACCAGGGGCTTGGCGTTGAAGGCGACCGCGAGGGAGGCGACCGCCATCATCTCCAGGTCGTTCGCACCGTCGCCGACGGCGATCGTGCGCTGCGGCGGGACGCCCGAGACCGCCGCCCACTCGCGGAGCGCCTCCGCCTTGGCCGCGGCGTCGATGACCGCCCCTTCGACCGCTCCGGTCAGCAGGCCGCCCCCGCAGCAGAGGCGGTTGGCCCGGACGAAGTCGAGGCCGAGCGCACCAGCGACCGGGTCGAGGACCTCGTGGAACCCTCCGGACACCACTCCGATGCGGCCGCCGGCGGCGTGGACGCCGGCCACGAGCTCGGCGGCGCCGGGCGTGACGCGGACGCCCGAGCTCACACCGGGGAGCACCGACTCCGGGACCCCGGCGAGAGTGGCGACCCGCTCGCGGAGGCTCTCGCCGAAGTCGAGCTCGCCGCGCATCGCCCGCTCCGTGACGGCGGCGACGCGCTCCTCGGAGCCGGCGTGCACCGCGAGGAGCTCGATCACCTCGTCCTGGAGGAGGGTGGAGTCCGCGTCGAGGACGACGAGGAAGCGGGCAGGCGTCGCAGGACGCTCACTCATGGGCCGGTCCGATCGGTCGGGTGGGCGCGCCGGGGCGCAGAGCTCGACCCGCGGGGGTGCTACGGGTGGACGACGACGCCCTTGCCGACGACGGTGATGCCCGACTCGGTGACGGTGAACCCGCGCTCGCGATCGCGGTCGTGGTCCACGCCGACTCGAGCACCGGGCTCGACGACGACGTCCTTGTCGAGGATAGCGCGGACGACCAGCGCGTCCGGGCCGATGCGGACCTTGTCGAAGACCACCGAGTCGGTGACCGTCGCGTTCGACTCGATGACCGTCCAGGGCCCGACGACGCTGCGCTCGATGTGCGCGCCCGAGATCACGGTGCCGAGCGAGACGACCGAGTCGACCGTCGATCCCATGTTGCCCTTGCCGTCGCGGACGATCTTGGCCGGAGGGGAGTTCAGCTGCGACGAGAAGATCGGCCACTGCTGGTTGTAGAGGTTGAAGACCGGCAGCGCCGAGATGAGGTCCTGGTGGGCCTCGAAGAAGGAGTCGATGGTGCCGACGTCCCGCCAGTAGTAGCGGTCGCGGTCGGTCGAGCCGGGGACGTCGTTGAGCTTGAGGTCGTAGACGCCCGCCTCGCCGCGCGCGACGAAGTCGGGGATGATGTCGCCGCCCATGTCGTGGTCAGACGTGGAGGACTCGCCGTCGCGGATGACCGCGTCGATCAGGGCGTCCGCGTCGAAGACGTAGTTGCCCATGGAGGCGAGGACCTCGTGCGGGGAGTCGGCCAGGCCGACGGCGTCCTTGGGCTTCTCGAGGAACTCGGAGATCATCGTCGGGACGATGCCGTCGCCCGCCTCGTCACCGGCGAGCTGGATGACGCCGAACTGGTCCGCGAGCTCGATCGGCTGGCGGATGGCCGCGACGGTCGCCTTCGCACCGGACGTGATGTGCGCGTCGATCATCTGCGAGAAGTCCATGCGGTAGACGTGGTCGGCGCCGACCACGACGACGATGTCGGGCTTCTCGTCGCGGATCAGGTTGAGGCTCTGCAGGATCGCGTCGGCCGAGCCGCTGAACCAGCGCTTGCCCAGGCGCTGCTGCGCGGGGACCGAGGCGACGTAGGAGTTCAGGAGCCCGGAGAGGCGCCAGGTCTGCGAGACGTGGCGGTCGAGCGAGTGCGACTTGTACTGCGTCAGCACGACGATCTGGGTGAGACCGGAGTTGATCAGGTTGGACAGCGCGAAGTCGATCAGCCGGTACTGCCCGCCGAACGGCACCGCGGGCTTGGCCCGGTCCGCCGTGAGGGGCATGAGGCGCTTTCCCTCGCCGCCGGCGAGGACGATGCCGAAGATCTTCTTTGACTGCATGGCACCACAGTAGGGGCTCGGGCTTCCCCGTGGACCCCGGCTGTCGCCGGGGGAGCGCCCTGTACTACGGTTCGGGGGTGCGAGTCGATCTGCTGACCAAGGAATACCCGCCCGAGGTGTACGGGGGAGCCGGTGTCCACGTGGCCGAGCTCACCAAGGCGCTGCGCAGCGACCTGGAGGTCGTGGTGCGCTGCTTCGGCGCGCCGCGCGAGGAGGAGGGCACGTTCGCGTACTCCGTCCCCGCGGAGCTCGCCGAGGCGAACGGCGCGCTGCAGACCCTCGGGGTCGACCTGCAGATCGCGCAGGACGCGGCGGGGGCCGACCTGGTCCACTCCCACACCTGGTACGCCAACGCCGCGGGGCGTTTCGCCCAGCTCCTGCACGGCATCCCGCACGTGGTCTCGGCGCACAGCCTCGAGCCGCTGCGTCCGTGGAAGGCCGAGCAGCTCGGCGGCGGCTACCGCGTCTCGAGCTGGATCGAGCGGGAGGCGTACGAGAACGCCGACGCCGTGATCGCGGTGTCCGGCGGCATGCGCGAGGACATCCTCCGCTCCTACCCGGCCCTGGACCCGGCGAAGGTCCACGTGGTCTACAACGGCATCGACCTCGACGCCTGGCACCCGGTCGAGGACGAGGCCGTCCTCGCCGAGCTGGGCATCGACCCCTCGCGCCCCTCCGTGGTCTTCGTCGGCCGCATCACCCGGCAGAAGGGCCTGCCCTACCTGCTCCGCGCCGCCGCGACCCTGCCTCCCGAGGTGCAGCTCGTGCTCTGCGCGGGCGCCCCCGACACCCCCGAGATCATGGCCGAGGTCACCTCCCTCGTCCGCAGCCTCCAGGAGGAGCGCACCGGCGTCGTCTGGATCGACCGGCATCTGCCGCGCCACCAGCTCTCCGCGGTCCTGACGAACGCGACCACGTTCGTCTGCCCCTCGATCTACGAGCCCCTCGGCATCGTCAACCTCGAGGCGATGGCCTGCGGTGCGGCGGTCGTCGGGACGGCGACCGGCGGCATCCCGGAGGTCGTCGACGACGGCGTGACCGGGCGACTCGTCCCGATCGAGCAGGTCACCGACGGCACCGGCACCCCCGTGGACCCGGAGCGCTACGTCGCCGACCTGGCCGCCGCCCTCGCCGAGGTCGTCGCCGACCCGGAGACGGCGAAGCGGATGGGCGCCGCGGGCCGCGAGCGCGCGCAGAGCCACTTCAGCTGGACGCAGATCGCGCGGGACACCCGGGCGATCTACGACTCGCTCGTCTGAGCCTCCCGGCCGCCTCCTTTAGAATGGCTCCCATGCCCAGCGTTGTCTCGTTCGTCGATGTGTCCTTCGTCCGGAACGGCAAGCGGATCCTCGACCGCGTGTCGTGGGACGTGGCCGAGGACGAGCGCTGGGTGATCCTCGGCCCCAACGGGGCGGGCAAGACCTCGATCCTGCAGATCGCCGCGGCGCAGACCTACCCCTCGACCGGTGCCGCGCACCTGCTCGAGGAGACCCTCGGCCGGGTCGACGTGTTCGAGCTGCGCCCGCGTATCGGCTACGCCTCGACCGCGATGGCCCGCCGCCTCCCGGCCGGCGAGACCGTGCTCGACGTCGTGATGACCGCCGCCTACGCCGTCACCGGGCGCTGGAACGAGGGCTATGACGCGATCGACGAGCGCCGCGCCCGCCGCGTGCTGTCCGAGTGGAAGCTCGAGCACCTCGCCGAGCGCACCTTCGGGACGCTCTCGGACGGCGAGCAGAAGCGCGTCCAGATCGCCCGCGCGATCATGACCGACCCAGAGCTGCTCCTGCTGGACGAGCCGGCCGCGAGCCTCGACCTCGGCGCCCGCGAGGAGCTCGTCCAGCTGCTGGGCGGCTTCGCGAAGGACCCGGCGTCGCCCGCGATCGTGATGGTGACCCACCACGTCGAGGAGATCCCCGACGGCTTCACCCACGCCCTGCTCCTCCGCGACGGAGCGGTGGTGGCGGCGGGCCCGCTGGCCGAGTCCCTGACCGAGGCGACGCTCGCCGAGACCTTCGGGCTCGACATCGCTCTCACCCGCGAGAACGGGCGCTTCTCGGCCCGCGCCCGCGGCTGACCCCGGCTCCGGGGTCCGGACGCGCCGCGACTTCTGAGCGCGCTGCCGGTCTGGTATTCTCGGTAGCTGGTTCGGGCCCGTTCGCGGTGCGCCCGCCCTCATCCACCCGTTCCCGTCGACGACAGGTGCGGTTCAGGACCATCGACGACAGGACACGACCATGAAGACCGACATCCACCCCGAGTACTCCGCGATCGTCTTCCGCGACCTCGCGTCCGGTGAGACCTTCCTCACCCGCTCGACCGCGAAGAGCAGCAAGACGATCGAGCTCGACGGCGTGACCTACCCCGTCATCGACGTCGAGATCTCCTCCGCCTCGCACCCGTTCTACACGGGCAAGCAGCGCATCATGGACTCGGCCGGCCGCGTCGAGAAGTTCAACAGCCGCTACAAGAACTTCGGCAAGTAGCACTCCTCGAAGGGCCCTCGACCGCACGGTCGGGGGCCCTTCGTCGTTCCCGCGTCGCGGTCCTCAGTAGCGGTAGAAGCCCTCTCCGGTGGCCATTCCGAGGCGGCCGCGATCGAGGTACTCCGTCTTCAGGTGGGCGGCGAACGCCTGGGAGGCCTCGTCCGGGGCCGCGGCGGCGATGTTGTAGGCGGTCCGCAGACCGACGACGTCGAAGATCTGGAAGGGTCCGAGAGGGGCGCCGGTGCCGATCCTCCAGGTCTTGTCGATGGTCTCGTGGTCGGCGTAGCCGCCCATGAGCAGACCCGACGCGGCGTTGAGGAGCGGCACCAGCAGCGAGTTCAGGACGTAGCCGGCCTTCTCCTTCTGCAGCCTGATGGGCTCGAGGCCGCTGGAGACGGCGAACTCCACGACGGCGTCGACCACGGCGGGGTCCGTGTCCGCCGTTCCCATGATCTCGGCCGTGTTCTGCGCCCAGACGTGGTTGGCGTAGTGCAGCGCGAGGAACCGGTCGGGTCGGCCGGTCGAGGCCTTCAGGTCGCTGGGGAGCAGCGTGGACGAGTTGGTCGCGAAGACCGTGCGCTCGGGAGCGAGCGCACCCAGGCGGCCGTACAGCTCCTGCTTCAGGCCCAGGTCCTCGGGGACGGCCTCGATCACGAGGTCGGCGTCGGCGACCGCCTCCGCGAGGTCGGAGGTGAGGCGGAGGGAGTCGAGCGCCTCCTGCGGTCCGCCGGCGACGCCGCCGGGCACCGACTCGTAGACGCCCGCGAGACCGCGGAGCCGCTCGCGCGCCGACTCGAGGACGTCGTCGGAGAGGTCGTAGACGGTGACGGCGAAGCCGTGGAAGGCCGACTGGAAGGCGATCTGGGAGCCGAGCACTCCGCTGCCGAGGACGGTGACCGTGCGGATGGTGGGCATGACTTCTCCTTGCGAGAGGGGGAGGGGGAACACGTGCTCACCCGATCCCACAGCGCCGCGGTCCGCGGAGCGAGGGCTTGCGCCGACGGGCGGGCCGTGGCCGTCGGGGAGCCGGCGCGGTAGCGTCCCGGCATGGTGTCCTTCGCCGACAAGCCGATCCTGCCGTTCACGACTCCTGAAGAGTGGGACGCCTACCTCCGCGGCGAGCCCGACCCGGACGGAGTCCGGCTGAAGCTGCGGAAGAAGGCCGCCGTCGATCCGGGGATCACCTACGCCGAGGCGCTCGACATCGCGCTCTGCCACGGCTGGATCGACGGTCAGGCGGGAGCCTTCGACGAGCAGTTCAAGCTCCAGGCCTTCACCCCGCGGCGTCGCGCTAGCCCGTGGTCCAAGGTCAATCGCGATCACGTCGCACGGCTGCTGGCGGAGGGCCGGATGCTGCCGGGCGGGCTGGCCGAGGTCGAGCGGGCACGCGCCGACGGGCGCTGGGACGCGGCCTACCGGCAGCGCGATGCGGAGGTGCCGGACGACTTCCAGCGGGCGCTCGACGCGGATCCGCAGGCCCTGGCCTTCTTCGCGACCGTCGGCGGGCAGAAGCGCTTCGCGTTCCTCTTCCGCCTCTCGCAGCTGAAGCGGGCGGCGACGCGGGAGCGGCGGATCGCGGAGTACGTGGCGCTCCTGCGCGAGGGGCGCACGCTGACCTGAGGGGTCAGTGGCGGACCGGCCAGCCCCCGTCGGCGACGAAGGACTCGTCGCGGACGCGGCGCATGTACTCCTGGAAGGACTCGGCCTGGGTGCGGCACCAGTCGACCTGGAGCGCGTGCAGGGCCTCCGCGCCGACTCCGAGCTCGTCGGCGAAGGCGCGGCCCAGCGCCTGGGCGACCCGACCCGCCGCGATCGCGTCCGCGCCCGCATCGTGCGCCTCGGTGAGGGCGACGCCGTAGTGCTCGGCGGCGAGGGTCAGGGTGCGCTTGCCCTTGCGGTAGCGGTCCACCGCCTTGTCGATCACGAGCGGATCGACGACGGGGCTCGGGTCGAGCAGCACGGGCACGCCCCAGCGGCGCGCCTCGTGGGCGAGGAGCGAGAGGTCGTAGGGGGCGTTGTAGACGACGACCGGGATGCCGCGGGCGAGGAGCGAGCGCAGCGCCTCGGAGATCTCGGCCACGACCTCGCCGGCGGGGCGGCCGTGCGCGCGGGCGTGCTCGGTGCTGATCCCGTGGACGGCGGAGGCGCCGGCCGGGATCTCGACCCCGGGATCGGCGAGCCAGGTCGTGCCCTCGATCGGCTCGCCCGCCGCGTCGATCACGCCGACGTGCGCGGTGACGATGCGGCTCGTGCGGACGTCGATGCCGGTGGTCTCGAGGTCGAACACGGCCAGCAGATCGAACCACCGCGCCCCCTCGGAGGGGACGAGCTCCTGCTCGGCGTCGTCGAACAGCATCGGCTCGGTCTGCGTCTCGGTCGTTCCGGTGGTGCTCACGCCGACAGCCTAAAGGGGGCCTCCGACATCGGCCGGAGGCCCCTCGGCGTGCTGCCGGGTCAGCGGGCCTCGTGCGCCTTGGCGACGTGGAGCCAGAAGAAGCCCTGCGTGCCGAGTGTCATCGTCAGCGTGCCGTCGTCCGAGAATCCGGGGAAGCGGCCGCCGCCGAACAGGTCGCTGAGCGTCGATCCGGGATTCTCCGGGTCGGTGATCGTGACCGAGACCGGGTTGTGGTTGAAGCTGAAGACGCAGAGCACCTCCTCGGGCTGGTCGCCCATCTCGGAGCCCGAGCCGGCGTAGTCCCGCACGAAGGCGAGCACCGACTCGTGGTCCGTCTCGAGGACGCGCATCGACCCGAGGCCGAACGCCGGGTGGCCGCGGCGCACGTGCAGGACGTTCCGCATCCAGTGCAGCAGGGAGCGGGACTGCGCCAGCTGCGCCTCCACGTTGACCTGGTTGTAGTGGTAAACGAGCGACTGGACGATCGGCTGCACGAGCTTGCCGGGGTCGGCGGCCGAGAAGCCGGCGTTGCGGTCGGGCGTCCACTGCATCGGCGTGCGCGACGCGTCGCGGTCGTTGAGCCAGATGTTGTCGCCCATGCCGATCTCGTCGCCGTAGTACAGGAACGGGCTGCCGGCGAGGGAGAAGAGCAGGGCGTTGATCAGCTCGAGCTCGGCACGCGAGTTGTCCAGCAGCGGCGCGAGCCTGCGGCGGATGCCGATGTTCGAGCGCATCCGCGGGTCGTAGGCGTACCAGCCGTACATGGCCTGGCGGTACTCCTCGGACACCATCTCGAGCGTGAGCTCGTCGTGGTTGCGGAGGAACACGCCCCAGGCGGCGCCGCTGGGGATGTCGAACGTCTCGGAGAGCACCTTCTTCAGCTCGTTCGCCGTCTGCGCGCGGAGGGAGTAGAAGATGCGCGGCATGACCGGGAAGTCGAACGCCATGTGGCACTCGGGCTCCTCCTCCGTGCCGAAGAACGCGGCGACCTCCCGCGGCCACTGGTTCGCCTCGGCGATCAGGATGCGGCCGGGGTAGTCGCGGTCGACCATGGTGCGGAGGTTCTTGATGAACTCGTGGGTGGGCGGTTCGCCCTCTCCGTTGCCCTCGTCGGACTCGTAGAGGTAGGGGATCGCGTCGAGCCGGATGCCGTCGACGCCGAGGTCGAGCCAGAACTTGACCACGTCGTGGATCGCCTCGTGCACGGCGGGGTTCTCGAAGTTGAGGTCCGGCTGGTGGGAGAAGAAGCGGTGGAAGTAGAACTGGCGGCGCTCGGCGTCGAAGGCCCAGTTCGAGTCCTCGGTGTCGACGAAGATGATGCGGATGTCCGGCCACTTGTCGTCGGTGTCGTTCCAGACGTAGAAGTCGCCGTAGGGCCCCTCGGGGTCGGAGCGGGACTGCTGGAACCACTCGTGCTGGTCGCTGGTGTGGTTGAGCGGGAAGTCCATCACGATGCGCATGTTGCGCTCGTGGGCCTTCCGGACGAGGTCGCGGAAGTCCTCCATCGTGCCGAACTCGGGGAGGATCGCCTTGAAGTCGGAGACGTCGTAGCCGCCGTCGCGCAGAGGCGACATGTAGAACGGCGGGAGCCAGAGGGCGTCGATGCCGAGCCACTGCAGGTAGTCGAGCTTGGAGGCGAGCCCGTTGATGTCGCCGGCGCCGTCGCCGTTGGAGTCGTAGTACGACCGGATCATCACCTCGTAGAACACCGCCCGGCGGTACCACTGGGGGTCGAGGGCGAGTCCGGGGAGTTGGATCGGCGATGTGAAGCTCACGGTGCTCCTTCTGCTGCTGCCTGAGCGGATGACCGTCTCGCGAGACGGGTGGGCGGTGCGCCGTGTTGCGAGCGCGTGATCATGCTCCCGGCTCGGATCGAGGCCACGCAAGGCGTTGCGGCCAGATCTTCGACGGGCTTTCCCTACGATAAGGAACGCGATGACCACTCCCTCCCCCTACGCCTCCGATCTCGGCCGTGTCCCCGTCCGCGAGGCCGCGGTGGACGTCGCCGGATCCCGCACCGCCTACTGGACCTACGGCGCTCCGGACGCCTCGACCGTCCTCGTGCTGGTGCACGGGTTCCGCGGCGAGCACCACGGCCTCGAGCCCGTCGTCGCCCGTCTGCTCGCCGGGGGAGCGGACGTGCGGGTCGTCGCTCCCGACCTGCCCGGCTTCGGCGCCTCGACCCCCATGACGCGCCTGCCGCACGACGTGGACGGCTACGCCTGCTGGCTCGGCTCCTTCCTCGACGCGCTGGGGCTCCGCGGTGAGGCGGCCGTCCTCGGCCACTCCTTCGGCTCGATCGTCGCGGCCGCGGCCGTCGCCGACGGGCTGCCCGCTCCGCTCCTGGTGCTGGTCAACCCGATCGGCGCGCCCGCCCTGCAGGGTCCCCGCGGCGTCCTGACCAGGCTCGCCGTCCTCTACTACCGGCTCGGCGCGCTCCTGCCGGGGCCCCTCGGACGCCGCCTGCTCAGCGACCCGCTGATCGTGCGGGTGATGAGCCTGGCGATGGTGAAGACGAAGGAGCCGGCGCTGCGACGCTTCGTGCACGACCAGCACGACCGCTACTTCAGCGCCTTCGCCTCCCGCGACACGGTCCTCGAGGCGTTCCGCGCCTCCGTCTCGCACGACGTCGGCGAGTACGCCTCCCGGATCGGCGTGCCGACGCAGCTGATCGCCGCGGCGCAGGACGACATCACTCCGCTCCCGGCGCAGTACCGCCTGCTCGAGAGGCTGCCGCACGCCCGCCTGCACGTCATCGACGGAGTCGGCCACCTGATCCACTACGAGACGCCGGACGAGGCCGCCGCCGTACTGCGGACGGCCCTCGAGGAGGGGATCGACCGATGAGGATCGTCGTCGACTGCCGGTACACCCGGCTCGAGCGGCACGACGGGATCAGCCGCTACACCGCGGAGCTCGTCCGCGAGCTCGCGAAGCTGCACGACGTGACCATGCTGATCAGCGACCGCCGCCAGCTCGCGATGCTCCCGTCGCTCCCGTGGGAGCGCGTGACCGGGCCGACCAGCCCGTTCGAGCCGTTCGTCGCGCTGCTGGTGAACCGGCTGCGGCCCGACGTGGTCTTCTCGCCGATGCAGACCATGGGCTCGCTCGGCCGCCGCTACCGGCTCGTCCTGACCGTGCACGACCTCATCTACTACCGCCACCGCACTCCGCCGCGCGACCTGGCCGCTAACGTGCGCGCGCTCTGGCGGCTCTACCACCTCGCCTGGTGGCCGCAGCGGAGGCTCCTCCAGCGCGCCGACGCGGTCGTCACCGTCTCGGAGACCACCCGCGACCTGATCCGCTCCCACCGCCTCACCACCCGGCCGGTGGTCGTCGTCCCGAACGCGGCGACCGAGCCCGACGAGGCGAGCGCCGCTCTGGCGGGATCGCTGCCCGACCGGTCGGCCGCGCGCTCGCTCGTCTACATGGGCTCGTTCATGCCCTACAAGAACGTCGAGACGCTCGCGCGCGCGATGCGGCTGCTGCCCGACTACGAGCTGCACCTGATGAGCCGGGCGAGCGACGAGACCGTCGAGACGCTCCGGGCCCTGGCGCCGACCGCGAAGCTGGTGTTCCACCAGGGGGCGCCGGACGCGGAGTACCGCGCGGTGCTCGCGCGGGCGACCGCTCTCGTGACGGCGAGCAGGGACGAGGGCTTCGGGATCCCGCTGGTCGAGGCGATGGCGCTCGGGACGCCGGTCGTGGTGAGCGACATCCCGATCTTCCGCGAGATCGCACAGGACGCCGCCGTGTACGTCGACCCGTCGAGCGCGAAGGGCATCGCGGACGGTGTGCGGTCGCTCGAGGACGGCGCCGTGTGGCGGACGCACTCGGCCCGGGCGACGGAGCGGGCCGCGGCCTTCTCCTGGCGCGACTCCGCCCGGGTGCTCTTCGGGCTCCTGCAGGATCTCGGCCGGCGCTGACGCGGGGCCGGCGATCGGACCGCCGCCGGGAGGCGGGGCCGTCAGGCTCCCGGGGCCGGGCTGAGCACGTCGTCGAGGTCGACGTCCGCCACGACCACGTCGCCGGAGTCGTCGACGCCGACGATGCGCAGAGCCCCGTCGACGATCGCGAAGTCGTGCCGGGAGCCGTTGCCGACCGAGACGCCGTGCGCGGGGAGGTCCTCGCTGCTGAGCGCGCGGATCAGGCTGCCGATGACCGCACCGTGCGTGGCGACGACGACGGACGCGTCGGGGAAGCGCTCGGCCACCTCGAGCAGCGCGGCGGTCGCCCGCTCGACGACCTCGGCGCGGGTCTCGCAGCCGGGGATCGGCGCGCGCTCGATGCCTCCGGGGAAGCGCTCGGCGAGCTCGGGACCGGTCATCCCCTCCGCCTCGCCGTAGGCGCGCTCGGCCAGGCCCGGCGCCGCCAGCGGCTCGTCGAGTCCGAGACCGCGCGCGATGATCGCTCCGGTGTCGAAGGCGCGCTGCAGCGGACTGGCGACCACCGCGTCGAAGCGCCGGTCGGCGAGCAGCCGCGCCGCCGCCCGCGCCTGGGCGCGCCCGGTCGCATTGAGCGGGATGTCGCTCCTGCCCTGGATGCGCCGGGCGGCGTTCCAGTCGGTCTGGCCGTGGCGGACGAGGGTGAGCTGGGTCACAGGGGCCTCTCGGGAGGTCGGGTGCGGAGCGGGCGGGAGCTCAGAGGGCGGCGGTGCGGCGCGCGGGCAGGCGCTCGGCGAGCTCGCGGAGCACCTCGCTGGTGCCGCCGTCGATCTTGATGCTCGCGCGCGAGTCGCCCTTGGTGGTGCCGCGGTTGACGATCACGATCGGCATCCGGGCGCGACGGGCGATCTCGAGGAAGCGGATGCCGGAGTTGACCACGAGCGACGAGCCGGCCACGAGCAGCGCGTCGGCGCCCGCGACGATGGCGCGCGCCTCCTCGAACCGCTCGGTCGGGATGAACTCGCCGAAGAAGACGATGTCCGGCTTCAGGATCCCGCCGCAGACCGTGCACTCGGGGACGGTCATCGCCGAGACGTCGTGGACCTCGGCGTCGCCGTCGGGGTTGAGGGAGGAGACGTCGGGGTCGTCGAGCCAGGGGTTGAGCGCCTCGATCCGCTCGGCCACCGCGTCGCGGGCGAAGTACTGGCCGCAGGTCATGCAGCGCACACGGTCCGCCGAGCCGTGCAGATCCACCACGCGGCGCGAGCCGGCCCGGACGTGCAGGCCGTCGACGTTCTGCGTGACGACGCCCGTGAGCAGGCCGCGCTCCTCGAGCCGGGCCAGGGCCCGGTGGCCGTCGTTGGGGAGCGTGCTGGTGAACCGGCGCCAGCCGAGCTGGCTGCCGGCCCAGTACCGGCGGCGGTAGTCGGGATCGGCGACGAACTGGGAGTAGGTCATCGGGCTGCGCACCGGTGCCCCGGCTCCGCGGTAGTCGGGGATGCCCGAGTCGGTGCTCATGCCCGCGCCGGTGACGGCGGCGATGCGGCGCCCGCTGAGGAGTTCGACGGCCTGCTCGACCGCGAGCGCCTCGGGGCCCTCGGCGACCGGTGTCGGACTCGACTCCATCCGCGCCTCCTTCGAGGGCCGTTCGAGCGGCCCCTGGACGAGTTTAGTCCGCGCCGTGCCCTAGATTGCCGGGATGCCGATCGTGCACATCACCGACCTCGACCACCCGCTCCTCGCCGACTACCACCGCCTCACCGACGTGGCGCTGCGGCGGGTGCTGGAGCCGGAGGGCGGTCTGTACATCGCCGAGTCGGCCAAGGTGATCGAGCGGGCGCTCGACGCCGGGCACCGTCCCCGCTCGGTCCTGGTGCAGGAGAAGCGGCTGCCGGACGCGGCCGGGGTGCTCGAGCGTCATCCCGAGGTGCCGGTCTTCGTGGCGCCGGATCCGCTGATCGAGGAGCTGACCGGGTTCCACCTCCACCGCGGAGCGCTCGCCTCGATGCACCGTCCGCCGCTGCGGCCGATGGCCGAGCTGCTGGAGGGCGCGCGCCTCGTCGTGATCCTGGAGGACCTGGTCGACCACACCAACGTCGGCGCCGTCTTCCGCGCCGCGGCCGGCATGGGCGCGGACGCGGTGCTCGTGACGCCGCGGTGCGCGGACCCCCTGTACCGGCGCAGCGTCCGGGTGAGCATGGGCACGGTCCTGCAGGTGCCGTGGACGCGCACCCCCGAGTGGGCACCGGCTCGCCGCGCTCTGGAGGAGGCCGGGTTCTCGGTCGCCGCGCTGGCGCTCGCTCCGGACGCGGTGCCGCTCGACGAGTACGCGGCGGCTCGCCCCGAGCGCGTCGCGATCGTCCTGGGCGCCGAGGGGGACGGGCTCAGCCGCGCGGCGCTGGACGCCTCGGACACCGTCGTCACCATCCCGATGCTGCACGGCGTCGACTCGCTCAACGTGGCCTCGGCGAGCGCCGTCGCACTGTGGGCGCTGACCCGCGGGCGCTGACCGCCCGGCTCCGGCGCTCGGCGGCCCCGCGGTGACCTGCTGCTGACGCTCCCGCCGCTGGATCGGGGTCGGTGCCGCGCGTCACCCGCCGCGCCCGACGACGGGGCGGCGTCCGGGACGGGTGAGAGGCCCGCCCGTACGATGACGGGGTGACCTCCCCGACCCGATCCGACGATGCCCTCGACCTGTTCGGGGAGCCCGCCGCGCCGGAGCCGCGACCGCGTCGACGGCGCGGGGCGGTCGTCGCCGGTCTCGTCGCCGCGACCGTGCTGGTCGGCGGAGGCGGTGCCTACGCGACCAACGCGGCGACCGCGGAGCTGCCGAAGGCGAGCGCCGTCGCGGTGGACCCCGTCCCGAGCACCGTCGACGCGCCCGCTCCGGCCTGGCCTGCCTACGGCTCCGGCGCCGTGGCGGCCGTGGGCATCGACGGGACGGAGGAGGACGGGCTGCTCGCCCGCTACGGCTCCACCGGAACCGTGCCGACGGGGAGCATCGCCAAGGTCGTCACCGCTCTCGTCGTCCTCGCGGCGAAGCCGATCGCGGCGGGGACGGACGGGGAGACCATCACCTTCACGAGCGCGGACGTGCAGTACTACAACGACACCCTGGCCGAGAACGGCTCGAACGCTCCGGTCACCGCGGGTCTGCAGCTGACCGAGCGGGAGGCGCTGACCGCCATGATGCTCCCGTCCGCGAACAACTACGCGAAGTCGCTCGCGATCTGGGCGTACGGCTCGGAGGACGCCTTCCTCGCCGCGGCGCGCGGCTGGCTCGACGGGCAGGGGCTCGAGCGGACCTCCCTCGCCGACACCAGCGGGCTCTCGCCGGCGACGGTCAGCACGACGGCCGAGATGGTGCGCCTGGGCGAGCTGCTGATCGCGGACCCGGTGCTCGCTCCGATCGTCGCGATGCCGACCGCGGTCATCCCGGGGGTCGGCGAGGTCGACAACACCAACTCGCTCCTCGGCCGCTCGGGAGTGGACGGGATCAAGACGGGGACGACCGACGAGGCGGGCTCGTGCCTGCTGTTCTCGCTCGACTCGACCGTCGAGGGCCGGCCGGTCACCCTGGTCGGCGTGGTGGTGGGCGCGCGCACGCACCCGCAGCTCGCCGCGGACGTGCTGACCCTCGTTCCGACCGTCGAGGCGGGCTTCCGGACCGTCCCGCTGACCGTCGAGGGGCAGGAGTACGGCACCCTCACGAGCGCCTGGGGGGAGACGGCGACGGCCGAGACCGCGGAGGCGCGGTCCGTGCTGGTGTGGGGCGCGGTCTCGACGACGACCACGGTCGCCCTCGATCCGCTCGAGACCGTCGCCGACGGCGAGCGCGTGGGGACCGCGACCGTCGACGTCAACGGCACCCCGTACGAGCTTCCCCTCGTCGCCGACGGGTCGATCGAGGACCCGGGCTTCGCCTGGCGCCTCGGCCACCCGGCCGAGCTGTTCGGCTGAGCGCGGGGCGAGCCGCCGCCTCCCGGGAGCGGATCAGGCCAGGGGATCCGCGGCCCTATCGCCGATGATCCGCACGCCCGCGGTCGCGATGTCCTCGGCGACCTCCTCCGGCGTCGCGTTGCCCGGCACGACCGAGCCCGGCTCCGAGGCCGCGGGATCGATGCTCCAGCGCTCGGCGGAGGGCCGCTTGGCGGTGATGAAGTCGCCGGAGGACTGGTGGCGGACTCGGCGCAGCACCCAGGGCACGAGGTACTCCCGCGCCCACTGGATGTCCTCCGTGCGGGCGGCACGCCACGTGCGGGCGTGCAGCGGCTCCGGGGCGAGGGGGCGCAGGTCGTTCTCGACGTTCAGCGACTCGAGGACCATGCGCGCGACCTCGTGGTGGCCGTGCGGGTTGAGGTGCAGGCGGTCCGGCGCCCACATCCGCACGTCCTGGATCTCCTGGAGGGACCACTGGTCGGCGACGATGCAGTCGTACCGCTTGGCCAGCGCCCGCAGGTTCTCGTTGTAGATCGCGACCTTCCCGCGGATCCGCCCGAACACGGGGGAGAAGCCCACATCCACTCCGGTGAAGAGGACGACGGTCGCCCCGTCGGAGCGGAGCCGGGCGAGGCCCGACTCGAAGCGGGACGCGATGTCATCGGGGTCGGTCCCCGGGCGGATGACGTCGTTCCCGCCCGCGGAGATGGTGATGAGGTCGGGGCGCAGCTCCAGGGCGGGCTCGACCTGCTCGTCGACGATCTGCTGCAGGAGGCGGCCGCGGACCGCCAGGTTGGCGTAGGCGAAGTCCTCGTTCTGGCTGCCCAGGACCTCCGCCACGCGGTCCGCCCAGCCGCGGTGCCCGCCGGGGCTGCCGGGCTCGGGATCGCCGATCCCCTCGGTGAAGGAGTCGCCCAGGGCGACGTAGCGGGACCACGGATGACGCTGCTCGACCATCCCTCCATCATGCTCCGCACCCGGCCGCCGGTGGCACGGCGCGACACGCCGTGCGCCTCCCGGCGGGCCGCGGAGACCGAGCCGCTGTCGGAGGCGTCGGCTAGATTCGGTCCACGTGAACAGTCCCTCGAGCTTCGGTCATCAGGTCGGCACCTCCGCCGCTGAGCACCTGTCCCCGTCGTTCCCGGGCAGGGCGCCGTGGGGTACCGCGAACAAGCTCCGCGCCTGGCAGGCGGAGGCGCTCGAGGCCTACTTCCAGCACGAGCCGCGCGACTTCCTGGCCGCCGCGACCCCGGGCGCGGGCAAGACCACCTTCGCGCTGCGGCTGGCCGCCGAGCTGCTGCACAACCGCACGGTCGACCGGATCACCGTGGTCGCGCCGACGGAGCACCTCAAGCGCCAGTGGGCCGAGGCCGCGCACCGCGTCGGCATCCGCCTGGACCCGACCTTCACCAACCGCATGGGCCGCCACGCCCGCCACTACCACGGCGTCGCCGTCACCTACGCGCAGGTCGCCGTCCGCGCCGAGCTCCACCGCGAGCTCACCCTGTCCGGCCGCACCCTCGTCATCCTCGACGAGGTGCACCACGCCGGCGACGCCCTCAGCTGGGGCGACGCGGTGCGCGAGGCCTTCGAGCCCGCGGTCCGCCGGCTCTCGCTGACCGGGACGCCGTTCCGCTCGGACACGGCGGCGATCCCGTTCGTCAGCTACCTGCCGGACGAGGAGGGCATCCGCACCTCGCTCACCGACTACGCCTACGGCTACGGCCGCGCGCTCGCGGACGGCGTCGTCCGGCCGGTGCTGTTCATGGTCTACGCCGGGCAGATGCGCTGGAAGTCGAAGGCCGGCGACGAGATGGAGGCGCGGCTCGGCGAGGGCAACACCAAGGACATCACCTCGCAGGCCTGGCGGACCGCGCTGGACCCGAAGGGCGACTGGATCCCCTCGGTCCTCCGCGCCGCCAACACCCGCCTCACCGAGGTGCGGCGCGCCGTGCCCGACGCCGGCGGCCTGGTCATCGCGACCGACCACTACACCGCGCGCGCCTACGCCGCGATGCTCCGCGAGATCAGCGGCGAGACCGTCACCGTCGTGCTCTCCGACGAGAAGGAGGCGAGCGACCGGATCGAGGAATTCGCGAAGGACACCGGTCGCTGGATGGTCGCGGTCCGCATGGTCTCCGAGGGCGTCGACGTGCCGAGGCTCGCCGTCGGCGTCTACGCGACATCGGCGTCGACTCCTCTGTTCTTCGCCCAGGCGATCGGCCGCTTCGTGCGCGCGCGGCGCCGCGGCGAGACCGCCTCGGTGTTCCTCCCGAACGTGCCCGGCCTGCTCGCGCTGGCGGGCTCGATGGAGCTGCAGCGCGATCACGCCCTCGACCGCAGGACCTCCGACGACGAGGAGTACCCCGAGGCCGACCTGATGGCCGACGCCGAGCGCAGCGACAAGGCGTCCTCCGATCTCCTGGAGGAGGGCCGCTTCGAGTCGATCGGCTCGGCCGCCACCTTCGACCGCGTCGTCTACGAGGGCGCCGAGTTCGGGATGGAGGTCGAGGTCGAGAGCGAGGAGGAGCTCGACTTCATCGGCCTGCCGGGGCTCCTCGAGCCCGACCAGGTGCGGGAGCTGCTCCAGCACCGGCAGCAGCGGCAGGCCAAGCGCGCCGGCAGCCGCGCGGGCGCGGCGGCCCCGGCTGAGCCGGCGAGCGAGATCCCGGCGCCGCTCTACCGCACGCTCAAGGAGCAGCGCAGCCTGCTCAACTCCCTGGTCGGCCTGTGGGCACGGGGGACGGGCGAGTCGCACGGCCAGGTGCACACCGAGCTGCGCCGGCTCTGCGGCGGACCCGCGGTGGCGCAGGCGAGCGTGACCCAGCTGCAGGCGCGGATCGACCTCCTGCGGCGCAGGCTCGGCTCGCACTGATCGCGGTGAGGCGCCCCGGTACGTGGCGCCGCGCTCTCGACGACGGAGCCGATCGCTGCTCCCGCCCAGCCCGGCCGGCCCCTCCGCGTGCGCCGGACAGTCCCTCCGGCGCGTTCTAGCCGATGCACCCGGCGCGGCGCCAGCCCTCCCCGGCGGACCGGGCGCGACCGTACTGTTCGAGCGTGACCCACCGGAACGACCTGCCCGCTCACGCGCCCGCAGGACGAACCGGACGGCGGTTCCGGCCGCCGGTCGTGACCACCGGAGGAGGACCGCGCGATGAGCGCTGACCGTCAGGGGAATGCTCGAGACACGCTCGCTAAGCTGAGCAGTCGGTCCGTCGCGGAAGTGACGGACCATCACCCCCGACGTCGGGCATCCGCAGACCGCACATCGGCGTCTCCCGGACTGCCCGAGAACAATCCCCTGAGGAGTCTCGTGGAGACCTGGCCCGGAACCGCCTACCCGTTGGGCGCGACGTTCGACGGAAGCGGCACGAACTTCGCCCTGTTCAGCGAGATCGCCGAGCGCGTCGAGCTGTGCCTCTTCGAGGAGGACGGCACCGAGACGCGCGTCGAGATCCAGGAGTCGGACGCCTACGTCTGGCACTGCTACCTCCCGCAGGTCCAGCCGGGCCAGCGCTACGGCTTCCGCATCCACGGACCGTACGACCCCGATGCCGGCCACCGCTGCAACCCGAACAAGCTGCTGCTGGACCCCTACGCGAAGGCGATCTCGGGGGAGATCGACTGGGACCAGTCCCTCTTCTCGTACACCTTCGGCGACCCGGACTCGACGAACGACGAGGACTCGGCGCCGCACATGATGATGGGCGTCGTCATCAACCCCTTCTTCGACTGGGCCGGTGACCGCCGCCCGCGCACCTCCTACGACAGCACCGTGATCTACGAGGCGCACGTGAAGGGGCTCACCAAGACGCACCCCGACGTGCCGGAGGAGCTCCGCGGCACCTACGCCGGAGTCGCCCACCCCGCGGTGATCGACCACCTCAAGCACCTGGGCGTCTCGGCGATCGAGCTCATGCCCGTGCACCAGTTCGTGAACGACTCCACGCTGATGGACAAGGGCCTCTCGAACTACTGGGGCTACAACACGATCGGCTTCTTCGCACCGCAGAACACCTACTCCTCCACGGGCGACCAGGGCCAGCAGGTCCAGGAGTTCAAGAGCATGGTGAAGGCGCTCCACGCGGCCGGCATCGAGGTCATCCTCGACGTGGTCTACAACCACACGGCGGAGGGCAACCACCTCGGCCCCACCCTGTCGTTCCGCGGCATCGACAACGAGGCCTACTACCGCCTCGTCGACGACGACAAGCGCTACTACATGGACTACACCGGCACCGGGAACACCCTGAACGTGCGCCACCCGCACTCGCTCCAGCTCATCATGGACTCGCTGCGCTACTGGGTGACGGAGATGCGCGTCGACGGCTTCCGCTTCGATCTCGCCTCGGCGCTGGCACGCGAGTTCTACGACGTCGACCGGCTCTCCACCTTCTTCGAGCTCGTCCAGCAGGACCCGGTGGTCTCGCAGGTGAAGCTGATCGCCGAGCCGTGGGACGTCGGGCCCGGCGGCTACCAGGTGGGCAACTTCCCGCCCCAGTGGACGGAGTGGAACGGCAAGTACCGCGACACGGTCCGCGACTTCTGGCGCGGCGAGCCGTCGACGCTGGGGGAGTTCGCCTCGCGCCTCACCGGCTCGGCCGACCTCTACGCGCACTCGGGCCGCTACCCGGTCGCCTCGATCAACTTCGTCACGGCGCACGACGGCTTCACCCTCCGGGACCTGGTCTCGTACAACGAGAAGCACAACGACGCCAACGGCGAGGACGGCAACGACGGCGAGTCGCACAACCGCTCCTGGAACCACGGCGTGGAGGGGCCCACGGACGACCCGCGGGTGCTCGCGCTCCGGGCGCGCCAGCAGCGGAACTTCCTCGCGACGATGCTGATCTCCCAGGGCGTTCCGATGATCCTCCACGGCGACGAGCTGGGCCGGACCCAGAACGGCAACAACAACACCTACGCCCAGGACAGCGAGCTGACCTGGATCGACTGGGCGCACGCCGACCGGCCGCTGCTCGAGTTCACCGCGGCGCTCATCCGCCTGCGCGCCGAGCACCCGACCTTCCGCCGCATGCGCTTCTTCGACGGCCGCCCCGTCCTGCGCGGCGACGGCGAGCCCCTGCCCGACATCGTCTGGTTCACCGCCGCCGGCACCGAGATGTCCCCGTCCGACTGGGACTCCGGTCTCGGCCGATCGGTGGGCATCTACCTCAACGGCAACGGGATCCGCGAGCGCGACCAGCGCGGGCGCCCCGTCACCGACGACAGCTTCCTCCTGTACTTCAACGCCGACGACGTCGACGTCGAGTTCGCGATCCCGAGCGACGAGTACGCGCTCGAGTGGAGCGTCCTCGTCGACACCGCCGGCGCCGAGGCGGACTCGATCCCGCGTCCGGCGGGGGCGATGCTCACCGTCCAGGCGAAGTCGCTCGTCATCCTCCAGGAGCACAGCACCCCCGAGCCCGAGGTCGACCACTCGGTCGCCGCCTCGCTCGCGTCCCTGGCGGCCACCTCGGCCATCCCGATCGTCTCCTCGACGGGACCCACCAGCCCCCACGCCGAGTCGACCGACTCCGCGACCGCACCCTCGACAGGAGCCTGACGTGCGTCTGCCCGCCTCCACCTACCGCCTCCAGATCCGGTCGGCGTTCGACCTCGACGACGCCGCCCGCGTCGCCGACTACGTGCGCGCGCTCGGAGCGGACTGGCTGTACTTCTCGCCGCTGCTGAAGGCCGAGCCCGGCTCGGACCACGGCTACGACGTGGTGGACCACACCGAGGTCGATCCCGATCGCGGTGGCGCGGCCGGCCTGGCGAACGCCTCGGCCGCGGCGCGGGCGGAGGGCCTCGGCGTCCTCATCGACATCGTCCCCAACCACATGGGCGTCGCGACCCCGAGCGAGAACTCGTGGTGGTGGGACCTGCTGAGGAACGGGAAGTCCTCCCGCTACGCCACCGCCTTCGACATCGACTGGGAGGCGGGGGGCGGGAAGCTGCGCGTGCCGATCCTCGGCGACGGTGCGAGCGAGGGAGACAGCGACAGCGAGCTCGACGCGCTCGAGGTCGTCGGCGACGAGCTGCACTACTACGAGAACCGCCTGCCTATCGCGCCCGGCACCGCCGAGCCCGGCGACTCCGGCCGCACGGTGCACGAGCGCCAGAGCTACGAGCTCGTGAACTGGCGCCGCGCCGACGCCGAGCTGAACTACCGCCGCTTCTTCGCGGTGAACACTCTCGCCGCCATCACGGTCGAGCGGCCCGAGGTGTTCGACGCCTCGCACGCCGAGATCGTCCGCTGGTTCACCGAGGGGCTCGCAGACGGCCTGCGCGTCGACCACCCGGACGGCCTGGCCGACCCGGGCGGATACCTCGACGACCTGGCCCGCGCGATCGGCGGCGCGCCGATCTGGGTCGAGAAGATCCTCGAGGGCGACGAGAAGCTCCCGCCGCACTGGGCGACCGTCGGCACCACGGGCTACGACGCCCTGGCCGACGTCGACCGCATCCTGGTCGACCCCGACGCCCGCCCCGTGCTGGAGGGCCTCGACGCCGAGCTCACGGGGAAGGGCGCCCCGCTGCAGTGGGCCGACCTCATCCACGACACCAAGCGCGGCATCGCGGACGGGATCCTCCGCTCCGAGGTCCTGCGGCTGGCCCGCCTGATCCCCGGCATCGAGGGAGCGGACGACGCGCTGGCGGAGCTCCTGGCGACCTACCCGGTCTACCGCAGCTACCTCCCCTACGGAGCGGAGCACCTCGAGCACGCCCGCGTCGACGCCGTGCGCCGCCGTCCCGAGATCCGCGCGACCATCGACGAGGTCGCCGCGGCGCTCGGCGAGACCGGCACTCCGGTGTCCGTGCGCTTCCAGCAGACCTCCGGCATGGTGATGGCGAAGGGCGTCGAGGACACGGCGTTCTACCGCTTCAGCCGCCTCACCTCGCTGAACGAGGTCGGAGCGGACCCGGACGAGTTCGCGATCGACCTGGTCGAGTTCCACCGCCGCCAGGCCGTGCGCCAGGCCTCGTTCCCCGCCTCGCTCACCACGCTCTCGACCCACGACACGAAGCGCGGCGAGGACACCCGTGCCCGCATCACCGCACTGGCCGAGGACCCGGAGGCGTGGGCGGCGACGCTCCGCGAGCTCCACGCCCTCGTCGGCTTCGGCGACGGCCCGATCGAGCACCTGCTCTGGGAGGCCGTCGTGGGGACCTGGCCCGCGAGCCGCGAGCGCCTGCACGCCTACGCCGAGAAGGCGTCGCGCGAGGCCGACGACTCGACGCACTGGACCGCTCCTGACGAGCAGTTCGAGAAGCGGATGCACACGGCGATCGACGCGGCGTTCGAGGAGCCCGCCGTCCGCCGGCTGGTCGAGCAGACCGTCGAGCGGGTGTCGGCCGCCGGCTGGTCGAACGGCCTCGCCGCGAAGCTCGTGCAGATCACCGCCCCGGGCATCCCGGACGTCTACCAGGGCAGCGAGCTCTGGGAGACCTCCCTCGTCGACCCGGACAACCGCCGCGAGGTCGACTTCGGGCAGCGTCGAGCGCTGCTGGAGCGGATCGACGGCGGCTGGAAGCCCGCGATCGACGCCGAGGGAGCCGCGAAGCTCCTCGTCACCTCACGCGCCCTCCGGCTCCGCCGCGACCGCCCCGAGCTGTTCACCCGCTACGCCGCCGTCCCCGCGATCGGGCCCGCCGCCGAGCACGCGATCGCTTTCGACCGTGGCGGCGCGCTGACCGTCGCGACCAGGCTCCCCGAGGGCCTCGCCGCTTCGGGCGGGTGGAACGGCACGGTCGTGGTCCTGCCCGGGCACCCGATGGAGGACGTCCTCACCGGCCGCACCTTCGCGGGAGGAGTGACTCCGGTCGCCGAGATCCTCGCCGACTACCCCGTGGCACTGCTCGCCCCGGTCTCCTGACCGGTTCCGCACCGCACCGCAGACCGATCCGACCCCTCCTGGAGACAGCAGTGATCAGCACGACTCCCTACCGCTACGCACTCCCGACGACCGGGCCCGAGCGGTTCGACGTCTGGGCCCCCGAGGCCTCGACGGTCGAGCTCCTTCTCGGCGACGACTCGTCGCTGACGATGACCCGCCACGGAGACGACGGATGGTGGCGGGCGCCCGCGTCGGCCCCGGCCACCGGCGAGGTCGACTACGGGTACCGGGTGGACGGCAGTGGTCCGCTGCCGGACCCCCGCTCGCGCCGCCAGCCGAAGGGCGTGCACGAGCTCTCGCGCACGTTCGACCCCTCGGCGCACGAGTGGGGCGACTCCGCCTGGACCGGGCGCGAGCTCGCCGGCGCCGTCATCTACGAGCTGCACCTCGGCACGTTCACACCCGAGGGCACCCTGGACGCGGCGGCGGAGCGCTTCGAGCACCTGCGCTCGATCGGCGTGGACTTCGTCGAGCTGCTGCCGGTCAACGCGGTGAACGGAACGCACAACTGGGGCTACGACGGCGTCCTCTGGTACGCCGTGCACGAGCCGTACGGCGGACCCGAGGCGTACCAGCGCTTCGTGGACGCCGCCCACCGCGCCGGCCTCGGCGTGGTCCAGGACGTCGTCTACAACCACCTCGGCCCGAGCGGCAACTACCTGCCGGAGTTCGGCCCCTACCTCAAGAACGAGAAGGCCAACACCTGGGGCAGCTCGATCAACCTGGACGGCGAGGGTTCGGACACCGTCCGCGGGTACATCATCGACAACGCTCTGATGTGGCTGCGCGACTACCGCGTCGACGCCCTGCGCCTGGACGCGGTGCACGCCCTCTCGGACGAGCGGGCCGTGCACGTGCTCGAGGAGATGGCGAGCGAGGTGGCCGTGCTGTCGGCCCACGTCGGGCGCCCTCTGACGCTGATCGCCGAGTCCGACCTCAACGACCCGACGCTGATCACTCCGCGGGAGGCGCACGGCTACGGGCTCGACGCGCAGTGGAGCGACGACTTCCACCACGCGGTCCACGTCGCGCTGACCGGGGAGACCACGGGCTACTACGAGGACTTCGCGCCGCTCGGCGCCCTCGCGAAGGTGCTGACCCGGGGCTTCTTCCACGACGGCACCCTCTCGACGTTCCGCGGCCGTCACCACGGCCGTCCGGTGGACACCGAGCACATGCCGACCTGGCGCCTGGTGGTCTGCAGCCAGAACCACGACCAGATCGGCAACCGGGCGGTCGGCGACCGTCTGACGGCGTCCCTCGACGAGGGCCGTCTCGCGATCGCCGCTGCTCTGACGCTGCTGGGCCCTTTCACTCCCATGCTGTTCATGGGCGAGGAGTGGGCGGCGTCGACCCCGTGGCAGTTCTTCACCTCGCACCCGGAGAAGGATCTGGGCGAGGCGACGGCGAAGGGCCGCATCGAGGAGTTCGCGAAGATGGGCTGGGACCCGGAGGTCGTGCCCGACCCGCAGGACCCGGAGACGTTCCTGCGCTCGCGGCTCGACTGGTCCGAGGTCGGGGAGGGGCGTCACGCCCGCACCCTCGAGGTGTACCGCGAGCTGGCGGCGATCCGCCGCCGCTACCCCGAGCTGACGGACCCGCGCTTCGGGTCGCTCCGCGTGGAGTTCGACGAGGAGGCCCGCTGGCTGACTCTCGGCCGCGGTCGGGTGACCGTCGCGATCAACGTCGGCGAGTCCGCCGCCCGCATCGCCCTCCCGGAGGTGGCGGAGACGCTGCTCGGCGTCGGGGAGTACGCGGTGCAGCCCGGGGACACCGAGGTGGATCTCGGCGGTTCCTCGCTGCTGGTGACGCTGAGCGCCTGAGCTCCGTGGCGGCCGGCTGTTCAGGTGGCCGACCGCCGCTGTCCTGAACGGCCGCCTCGGGCCCGAGCGCTCAGAGCGTGACCGCGGCGTACTCCGTCGCGGTCACGACCCGCACTCCCTCGTCGTGGACGAGCAGGAGCGCGCGGAGGGGGATGGCCCGCTTGTGGCACGCCGCCGCCAGGTGACGGGCGAGGACCCGGTCGGTCTCGCCGAGGAAGGCGCGCCCGGGACGTTCCAGGGCGAAGGCGAGCGAGCCCACGTCCTGGTGCGCGACGGCCTTGGCGAGGGTGGCGACGATCCGCTCGGTCTTCTCCTCGTCGGGGTGCACGGGGAGCCCGTCCACCGGGTAGAGGATCGGCAGCTGCACGCCGTCGCGGTCGAGGAAGATCGGCCACAGGGCCCGGCGGTAGGCCGGTCCGATCAGCGAGGAGACGCGCTCGCGCAGCTCGCGGTCGTTCAGGAGCGGCGCATCGAGGTGCGGAGCGGGAGCGGCGTGGTCGAGAGTGGTCATGGTGTCGCTTTCTCGTGGGCGAGCGGGCGGTGCCGCTGAGGGGTCATCGGAAGTTGCGGGAAGTGGTGCGAGCGCCGACCGTGAGGGTCTCGAACCTGTCGGCGAGGAGGTTCGTCACCCCCTCGTCGGAGCGCTCGAGGATCCCCCTGACCAGCAGGGCGGGTGCCTCGCGGGCCACGCGGCGGTAGCGGTTCCATACTCCGACGGAGCAGATCACGTTGAGGATCCCGTGCTCGTCCTCGAGGTTGAGGAAGGTCACTCCACCGGCTGTGGAGGGACGTTGGCGGTGGATCACGACCCCACCGACCTCGATCCGGGTCCCCGAGGGGATGCCGGGAAGATCGGCCGAGGAGCGGGCGCCGCGGCGAGCGAGCCCCTCGCGGAGGTGGCGCAGCGGATGGTCGTCGGGCGAGATGCCGGTGGCCCAGAAGTCGAAGACCACGCGCTCCTGAGGGGAGAGCATCGGCAGGAGCGGGGGCTGCACGACGACCGTGGAGCCGGCGAGGAACTCCTCGCGGTCGCCTGCGGCGGTGCCGGCCTCCCAGAGCGCCTGCCGACGCTGCAGACCGAGCGAGTCGAAGGCGCCCGCGGCGCCGAGGGCCTCCAGCTGAGCCGCGGTCGTGCCGACCCGACGCGAGAGGTCGGCCATGCTCGCGTAGGGTCCGCCGCGTTCGCGCTCGGCGACGATGTGCTCGGCGAGCGCGGTGCCGATGCCCTTCACCCCTGCCAGCCCGAGCCGGATCACGAAGCCGCTGTCGCGCCTGTGGTCGTCCGTGTGGAAGTGCTCGGTGCGGTCGAACAGTCCCGTGGGCGGCTGATCGGCGCGGAGGCAGTCGTCGCTCCCGTAGGCGGCGCCGCTCCTCCGGCGTGCGGGGGCATCCTCCTTCGCCTCGAGCCCGGGAGGCGCCAGGGAGCGGTTGACGTCGGGCGAGACGACCTCCACTCCGTGACGCCGGGCATCGGCGACCAGGGTGTGCGGGGCGTAGAAGCCCATGGGCTGCGCCCTCAGCAGCGCGGCGGTGAACGCGGCGGGGTAGTGCAGGCGGAGCCAGGCGCTCGCGTAGACCAGCAGGGCGAAGCTGATCGCATGGCTCTCGGCGAAGCCGAAGTTCGCGAAGGCCTGGATCCGGAGGTAGATGTCGTCCGCGACCTCGCCCGTGATGCCGTTGCGGGCCATCCCCTGGTAGAGCCGCTCGCGGAGGGTCTCGATCTTCTCGGTCCCGCGCTTGGACCCCATCGCCCGGCGCAGCAGGTCGGCGTCCTCCGCGTTGCAGTCGCCGACGGCCACGGCCACCTGCATGAGCTGCTCCTGGAAGAGCGGCACGCCGAGGGTGCGCTTGAGCGGCGTCACGAGGAGGGGGTGCTGGTACGTCACCGGCTCCTCGCCGAGCTTGCGGCGGATGTAGGGATGGACCGCACCGCCCTGGATGGGGCCGGGGCGGATGAGCGCTACCTCGATCACCAGATCGTAGAAGCGGCGAGGCTGCAGCCGGGGGAGGGTGCCCATCTGCGCCCTGCTCTCGACCTGGAACACCCCGATGGAATCGGCGCGGCAGAGCTGGTCGTAGACGCCCTTCTCCTCCCGGGGGAGGGTGGAGAGGTCCCACTTCTCGCCGACGTGCTCGGCGACGAGGTCGAACGTGTACTGCAGGGCGGCGAGCATCCCGAGCCCGAGGAGGTCGAACTTGACCAGGCCCATCCAGGCGCAGTCGTCCTTGTCCCACTGCAGGACGGTGCGGTCCTCCATCCGAGCGGGCTCGATCGGGCAGACCTCGCCCACGGGCCGGTCGGTCAGCACCATGCCGCCGGAGTGGATGCCCAGGTGCCGGGGCGTGCCCAGCACCCGGGTGGTCAGGGCGACCACGTCCTCGGGGATGTCGTGGTCGGTGCTCTCGGTGACGGACCCCCACCGCTCGACCTGCTTCGACCAGCCGTCCTGCTGCCCGGCGCTGTATCCGAGGGCCTTGGCCATGTCGCGCACGGCGAACTTGGGCCGGTAGGTGATGACGTTGGCGACCTGGGCCGCGTTCAGACGTCCGTACTTCCGGTAGACGTACTGGATCACCTCCTCGCGTCGCTCCGAGTCGAAGTCGACGTCGATGTCGGGCTCCTCGTCGCGGATGCTGGAGAGGAACCGCTCGAACGGCAGGTCGTAGAAGATCGAGTCGACCGCCGTGATGCCCAGGACGTAGCAGACCGCCGAGTTGGCGGCCGAGCCGCGTCCCTGGCAGAGGATGCCGTTCCGCTTGGCGTAGTGGACGATGTCGTGGACGATCAGGAAGTAGCCCGGGAAGTCCTTCTGCTCGATCACCGCGAGCTCCTTCTCGAGGCGCGCGAGGACGTCGGCGTCGGCGCGGGGGTACTTGGCCGGCACGGCCTCGCGCACGAGCTCGCGCAGCCAGCTCATCGAGGTGTGCCCCTCGGGGACCTCCTGGCGCGGCAGCCGGGGCCGGACTCGGCCGAGCTCGAAGGCGATCTCGTCGGCGACGCGCACCGTGTTCTCCACGGAGCCGGGGTAGCGGCCGAAGCGCTCGGCCATCTCGGCGCCGGAGCGCAGGTGGGCGCCGCCCGCTGCGGGGAGCCAGCCGTCCATCTCGTCGAGGCTCCGGCGTGCTCTGACCGCGGCGAGGGCCGTCTGGAGGGGGCGCTCCTCCGGCCGGGCGTAGTGCACGTTCCCGGTGGCGACCGTCCGCAGCCGGAGCTTCTCGGCGATCGCCGCCAGCTGGTCGTTGGCGCGCGAGGCGAGGGGATCCCCGTGGTCGTACAGCTCCACGAGGACGTTGGCGGGACCGAAGAGCCGGACGAGCTCGCGGACCTCCTGCTCGGCCGCGGCCACTCCTGCGGCGGCGAGGGCTTGACGGACCGCTCCCTTGCGGCAGCCCGTCAGCACGATCCAGTGGCCGTCGGCGGCGCGCGCGAGCTCCTCGAGGTCGTAGCTCGGCTTGCCCTTCTCGGCTCCGGCGAGCTGGGCGGTGGTGATCGCACGGGCGAGGCGGTGGTAGCCCTCCTCGCGGCGCGCGAGGACGAGCAGGTGGGTCCCCTCCGGATCGGCGACCCCGTTCTGAGGCGAGGTGAGCCCGATGGAGAGCTCGGCTCCGAAGGCCGTGCGGACGGCGTGCCCCTGCGCGGCCTCGGCCATCCTCACGATGCCGTAGAGGCCGTCGTGGTCGGTGAGCGCGAGGGTGTCGATGCCGAGCCGGACCGCCTCCTCGACCAGCTGCTCCGGCTTGCTCGCCCCGTCGAGGAAGCTGAAGTGGGAGTGGGCGTGCAGCTCGGCGTAGGGCACCGGATGAGCCGGCGGCCGGACGTCGTCCCCTGCCACGTAGGCGGGGCGCTTGTGCGACCAGGCCGGACTGTCGCCGCCGTCGCCCTGGACGACCGTGCCGTCGGCGCGCTTGCCGCTGGAGAGGCGGCGCTCGAACTCCGACCAGGGGATCGGCGGGTTGTTCCAGCCCATCGGGGCTCCTTCGGTGCTCGTTCGCGGTGGTGGAGGGATGCTCCGGTTCAGTCGTAGCGGGCCTCTGCGGCCCAGACCCCGTCGAGGCAGAGCAGCAGCCAGGCGACACCGGCGGCGTCGACCACCTGGAAGCGGTCGTAGCGGACGGCGGTGCTCGGATCCCACCAGCGCTCGTCGATCGGCCAGGGACCCGCCCATCCGGCGAGGGGCTCCAGGCGTGCCTGAGAGGTCCCGGGGGTGAAGTAGGCGGGCACGGAGCTGAGGGCGCCGCGCTCGTCGACGGCGACGGGTTCGCCCCTCGGTCCGCGGACCAGCACGGCCGCGGGCTCCGCGAAGACCGTCGGCGGGAGGGGCGGCGGCAGGGAGCCGGGCCAGGGCAGGGTCCTCGGCCGTGCGTCGCCCGGCTCCCGGTCGCCCCAGGGGATCAGGTGCTGGCGGTCGCGGAGGGATCGACCCCCTCCGATCGACGCGGTCATCACGGCCTCGTGCCCGAGCATGCTCTGCACGCGGCTCAGCCCGTGGTGGACGCGCTCCTCCGGAGCGGTGCCCCAGAGACCCTGCTCGTGGTTGCCGATCGCGTCGACCGCCTCGGGCTCGACGCACAGCCGCGAGATCGGCGCTCCGAGACCGGTGTCGATCTCCCCGCTGCCCTGCAGCTGCCAGCGGACCCGGTCGAGCACGTCGCCCGGGGTGAACCATCTCGGGTGCAGCCAGCTCCTGGAGGAGACCTCACCGCGCTCGCTGACGACCTCGATGCGGATAGCGGTCGCGACCAGCTGTGCGCGGGTGAGCCCGGCGACGAACTCCTCCGCGGGGACGCGGAAGGCGAAGGCGGCCTGGTCGATGCGGTCCAGAGGGGGCTCGAACTCCATCGCCCGGTCGAGGCGCTCCGGCGGGAGCCGGGGCACCACCGTCTCCGACTCCGCACCGGCGGCGAGGAGGTGCGCGTGGGCGCCCTCCGGTCCGAACCGGGCGGCGACGTCCTCGCGAGGGAGGGCGGCGAAGGCGCCGAGGGTGCGGACGCCGAGTCTGCGCAGGAGCGCCACCAGGTCGTCCCCCCGGCGGGGAGCACGGGCAGGGGCTGCGACGGACTCGGTCTCGAGGGCGTCGAGCGGGAGCGGGGCGAGGAAGTCTGCCGCTGCTCCTGGGGGCACGACGGCGACGGGGCGGCCGGAGTGCTTCGCGGCGAGCTCGGAGGCGAAGAGCCCGTCGGCGATCCCGATGCGGGCGTCGGGAAGACCCAGCTCGGCCAGCCGCTGCAGGATCGCCTCGGCCGCGCTCTGCTCGCTCCCGTAGTAGCGGCGCGGACCGCGGGCACGGATCGCGCACAGACCGGGCCGGATCAGCTGGACGCCCGGGGTGATCTCCTCGAGCGCCTGGATGAGCGGCTCGAACGCCCGGTGGTCGAGCACCGGGTCGTACGGGAGGACGGCGAGACCCGTGCAACGGGACTGCGCCTCGCGCACGCGCATGCCCCGCCGGACCCCCTCCGCCCGGGCAGCGGGGGAGGAGGCGAAGACCAGGCTCTTCTCAGTGAGGGCCAGGGGGTGCTCGTCGCCGAGGCCGGCGTCGGCGGCGGCCGCGAGGAGGGGCCAGTCGGGGCACCAGACGAGGATCGTCCGCCGCAGCTCGGGTGCGCTCGCCATCTCAGACCGCCCGCTCGTGCAGGCGGCCGTGCTCGACCCGGGAGCCGAAGGCGCTCTCGACGCCGGGCATGCTCATCCGCACCGTGCGCACCCGGGTGCCGGCCCGGCCGACCACATCGACCATCGCCTCCCGGGAGCGCAGGTAGCCGTGGCCGTCGCCGAGCCCCTCCCAGCGGCTGCTGCGGATGCTGAGCCGCGCCTCGGCCTGGGGCCACTCGCCGAGGATCACGAGCGCGGCACCCCGCTGGCGCAGTCGTGCTCCCAGACGCGAGACGTCGGCCGAGGAGACGGAGGCGGGCGGACGGGTGAGCACGACGGTCAGCACATCGACCAGAGCGGCGGTGACGGTGAGCCAGTGCTCGGCCGGTGCGGGCACGAGCACCAGGCGCTCGAGGTCGATCCCCATGCCGGCCGCGGCCTCGGCCCCGAACTCCGGGACGCCCACCACGCCGCACCACGAGCCCTCGGCGGACGGGCCGGCGAGCAGCCCCATCGCCAGACTCATCGAGCCCTCCACCGAGTAGGCGGCACCCTGCTTGAGCGAGCCGCCCGGGAGCACGGAGGAGAAGGCCGGCAGGGTGGCGAGGCTCCTGGTCTCGAGAGTGGTCGCCTGCATGTCCCGGATGCGGGACTGCAGCTCCTTCACCGACGCGAGCTGCCGCAGAAGGGGCTCTGCGGCCTCGGCCGTCTCCGCGGAGACGAGGGATGAAGGGGGGCTCATCTGCCCATGTTCGAACATGTGTTCGAGTATGTCAATCGCCACCGACATCCACCGGCGAGCCGCTCGGACCCTTCCGCGACCGCCCGGCGAGGCGCACTGAGGAGGAGGTTCCAGGCGTCCCGGGCAGTCTCGCATCCGCCTCCGACATCCCCGTCCTGGGGCGTTCTCCACCGGGTCTCGGCGAGGGAGGGCCTCCTGCCGCGCCTCTACCATGGGAGCCATGTCCGACGCCCTGCTCGACCCCGCCGACTCCGACGCCACCGCCCCGGCCGCGCCGCGCAGAAGGACCCTCGTGGTCAAGATGGGGTCCAGCTCGGTCACCAAGCAGTCGGGTCCGGATCCCGTTCTCCTGGCCAGCGCGCTCGAGAGCGCCTTCGCCGCCCGCGCGCTGGGCTGGGACGTCGTGCTGGTCTCCTCCGGCGCCGTCTCCTCGGGCCGGGCGCTCTTCGCCCGCTCGCAGGAGGAGCCGATCAGCGCCCGCCTGGCGGCAGCGGTGGGCCAGACCGTCCTGATGGGCTTCTACCGCTCGGTGGCCGAGCTCTCGGGCGCCCTGGTCGCGCAGATCCTCATCGGCGAGTCCGACCTCGCCTCTCCCCGGCAGATGGCACACGTCGCCGAGGCGATCCGCCACGCCCTCGACGCCGGAGTCGTGCCCGTGGTCAACGGCAACGACACGATCGACTCCGCCGGCTCGGACAACGACGGCGTCGCCGGCGGATTGGCGATGCTCCTCGGCGCGGACCTGCTGCTGCTGCTCACCGACGTCCCCGGCGTCTTCGCCGGCAGCATCGCCGAGGGCGTGCACCTCGAGGAGCTGGGCATCTCGGAGCTGCGCCGCATCGGCGTGCAGAAGGGCGGTACCGGCCGAGGGGGCATCCGCTCCAAGCTGCGGGCCGCCGAGCTCGCCGCGCACAACGGCGTCTCGACCAGGATCGCCGGGGCGCGCACCCCCGAGGTCATCCTGGGCGCCCTGGGAGGGCCGGGCCCGGGCACCCTCGTCCGCGCCGTGCACGCGCATCCGCCCGTGGAGCAGCGCTGGATCTCCGGAGTGGCCACCGGCCGCGGCCGCGTCGAGATCAACCTCGAGGCCGAGCGGAGCATCGGAGCCGGCTCGAGCCTGTTCGCCTCTGGCATCAAGCGCGTCTCCGGCGAGTTCGGCGGCGGCGACGTGATCGAGGTGCGCGCCCTCAGCGGAGAGCTCCTCGCGCGCGGCGTCTCCCGCGTCTCCTCGCGTCTGCTGACCCTGGTCCGCGCACTCCGGGTCGACGAGATCGCCCGCGTCTTCGTGGCGGTCCTCGGCCATGCCGCCACGACGGCGCCGTCGGCGAGTCCGGAGGGGGAGGAGAGGCCGCAGCTGACCCGCGCTCTGGAGTACGCGCGCACTCTCTCCTCCGAGCACGCTCGGGCCGTCGCGATGGAGATCGTCTCCCTCTTCCCCGCCGAGAGCATCTCGGCCCTGCTGGGGCAGGGCGCGGGGGAGGGCGAGCTCGTCGAGCGCTACACCCGCCTCGTCCGCACCCTCGCCATCGTGGAGAACGAGAACCTGGCCGTCTTCCGCTCCTGACCGCCGGTGGCGCGCCACGTCTCAGTGCATTTCGCGCCTTCGCGTCATGATCGCCGTTCTCCGGTGTCTTCCTGGTGATGGCGCCGCTCCTGGGCGCCCCCGACGGAACGGATCATCGATGAGCGTCCCCACTTCCACAGCCGGCCACTTCCGCGAGTCCGACATCACGCCCGAGAGCTTCGAGATCGAGCGGCTCGAGCGGCGGCTCGCCCTGCTCGAGGCCTCGATCGCCCAGGGGGAGCGGGCACTGCTGGGCCGGGTCGACCCGAGCACCGGAGATCCCCTCCCAGGCGCCTGCGGGGGGCACCGAGCCCAGCTGGTCAGCAACCTGACGACGGAGCGGGCCCTCGCCGACCGCATCCGGGAGATGCTCGCCGCTCGGAGCTGACGGGGTGCGTACGGCACCATGGGGCCATGGTCACCATCACCGTCGCCGGTCTCGCCCAGCACTTCCACCCCGCCGAGCGGGGCACCGTCCGCCTCGAGATCCGGCGCGAGTCGCGATCCCGACCCCAGGCGCTCGCCGAGGTCACCGCCCTGCACGCGCGGGTCCGTGAGGAGGCGGCCGCCGAGCAGGCGTCCGGCGCCGCCACCTGGTGGTCCTCCGATCAGATCTCGGTCTCCTCGATCCGCCGGTACATCAAGGACTCGGACGTCACGCAGCTGTTCCATGTCGCGGCCGCCGGGGTCCGGGTGAAGTACCGGGACTTCGCGGCTCTCGGGCGCTGGGTCGGCTCGATCTCGGAGGTGCCGGGGATCCAGATCTCGGGGATCGACTGGGACGTGACGGCGGCGCGACGGGCGGGCATCGAGCGCGAGGTCCGCACCGCTGCCGTGCGCGACGCGCGCGAGCGGGCCGAGGCCTATGCGGCGGCCCTCGGCCTGACCGAGGTGCGGGTGCTGACCCTCTTCGAGCCGGGACTGCGGCCGCACACGCGCATCGAGGGCGGCTCGGCGATGATGAGCCGCGCCAAGGCGTTCTCCTCTCCTGAGGAGCCGCTGGCCCTCAAGCCGGAGGACATCGAGGTCACCGCCTCGGTCTCCGCCGACTTCGAGGCGCACTGACGCGGAGACGCGACCGGGCGACCGGTTCCGCTGCGGACGGAGAGCGCATGCCTGCACCTGCGACCCGCTGATCGTCTGCATGGCGACCCCGAGAGTCGCCCCGAGGCGACCGACCATCGGCTCCACGACGACCCCTCTCCGCCCCGATCAGCGGGCACGCGACCACCATACGTGTATTGAGGACTCCTCGGGAGCGCTGTCGCGGTTCGGCGTCCGCCGTGCACACCCTCCGGGAATAGCGGGGGACCCCCGAGCGCTGAGGCAGGCATGGTCTCGCGCATCGGCTTCCTCTCCTTCGGCCACTACCAGTCCGTCCCCGGGTCTCAGACCCGCTCGGCTCGCGACGTCCTCCTCCAGACGATCGAGCTCGCGGAGGCGGCGGAGGAGATCGGCATCGACGGCGCCTACGTCCGGGTGCACCACTTCGCGCCGCAGCTCGCCTCGCCGTTCCCGCTGCTGGCGGCGATCGCCGCGCGCACCCGCCGCATCGAGATCGGCACCGGGGTCATCGACATGCGCTACGAGAACCCGCTCTACATGGCGGAGGAGGCGGCCGCCACCGACCTGATCTCCGACGGCCGGCTCGAGCTCGGGGTCAGCCGGGGATCGCCCGAGACCGCCCTGCGCGGGTCCGAGGCGTTCGGCTTCGTCCCCCCGGAGGGGATGACCGACCCCGACCTCGCCCGGCAGAAGGTGCGCATCCTCCGGGAGGCGCTCGCCGGAGCGCCGGTCGCGCAGTCGGATCCGGCGATGACGCGCCAGTCGCTCCCGCTCTCGATCGAGCCGCGCTCGCCCGGCCTCGAGGACCGGATCTGGTGGGGTGCCGGCAGCTTCGCGACCGCGCGCTGGGCAGCCGAGCAGGGCATGAACCTGCAGTCGTCGACCCTGCTCCTGGAGGAGGAGGGCGTGCCCTTCGACGAGCTGCAGGCCCGCCAGATCCGCGAGTACCGCGACGCGTGGAGCGAGGCGGGCTGGGAGCGCACTCCGCGCGTCTCCGTGTCGCGCAGCGTCCTTCCGATCACGACCGATCTCGACCGGCTGTACTTCGGCGGCCGCGGCGAGCAGGACCAGGTCGCCACCCTCGAGGGCGTCCGCGCCCGATTCGGCCGCAGCTACACGGGCGAGCCGGACGCCGTCTCCGCCGAGCTCGCTGCGGACGCCGCCGTGCAGGAGGCGGACACGCTGCTGCTCACCCTTCCCAACCAGCTCGGGGTCGAGTACAACGCGCGGCTCCTGCGCACTGTCGTGGAATCGATCGCTCCGGCTCTCGGCTGGTCGCCGGCGACAGCAGGCGTCTGACGCCGAGGCACGGTCTGTGCAGGAGGGCCCCTGCGGTGCAGGAGCGCCCCTGCGGTGCAGGAGCGCCCGTTTACTGCAGGAGCGCCCGTTTACTGCAGGAGACGCCCCGCCTCTTCGGGAAAGAGCGGGGCTTCTGCTCTCTCCGACCACAGCATCTTTCCCGCCGGCGCGAGGAGCGGACGGTGCCGGGAACGACGGAACCCCCCGCCTCTCCGAGGAGAGACGAGGGGTTCCGATCAGTGTGTCCGAGGGGGGACTTGAACCCCCACGCCCTATACGGGCACTAGCACCTCAAGCTAGCGCGTCTGCCATTTCCGCCACCCGGACGAGTGTTTCCTTCGACCTGCGTTTCCGCGGCCGAAGAAGACATTAGCACGGTTCCGGGGCCTCTCACGCCACCTCCCGGCCCACCGTCCTCCGCGCGCCGTCGAGCCCGCGCCGGTACCGTTGCCCGCATGTCCGACAGCATCGACAGCGCGCCCGTGACCGACAGCACCCTCGACGAGACGGCGCTCATCGCGCGCGATCTCATCCGCTTCGACACCAGCAACTACGGCGACGGGAAGGCGGAGCCGGAGCGCCCGGCCGCGGAGTACGTCGCGGCGAAGCTGCGCGACCTCGGCCTCGAGCCCGAGCTGATCGACTCCGACCCGGGACGCACGAGCGTCGTGGCGCGGGTCGCCGGGGAGGACCGCGAGCGCGGCGCCCTCGTCGTCCACGGGCACCTCGACGTGGTGCCCGCCATCGCCGACAACTGGAGCGTCGACCCGTTCGGCGGCGAGATCAAGGACGGCATGCTCTGGGGCCGCGGCGCGGTCGACATGAAGAACATGGACGCGATGATCCTCGCCTCGCTCGGCGACATCCTCCGTGAGGGGAGGCGCCCCTCCCGCGACCTCGTCATCGCCTTCTTCGCCGACGAGGAGGCGGGCGGTGTGCGGGGATCGGGATTCCTGGCCCGTGAGCGGCCCGAGCTGTTCGCCGGAGCGACCGAGGCGATCAGCGAGGTCGGCGGCTACTCGATCGAGCTGGCCGGCAAGCGGGCCTATCTCGTGCAGACGGGCGAGAAGGCGCTGATGTGGCTGACCCTCCGCGCGCACGGCACGGCGGGGCACGGCTCGCAGATCAACTCCGAGAACGCCGTCACCCGGCTGGCGCAGGCGATCGCCCGCATCGGAAGCGAGGAGTGGCCCACCCGCCTCACCGACACCACGCGCGAGCTGCTCGACGAGGTCGCCCGCCTGCTCGGCCACGACCCTCAGCGCAGCACTCCGGAGGAGCTGGCACTCGCCACCGGCACCGCCTCGCGCTTCATCGCCGCGACGCTGCGCACCACCGCCAATCCGTCGATGCTGTCGGCCGGCTACAAGGCCAACGTCATCCCGGACACCGCGGACGCCACCATCGACGTGCGCGTCCTCCCCGGCGAGGAGGACGCGGTGCTCGAGCGGCTGAAGGTCCTCGCGGGCGAGCACGTCGAGATCCTCGTCCAGCACCGCGACATCGGACTCGAGGTGCCCTTCGCCGGCCCCCTCGTCGAGAGCATGGCCGCCTCGATCCGCCGGTTCGATCCGGGCGCCGAGGTCCTCCCGTACCTGCTCTCCGGAGGCACCGACAACAAGGCGCTCTCGACGCTCGGCATCACCGGATACGGGTTCGCGCCGCTCCAGCTGCCGTCGTCCCTGGACTTCCCGGCGCTGTTCCACGGGGTCGACGAGCGCGTTCCACTGGACGCACTAGTGTTTGGCAGGAAGGTCCTGACCGATCTCCTGCTGAGCTCCTGACGGCGCCGCGGACCGGGTCAGCACCGACCGATCCCGACCGACTGCTGGCCGACGACGCCCCAGCCCTCCTCGAAAGTGACGCATGGGCCTGCTCGACGCGCTGATCCTGGGACTCGTCCAGGGTCTGACCGAATTCCTCCCCATCTCCTCCAGCGCCCACCTCCGGATCGTCAGCGAGCTGCTGCCCGGTCTCGGCGGCCGCGACACCGGAGCCGCTTTCACCGCGATCACGCAGCTGGGCACCGAGACCGCCGTCATCATCTACTTCTGGCGCGACATCGTGCGGATCGTGTCGCACTGGGCGCGCTCCCTCGTCGGCCGGATCCCGCGCTCGGACCCGGACGCCCGCATGGGCTGGCTCATCATCCTGGGCAGCCTTCCGATCATCGTCCTCGGCCTCGTCTTCCAGGACGCGATCGAGACGACCCTCCGCTCTCTGTGGGTGGTGGCCACCACCCTCATCCTCTTCGGCATCCTGCTCGGCATCGCCGACGCGGTCGGCGCGAAGAAGCGCCGCCTGCGCGACCTGGGCGTCCGCGACGGCCTGATCTTCGGAGGCGCGCAGGCACTCGCCCTGATCCCCGGCGTCTCGCGCTCGGGAGGCACCATCACCGCGGGCCTCTTCCTCGGCTACGAGCGCAAGGCGGCGGCGCGCTACTCCTTCCTCCTCGCGATCCCCGCGGTGTTCGGCAGCGGTCTCTACCAGCTGTACAAGAGCATCAGCGACCCGGTCGTGCTCCCGAACCAGGTCCAGGTCGGCGGGCTCGAGACTCTCGTGGCGACCATCGTCGCGTTCGTGGTCGGCTTCGTCGTGATCGCGTTCTTCATGAGCTACATCTCCCGCCGCAGCTTCCTCCCGTTCGTCGTGTACCGCATCGTCCTCGGCGTCGTCCTCATGGTCGCGCTCGCCACCGGCCTGATCGCCGCCTAGATGCGCGCCTGGACCGCCGCCGACGTCCCCGCCCTGCCCGGCCGGGGGAGCGCACCGCGCCTGCACGACACCGCGACCGCCGGCCCCGTCGAGCTCGACGCGCCCAGCGGAGTCGCGAGCCTCTACGTCTGCGGCATCACGCCCTACGACGCCACCCACCTCGGGCACGCGTCGACCTACCTCGCCTTCGACACGGTCCAGCGCGTCTGGCTCGACGCGGGCTACACGGTCGAGTACGCCCAGAACGTGACCGACGTCGATGACCCGCTGCTCGAGCGTGCGACGGCCACCGGTGTCGACTGGCGCGACCTCGCCGAGGAGCAGGTCGAGCTGTTCCGCGGCGACATGGCCGCCCTGCGCGTCCTGCCTCCGCAGCACTACGTCGGAGTCACCGAGACCGTGGATCCCATCGCGGAGGCGGTCGCCCGCCTGGAGCGCGACGGCGTCGCCTACCGCGTCGCTGCTCCGGACGCGGCGGAGGAGGGCGCGAGCGACCTCTACTACGACATCGCCGCGGCCGAGAGCGCCGTCTGGCACCTGGGCAGCGAGAGCCGGCTCGACGCGGAGTCGATGGCCCGCTTCTCGGCGCTGCGCGGGGGCGACCCGGAGCGCGCCGGCAAGCGCGACCCCCTCGATCCGCTGCTCTGGCGGGCCGAGCGCGCCGGCGAGCCCGCCTGGGACGCCGAGGTCGGCCGCGGCCGTCCGGGCTGGCACATCGAGTGCTCGGTGATCGCCCTCGACCGGCTCGGACCCGAGTTCACCCTGCAGGGCGGCGGGAGCGACCTGGTCTTCCCGCACCACGAGTTCAGCGCCGGCCACGCCGCGTCGCTGTCCGGCCGTCCTCTGGCCCGCGCCTACGCGCACGCCGGGATGGTCGCCTACCAGGGCGAGAAGATGAGCAAGTCGCTCGGGAACCTGGTGCTGGTCTCACGTCTGCGGAGCGAGGGCGCGGACCCGCGGGCGATCCGCCTCGCGCTCCTCGCGCACCACTACCGCTCCGACTGGGAGTGGCTGCCCGAGGACCTGCCGTCGGCCGAGGCGCGCCTGGCGCGCTGGGAGGCGGCCCTCGCCGCCGTCGGACCGCGCTCGGCGCTCGAGGTGCTGGCGCAGCTGCGCGAGGCGCTGGCCGACGACCTCGGCACTCCGGCCGCCCTCGCCGTCGTCGACGCCGCACTGACCGAGGGCGTGGACGACCCGTCGCTCCTGCGCGACGCGGTCGACGCCCTGCTCGGGGTGCGCCCGGCCTGAACCCCGTCAGGCTCGAGTCCCGTAAGGCTCGAGTCCCGTCGTGGGCGAGTCCCGTCAGGGCGGCCGGGAGCGGTCCCGTGATCGACGACCGTCTCGGACGAGCGGGCGCCGGCGGAGGCTACGGGCGCCAGGGCTCCTCGCCGGAGCGGCCGTCGCCGCGGCGGCGCAGGTAGCGCTCGAACTCCTGGGCGATCGCCTCGCCGCTCGCCTCGGGCGAGTCGACGGTGTCGCGCGCCTGCTCGAGCTGGGCGATGTACGACGCCATCTCCTCGTCCTCGGCGGCGAGGGCGTCGATGCCGCGCTCCCACTCCTCCGCCTCCTCGACGAGGTCGCCGCGGGGGATCGCCAGGCCGACGACCTCCTCGAGCTTCTCGAGCAGCGCCAGCATCGCCTTGGGCGAGGGCGCGTTGTGCACGTAGTGCGGGACGGAGGCCCAGATCGAGACGGCGGGGATGCCGACCTTCTGTGCGGCCTCGCCGATCACGCTGAGGATGCCGACCGGCCCCTCGTAGCTGGAGCGCTCGAGCTCGAACGAGCTCCGCAGCTCCGCGTTCTCGCTCGAGGCGAAGATGGAGATCGGCCGGGTGTGCGGGACGTCGGCGAGCATCGCGCCGAGGAAGACGACGGCGGAGATGTCTATCGCGAGCATGGCGTCGACGACCTCGGCCGCGAAGCTCTTCCAGCTGCGCGAGGGCTCGGTGCCGATCATGAGGTACAGCGCGCTCTCGGCGTCGACCGAGGTGTCGGCCGGGCCGAAGATCTGGGTGCCGGGCCAGGCGAGGCTGCGGCGGCCGTCCTCGCCGATCGAGAGCATGGGGCGGGTGTACTGGAAGTCGTAGTACTGCTCGGCGTCGACGGCGAAGAGGGGCACGTACTCCCCGGCGTCCTTGACCAGCCGCAGCGCGCCGCTGGCGGCGTCCCCGGCGTCGTTCCAGCCCTCGAAGGCCACGACCAGGACGTTCCCCGTGATCACGTTCATAGGCAGGATCTCCGCGTTCGGCTCGATGTGCGGGGAGCGCACACCGCGCCTGTCCCTCCGTCCAGGATAGGACCGCCCCCGGCCGCGCCCGTCCCGTCCGGCGGGATCGGCCGCGCTGTTCGCTCTCGGCCCGCGGCCGGGGAGGGGCGCGGCCCTGCCGGTACCATGGTCGCTCGTGACTCCCGAGACCTCCGCCCGGCCGCTGTCCTCCGAGCCGCTCGGAGGAGCGTCCGCCCCCGCCGCCGTCCTCTGGGACATGGACGGGACGCTCGTCGACACCGAGCCGTACTGGATGGCGTCGGAGCACGCGCTCGTCTCCTCCTTCGGCGGAGTGTGGACCCACGAGGACGCGATGGGACTCGTCGGCTCGGGCCTGCCCGCCGCCGCCCGCATCCTGCAGGGCAAGGGCGTCGACCTCTCCGTCGACGCGATCATCGACCGGATGACCGACGAGGTCGTCGACCAGCTGGCCGTGAGCATCCCGTGGCGACCGGGCGCGCTCGAGCTGCTGCACGCGGTGTCCGAGGCGGGTGTGCCGCAGGCGCTGGTCACGATGTCGATCTCGCGGATGGCCGCGGCCGTCGTGGACCGGATCCCGTTCCCCGCCTTCGCCGCCGTCGTCAGCGGCGACATGGTCGAGCGCAGCAAGCCCCACCCCGAGGCGTACCTCCTCGCCGCGAGCACCCTCGGTGTCGACATCACCGCATGCGTCGCGATCGAGGACTCCCTCACGGGCCTCGGCGCGGCCGTCGCCTCCGGAGCCGCGGCGATCGGCGTCCCGCACCAGCTGGAGCTGGATCCCGCCGCCCCCTACGCCCTCTGGCCCACTCTCGCGGGCCGCACCGTCGCGGACCTCGCGACGTTGTCCTCCGAGCACCGCGGCTCCGGCCCGGCCACGACCGAGACGGAGGCCCGCCGATGACCGGTGAGGCACTGCAGCATTCCGGACCCTTCCGCGCGGGGGACCGCGTCCAGCTGACGGGACCCAAGGGGCGGATGAACACCATCACGCTCGTTCCCGGCAAGGTGTTCCACACGCACCGGGGCGGCATCGAGCACGACACGGTGATCGGGCTGCCCGACGGCTCGGTGGTGACCAACACCGTCGGCGTCGAGCACCTCGCGCTGCGCCCTCTCCTCGCCGACTTCGTGATGTCGATGCCCCGCGGCGCGGCGATCGTGTACCCGAAGGACGCGGCCCAGATCCTCGCCCTCGCCGACGTCTTCCCCGGCGCCCGCGTGGTCGAGGCCGGTGTCGGCTCCGGCGCGCTCTCGCTCTGGCTGCTGCGGGCGGTGGGTCCGACCGGCCGGCTGTCGTCGTTCGAGCGGCGCGAGGAGTTCGCGGATGTCGCACGGGCGAACATCGAGACCTTCCTCGGCTACACGCCCGACAACTGGAGCGTCACCGTCGGCGACCTCGTCGAGGCGCTGCCCGGCACGGTCCCGTCCGGCGAGGCCGACCGCGTCGTGCTCGACATGCTCGCGCCCTGGGAGTGCCTCGACGTCGCCGCCGAGGCTCTCACGCCCGGGGGAGTGCTCCTCTGCTACGTGGCCACCGTCACGCAGCTCTCGCGGACGGCGGAGGCGATCCGCGCCTCGGGCCTGTTCACGAACCCGTCGTCGAACGAGACCATGGTCCGCGGCTGGCACGTCGAGGGCCTCGCGGTCCGGCCGGACCACCGGATGATCGGCCACACCGGCTTCCTCATCACCGCTCGCCGGCTCGCTCCGGACACCGTGCTCCCCGAGCTCAAGCGTCGCCCGTCGAAGACGGACTTCAGCGACGAGGACGTGGAGGCCTGGACCCCCGGCGCGCTCGGCGAGCGCGCCGTGAGCCCCAAGAGCCTGCGCAAGCGGGTCCGCGAGTCCGCCACCAGCGCCGAGCTCTCCCGGGCCCGCGGGTTCGGCGAGGAGACCGCGGAGCCCGACGACGAGGGCATCCTCTAAGCTGTTCCCGGCCTCCGGGCCGTCTCCACCCCGGGCGTCACCGCTCCCCTTCACTCGAATCGAGGACCCGTGCGCAGGACCACCGCGCTCATCGCCGGCATCGGCATCGTCGCCGCTCTCACCGGATGCACCGCGTCCTCCTCGCAGGCGGACTGCGACGCTCCGTTCTCCTCCGGCGACTCCTCGGCGGCGGTCAGCGCCACGGGCGACTTCGGAGCGAAGCCGGACGTCAGCGTCCCGACGCCGCTGAAGGCGGACGGCACGCAGGTCAGCACCCTCATCGAGGGCTCGGGCGCACCGCTCGAGAAGGGCCAGCTCGTCACCATCGACTACACCCTGGTCAACGGAGCGGACGGCACGGTCCTCGAGACCTCGCCCTACGACGGGTCGAGCACCGCCCGCTTCGGCGTCGGCGGAGCCGGGCTCGTCGGCCTGAACGAGGGCCTCCTCTGCACGCAGGTCGGCTCGCGCGTCGCCATCGCGATCGCCCCCGAGGACGGCTTCGGCCAGTCCTCGTCGCAGCTCGGCATCTCGGAGGACGACACGCTCGTGCTCGTCGCGGACGTCCGTGAGGCCTCGCTGGCCCGCGCGAACGGCGCCGCCCAGCCCGCGCCCGACGGCTTCCCGACGGTGACGCTCGGCGACGACGGACGCCCGGGGCTCGCGAAGCCCTCCGGTGACGCGCCGACCGACCTCCGCATCGCCCAGCTCAAGAAGGGCGACGGCGACGTCGTCGCCGAGGGCGACCAGGTCGTCGTGGCCTACACAGGCTGGCAGTGGAGCGACGGGAAGGTGTTCGACTCCAGCTGGGAGAAGGGCGCTCCCGCCGTCTTCACGGCCGCCGACGGCTCGACCACCCAGGGCGGAGTCATCGCCGGATTCGCCGACGCCCTCATCGGCCAGCCCGTCGGATCCCAGGTCATCGCGGTCATCCCGCCGGACCAGGGCTACGGCGACCAGGGCTCCCCTCAGGGCGGGATCCCCGGCGGCGCGACGCTGATCTTCGTCGCCGACATCCTCGGAAAGGTCTGACCGGGCCCGGCCCTAGACTGGAGGGCGTGCCTTCCGACGCCCCGTCCTCGAGCCGCGTCCCGGCCGAGGAGCGTCTGTTCAACCTCGTGCTCGCGCTCGTCGCGGCCGAGAACGGACTGACGAAGGCCGACGTCCTCTCCACGGTGCAGGGCTACCGGCAGCGGGTGGGCCGGGGCGACCGGACCTCGCTCGAGCGCCAGTTCGAGCGCGACAAGGACGACCTGCGCGAGCTGGGCATCCCGATCGAGACGGTCGACGCCCCGGGCGACCCGGGCAACACCCAGACCGTCCGGTACCGCATCGCGAAGCGCAGCTACGACCTCCCGGCCGACCTGACCTTCGACCCGGAGGAGCTCGCGCTGCTCCGCCTGGCCGGGGCGGTCTGGCGCGAGGGGACGCTCTCGGCGGAGTCGCGGCGCGCGCTGATCAAGCTGCGCTCGATCGGGGTCGAGTCCGTCGACCCCGTCATCGGCATCAGCCCCTCGATCCGGGTCCGCGAGGCCTCGTTCGAGCCGCTCAACGCTGCGCTCGACCGCGGCCAGGTCGTCCGCTTCCCCTATCTGAAGCCCGGCGGCGAGGAGCCGCGCGTGCGCACCGTGCAGCCCCGCGCCCTGGTGAACCACCAGGGGCGCTGGCACCTCCACGGCTGGGACGAGGGCGCCGAGGGCACGCGGACCTTCCTCCTGTCGCGGATCGTCGGGCCGGTCGCGTCCACCGGCCGCACCGCGCCTCTCGTGGAGGGGGACCACGCGGCGACCGCTCTCGCCCAGCTCGACGAGATCCTGCAGCGCAACAGCGCGCTCCTGCGCGTCGCCCCCGACTCCGACGCCGCCCTCCGTCTCGGCGGGCGTGCCGAGGCCGAGGGCGAGGGCCAGGGCCTGCTGCGCCTGCACTACACCGACCCGGACGTGCTCGCGGACGAGCTCGCCGGTCACGGTCCCGAGGTGCGGGTGCTCGAGCCGGAGGAGCTCCGCCGCCGCGTCCTCGACCGCCTCCGCCGCACCCTGGACGACCATGGAGGGGATCCCCGTGGCTAGACCCCGCTCCCTGCAGGCGCGCGACCGCCTGGCCGTCCTCCTCTCCCTCGTTCCCTACCTGCTCGACCGGGGCCGCGTCTCCGTCGCCGAGGTCGCCGCGCACTTCGAGATCCCGGAGGAGGAGGTGCGCCGCGCGGTGCGCCTCATCGCCGTCTCGGGCATCCCCGGCGAGACCGCGCAGTACCAGGCGAACGACCTCTTCGACATCGGCTGGGACGACTTCGAGGAGAACGACCACGTCGTCCTCACCCACCAGGTCGCGATCGACGACTCGCCGAGGTTCTCGGCGCGGGAGGCCGCCGCCCTCATCGCCGGCATGCAGTACCTCGCAGCGCTGCCCGAGAACCAGGGCAACGACCGGATCGCCTCGCTGATGGGGAAGCTCGCACGCGGCGCCTCCTCGGCCCCGAGCGCGGTCGCGGTCTCGCGCGGCACGGGCGCGGACAGCGCTGTGGCGCTCCTGCGGACAGCGATGGGCTCGGCGACGCAGGTCGCTTTCGACTACCGCAGCGCCCGCGGCGAGACCGAGTCCCGGCTCGTCGACCCCTTCGTGCTCGAATCGGTCGATCGGGACTGGTACCTGCGCGGATGGGACCACCTCCGCGAGGGCGTCAGGACGTTCCGGGTCGACAGGATGCGCTCCCTCCGCGACACGGGGACGCCGATCGTCCGGCGCCGCAACGAGGTGACCCTCTCGGAACGGCTCTTCGAGGCCTCCGCCTCCGATCTCGTCGTGGACCTGCGCGTCGCCCCCAGCGCCGTCGTGCTGCTGGGCGACTACGCGGCCGACGCCGAGTTCCCCGATCCCGTGCCGGGGGAGGAGGACCACGGTGTCCTCGTCCGTCTCCGCGTCGCCCATCTGGAGGGATTGACGCGCCTGGTGGCGTCGTTGGCGGGTCTCGTCACCGTGGTGGCACCCCCCGAGGCGCGCACCGCGGTCGCGCTCTGGGCGGCCTCCGCGCTCGCCGCGAACGAGGGGGAGTCGTCGTGACCTGGTGGTCGTGGATCCTGATCTGGCTCGGCCTCGCGCTGGGCGCTCTGGCGATGCTGGTCCTCTTCGCCCTCTCCTACTGGCGCAAGGGGAAGGTGCTCCTCGGACAGCTGTCCGAGGTCACCGCGAAACTCGAGACACTGAGTCCTGGAATGACGGACGACCTGCCGCCCCGGCCGTCCTCGTCGCTGTTCGCCGATCGCGACGACGTGAGGCGTGCGCACGAGGGCCGGCGTGACGCACGTCGCGACAGGATCGATCTCCGCCGGTCAGAACGGGTCGAACAGGGTAAGCTCCTCGTACACCGCAACCGACAAGTGAAGTGAGTCTGCAATGTTCGCTGGCCTCCAGGGGTGGCACCTCCTCATCATCCTCGCCGTGATCCTCCTCCTGTTCGGTGCGCCCAAGCTCCCGCAGCTGGCCCGCAGTGTCGGGCAGTCGATGCGGATCTTCAAGAGCGAGGTCAAGACCATGAAGGACGAGGACGGCACCGAGCGCCGTGAGTCGACCGAGGGGACCACCGGCACCGTCGCCGGATCCACCGGCACGACCACCGGCACCGGCACCACCACGCCGCCCGAGTCCCCGCTCAAGTAATGACGTCCGTGGCACCGAAGAAGCCACGGACGAAGCGGACGAAGAACCCCGACGGGCGCATGTCGCTCGGGGCGCACCTCGTCGAGCTTCGCAACAGGCTCTTCAAGTCGGCGATCGCGATCGTCATCGCGTGCGTCGCGGGGTGGTTCGTCTCGGAGTGGGTCTTCGAGGCCCTCAAGGCTCCGATCTCCGAGGTGGCCTCCACCCAGGGCAAGGAGGCGATCCTCAACTTCCCGACGATCGCCGGTGCCTTCGACCTGCGGCTGCAGATCGCCATCACGGTGGGCATCGTCCTGGCAAGCCCGGTCTGGCTGTACCAGATCTGGGCGTTCCTCGTCCCGGGCCTGACCCGCAAGGAGATGCGGTACGGCCTCGGCTTCATCCTCACCGCCATCCCGCTGTTCTTCGCGGGCTGCGCGGCCGGCTGGTTCGTGTTCCCGCACATCGTGGAGCTCCTGACGAGCTTCACCGGCAGCAACGCGGCGAGCTTCCTCGACGCCAAGATCTACTACGAGTTCGTTCTCAAGCTCGTGCTGGTCGTCGGCATCGCCTTCGTGCTGCCCGTCTTCCTGGTGCTCCTCAACTTCCTCGGCATCCTCCCCGGCATGCTGATCCTCAAGTCGTGGCGCATCGCGATCATGGCGATCGTGCTCTTCACGGCGATCGCGACCCCCGCGGCCGACCCGATCTCGATGTTCCTCCTGGCCATCCCGATCATCTTCCTGTTCTTCCTCGCCTGCGGGATCGCGATCCTGCACGACCGGCGCGCCGCCAAGCGCCAGCTGGTGTTCGACGGCAGCCCCTCCGACCTGCCCGCGTGACCGGACCGTCTCCCGCCGAGCGGTTCGCCGCGTTCCGGACGCGCCAGGGCCACGCGAGGGTCGAGGCGTTCCGCTCGACCCTCGCGTTCGACTTCGACCCCTTCCAGTACGAGGCCTGCAGCGCGCTCGACGACGGCCACAGCGTCCTCGTCGCCGCGCCCACCGGCGCCGGCAAGACCGCGGTGGCCGAGTTCGCGATCCACCTGGCCATGCAGGACCCGACGGCCAAGGTCTTCTACACGACGCCGATGAAGGCGCTGAGCAACCAGAAGTTCCAGGAGTTCGTCGAGGACTACGGAGCCTCCGAGGTCGGCCTGCTGACCGGCGACTCGAACGTCAACGCGCGCGCCCGCATCGTCGTGATGACGACCGAGGTGCTGCGCAACATGCTGTACGCCGACTCGGACCTCCTGCGCGACCTCGCCTACGTCGTGATGGACGAGGTGCACTACCTCGCCGACCGCTTCCGCGGCGCCGTCTGGGAGGAGGTCATCATCCACCTCCCGCAGCGCGTGCGGCTGGTCTCGCTCAGCGCGACCGTGTCGAACGCCGAGGAGTTCGGCGACTGGCTCCAGACCGTCCGGGGCGAGACCGAGGTCATCGTCTCCGAGGAGCGGCCCGTCCCGCTCGACCAGCACGTCATGGTGGGCGGCAAGCTGGTCGATCTCTTCGACTCCTCCGGTCGGGCGGCGACGAACCGGGTGAACCCCGAGCTCGCCCGCATGGCCCAGGGCGGCTCCCGGGTCGAGCGCGGCGGCAGGGGCGGCCGCAACGGCCGAGGCGGTCGCGGCCGCTACCCGGAGCAGCGCACCGAGGAGCTCGTGCTGCGCGCGGAGGTCGTCGAGATCCTCCGCGGCAAGAACCTCCTCCCCGCGATCTTCTTCGTCTTCAGCCGTGCGGGCTGCGACCAGGCCGTGCGCCAGGTGCTGCGGTCGGGCGTGCGCCTCACCGAGCGCCACGAGCGCGACGAGATCCGCGCGATCGTCGAGGAGCGGTGCCGGACGATCCGCGACGAGGACCTCGCGGTGCTCGGCTACTGGGAGTGGCTCGACGGACTCCAGCGGGGCGTCGCCGCGCACCACGCCGGGATGCTCCCCGCCTTCAAGGAGGTCGTCGAGGAGCTGTTCCTGCGCCGGCTCGTGCGCGTGGTCTTCGCGACCGAGACGCTCGCGCTCGGCATCAACATGCCGGCCCGCACGGTCGTCCTCGAGAAGCTCGAGAAGTTCAACGGCGAGGCGCGCGTCCCGATCACACCGGGGGAGTACACCCAGCTCACCGGCCGGGCGGGCCGACGCGGCATCGACGTCGAGGGCCACTCGGTGATCCAGTGGCGCGGCGGGATGGACCCTCAGGCGGTCGCGTCCCTCGCCTCCCGGCGGACCTACCCGCTCAACTCCAGCTTCCGCCCCAGCTACAACATGGCCGCGAACCTGATCGAGCAGTTCGGGCGGGTGCGCACGCGCGAGATCCTCGAGTCGTCGTTCGCGCAGTTCCAGGCCGACCGGTCCGTCGTCGATCTCGCCCGCCGGGTCCGCCAGCAGGAGGAGTCGATGGCGGGCTACGTCACGGCGATGCAGTGCCACCTGGGCGACTTCGAGCAGTACGCGGCGATCCGCCGTGAGATCGGCGACCTCGAGCGCCGGGGCGCGGTGCGCGGCGAGTCGGCCTCCCACGCCGAGCGCGAGAAGCGCCAGGGACAGCTCACGAGCCTGCGGCGTCGGATGAAGGCGCACCCGTGCCACGCCTGCTCCGACCGCGAGCAGCACGCGCGCTGGGCCGAGCGCTGGTGGAAGCTGCGCCGCGAGACCGACGAGATCGAGCGCCAGATCCGCTCGCGCACCGGCGCCGTCGCCCGCATCTTCGACCACATCACGGACGTGCTGCTCGAGCTCGGCTACTTCCGCCGGGACGAGGTCGGCGAGCTCTCGCTGACGCCCAACGGTCGCACGCTCCGCCGGATCTACGGGGAGCGGGACCTGCTCGTCGCCGAGTGCCTCCGGAAGCAGGCGTGGACGGAGCTCGATCCGGCCGGCCTCGCGGCGATGGCGTGCTGCCTGGTCTTCGAGCCGCGACGCGAGGAGGGGACGCTCGGCGAGCAGTTCCTGCCCCGCGGCGCGTTCCCCGAGGCGCTGGAGAGGACCCAGCTTCTATGGGCCCGGCTCGACGACGTCGAGCGGGAGCACCGCCTGCCGGGCAGCAACCCGATCTCGACGAGCCTGGCGCTGTCGATGAACATGTGGGCCAAGGGCATGCCGCTCGACATGGTGCTCCGCGAGTCCGACATGGCCGCCGGCGACTTCGTGCGCTGGGCGAAGCAGACCATCGACCTCCTCGACCAGCTCTCCGTCGTCGCCGAGGGCAAGGTCGGCCGCGCGGCCCGGACCGCCCTCGACCTGGTCCGCCGCGGCATCGTCGCGTACTCGACGGTCGCATGACGCCGATCGCTCCTCCGCCCGACGGGCGGACCGTTCCGCTGTGGGTGGCGCTGCCCCTCGCCGCCCTCGGCGGCGCCGTGCTCGACCGCGGCTTCCCCGACTCCGACGTCTGGCCGCTGGCGATCGTGGGCGCCGCGGCGATCCTGTTCGCGCTGGGGGGGCGCGGCTTCTGGAGCGGAAGCCTCGTCGGCCTCGTCGGCGGAGCGGTCTTCTGGGGCGTCCACATCGAGTGGCTGACCCTCTACCTCGGCCCGGTCCCGTGGGCGGCCCTCGCCGGCCTGCAGGCGATCTTCTTCGCGCTCTCCGCGGGGCTGATGGCGGTCGTCTCCACGCGCGGCCACCGCGTCTGGACGGGACCGCTCGGCCGGATGGTCGGCCTCCCCGCCCTCCTGGCGGCGCTCTGGATCGGGCGCGAGTCGATCACCAGCGTCTGGCCCTACGGCGGCTTCGCCTGGGGCCGCCTCGCGATCTCGCAGTCCCTCGGCCCGCTCGCCGGTCTCGCGGCGTGGATCGGCTTCGCCGGCCTCGGCTTCGTGGTGGCGTTCCTCGCGGCCGTGCTCGCGCAGGCCGTCCGCGAGATGTCCGTCCCGGCCTTCTCTCGCGTCAGCGCTCTCGCGGGCTTCGCGATCGTGGCGCTGGTGTTCCCCGCCTGGCCGGCACCGACGGAGGGCACGACCCGGATCGCCGCCGTCCAGGGCGACTCCGATGCGGGCCTGTTCTCGCAGAGCTACCGCGGGCAGATCCTCGAGGACCACACCTCGGCGACGCTGCCGATCCTCGATCAGGACGTCGACATGGTGGTGTGGCCCGAGAACGGCGTCGACATCGATCCGACCCGGAACGCCCAGTCGGCCGCCGTCCTCGACTACCTCAGCCGGACGATGGACGCGCCGTTCGTCGTGGGCACGATCACGAACCCCTCGGACGACGTCTTCTACAACAGCTCGCTGCTCTGGAAGGCGGGGGAGGGGGCGACGCAGGTCTACGACAAGGTGCATCCCGTCCCGTTCGCCGAGTACATGCCGGACCGCGCGTTCTGGCGGATGTTCGCTCCGGACCTGGTCGACCTGGTGAGCCGGGACTACTCGATCGGCACCCGTCCCAACGTCTTCGACGTGAACGGCGTCCTCGCAGGCATCGCGATCTGCTTCGACATCTCGGACGACGCGCTGACGAACGCGATGGTCGACGGGGGAGCCCAGGTCATCCTCGGGCAGACCAACAACGCCGACTTCGGCCGGACGGACGAGAGCGTCCAGCAGCTCGCCATCGCTCGCCTGCGGGCCATCGAGACCGGGCGCAGCGTGGTCAACATCTCGACCGTCGGGACGAGTGCGATCATCGGGCCGGACGGCGCGACGATCGACTCCCTGACATGGTTCGAGCCGGGTGCCATGGTGGACGAGGTCCCCCTCAGCTCCACCACGACCCCGGCTCTGGTGTGGGCGCGAGACCTCGGCTGGTACTTCCTGGCCGCCGGTCTCATCGGCATGGTCTCGTTCGTCCTCAGGACCCGCGAGCCGCGACGCCGTTCCCGCTGACCGGCGCTACGCGCCGATCTTGTGCTCGCCGCGCCTGGCGCGCAGATAGGCGAGCCGCTCCTCGAGCAGCTCCTCCAGCTCCGCGCGGGTCCGGCGCTCGAGCAGCATGTCCCAGTGGGTGCGCGGAGCCTTCTGCTCGCCCTTGTCCACGACGACCGGCTTCGAGTCCACCATCAGAGTGGCCTCGTGACCGCAGGAGCGGCACTCCCAGGTCTCCGGTGCTTCCGCGTCGGCCGAGAACACCATGTCGGTGTCGTGGCCGCAGTTCGCGCAGTGGTACTCGTACGTCGATCGCGGGGAGAAGACGACGCCTTCTTCGCTCTGCAGGCTCTGGGATCCGAGCCGCATTCCTCGCAAGCTTCGATCTGCCATTGTGTGGTCTCCTCTCGCTGTGCTTCCCCAGTGTCAACGTCGTACCTGGAGGTGGTCTTCCCGTCCCTGCCATTGCCAGAGAATCCTCAGGTCGGAGGCGTATTCCGCGGTTCCTGAGGGCGTGGCTGACGGGCGCTGAGGAAGGCGTCGACGGCCGCTCGGGCGAGGTCGGTGCGGTCGGTCACGAGTCCGTCGATCCCGAGCGCGAGGAGCTGCTCCATCCGCTCCGGATCGTCGATGGTCCAGAGGTGGATCTCGCAGCCGGTCACCCGCAGCCGGGCGAGGATCCGCGGCTCGGCGACGCGGAGGCCGAGCGCGCGCTCGGGCACCTGGAGCGCGTCGATGCCGCGGAGAGCGAGACGCACGGGGAGGGCGGCGCCGAGGTGGGCGGCGACCAGGGCGACGACGAAGCGGACCGCCGACGCCGAGGTCGCGGCGCCGGGAAGACGGCGGAGGGCCGCTGCTCGACGGATCTCGGAGAACGAGGTGATCAGGACGCGCTCCGCGGCGGCGGCGCCGGACACCGCCGCGACGACCGGGTCGATCGCGTCCCGCGACTTCACGTCGATGTTGAAGCGCGCGCGGGGGAGTGCGGCGAGGGCCTGCTCGAGAGAGGCGAGCCGGGCGCCGCCCGCCAGGCGGAGGTCGGCGAGCTCCTCCCACCGGGTGGCGGCGACGACGTGGCGGCGGCCGGAGCGGTCGATCACCTCGGCGTCGTGGACGAGCACGGCGACCCCGTCGAGGGACGCGCGCGCGTCCGTCTCGAGGAGGTCCGCACCCGCGGCGAGGGCGCGCTCGAAGGCGGCGAGCGTGTTGCCCTCGGCCGGCGGGCCGAATCCACGATGCGCGATCACCCGGGGCATCGGCCCGCTCAGGACGAGGGGTGGCTCGGAGGCGCGCATCGCGGACCGGGTCCGCGGCTCAGACGGCCGGCGGCGGGGGAGTGGGCGCGGAGTCCGGGGTTCCGTCGGTCGTCGCGGCCGCCAAGGGGGCGGACGTGTCGGATCCGGGCACGACAGGCGTGGAGCCGACGGACCCGGATGCGGCAGGCGCGGAAGCCGCAGGCGCCGACGGGGGTGCCGCGTCCTGTGGGCGGACCGCCGGGGCGGACTGGCCGCGCTGGCCGAGCGCTCCTCCGATGCCCTTCAGCGCCTCGGTGAGCTCGCTCGGGATGACCCAGAGCTTGTTCGCGCTGCCCTCGGCGATCTTGGGGAGTGTCTGGAGGTACTGGTAGGCGAGGAGCTCGCTGTCGGGGCGGCCCTCGTGGATGGCGTGGAAGACGGTGGTGATCGCCTTGGCCTCACCCTCGGCCCGCAGGACCGCCGCCTTCGCCTGGCCCTCCGCAGCGAGGATCGCGGCCTGGCGCTGACCCTCGGCGTTCAGGATCTGGGACTGCTTGGTGCCCTCGGCGGTGAGGATCACGGCTCGACGGTCGCGCTCGGCGCGCATCTGCTTCTCCATCGAGTCCTGGATGGAGAGGGGCGGGTCGATGGCCTTGAGCTCCACGCGTCCGACGCGGATGCCCCACTTGCCGGTGGCCTCGTCGAGGACGATGCGCAGCTGCCCGTTGATGTTGTCGCGGGAGGTCAGCGCCTCCTCGAGGTTCAGGCCGCCGACGACGTTGCGGAGCGTGGTGGTGGTCAGCAGCTCGACCGCGCCGAGGTAATTGGCGATCTCGTAGGTCGCCGCGCGGGCGTCCGTCACCTGGAAGTAGACGACCGTGTCGATCGAGACGACGAGGTTGTCCTCCGTGATCACGGGCTGGGGCGGGAACGAGACGACCTGCTCGCGCAGATCGATCAGCGGGCGGACCCGGTCGATGAACGGCACGACGAGATTGAGGCCCGGCAGCAGGGTCTTGTGGTACTTGCCGAGGCGCTCCACGACCCCGGCGGTGGCCTGGGGGATGATGCGGACCGCTCGGAAGAGGACGACCAGGGCGAAGATGACGACGGCGGCGACGACGACGACGATGGTCACGACGGAGGACGGTGTCACGGTGTGCTCCTTTCGGCGGGGACGACGACCGCGGTCGCGCCCTCGATGGCGGTGACGACGACTCTCTCGCCGACTCCGAGTGTGCGGTCCTCGACGAGCGGGGACAGGCGGACGGTCCAGGTCTCGCCGTTGGCGAGCTTGACCTGGCCGGCTCCGGGGCCGGCGAGGACGACGCTGCCGGAGAGCCCGAGGAGAGCGTCCGCTCCGCTGGGGGTGGGATCGCCGCCCCGTTTCAGCAGCCGCAGCAGCGGCGGCCGGACGGTGAACAGCAGGAGGGCGGCGAGGACGGCCGCGACGGGGACCTGGACCCAGAAGGGAGCCCCGACCAGCCCGGTCAGCAGTCCGCCTATGCTGCCGACGGCGAGCATCAGGAACGTGAACTCGAGAGTGATCATCTCGACGATCACGAAGATGAGGATCAGCGCGAGCCAGAGGATCCACGCGTACTGGGTGACAGCGTCCATGCTGTGTGCTCCTTCCCCTCGACGAGCATTCCCAGGCTATCAACGCCCCCCGGACGAGGGCTGGGAGAGGGGGTGCGCCGACGGTCTCGAGGCCCTTGGTAGACTCCTCCGTCGGGCCGTGGCCCGTCATCGTGCCCGATCCGGTCTCCGAGCCGGCGTTCTGGAGGAATACCCGTGTCCAATCCCCTCGCCCCCGGCTCCTTCGACGGCAAGCGCGCTCTCGTCACCGGGTCGTCCCGCGGCATCGGCGCCGACACGGTCCGCTACCTGGCCGAGGCCGGAGCCCGCGTCGTCGTCAACTACCGCTCGAAGGCGCCGCGCGCCGACAAGCTCGTCGCGCAGATCGTCGGAGCCGGCGGCACCGCCATCGCCGTCGGCGCCGATCTCACCGACGCCGACCCGCGCGCCGAGCTCTTCTCCCGCATCGAGAAGGAGTACGGAGGACTGGACGTGCTCGTCCTGAACGCCTCCGGCGGCATGGAGAGCAACATGGGGGAGGACTACGCGATGGTCCTCAACCGCGACTCGCAGGTCGCCGTGCTCGACGCGGCGCTGCCGCTGCTCTCCGAGGGCTCCCGTGTCGTGTTCGTCACGAGCCACCAGGCGCACTTCATCCGGACCACGCCCACGATGCCCGAGTACGAGCCCGTCGCGCTCTCCAAGCGCGCCGGCGAGGACGCCCTGCGCGAGCGGATCGGTGAGCTCGCCGAGCGCGGGATCGAGTTCGTCGTCGTCTCGGGCGACATGATCGAGGGCACCATCACCGCGACCCTGCTGGAGCGCGCGAACCCGGGCGCGATCAGCTCGCGTCGCGAGTCGGCCGGCAAGCTCTACAACGTGCAGGAGTTCGCGGCCCAGGTCGCTCTGGCGGCCGTCGAGCCGATCCCCGCGGACAACACCCGCCTCGTCGGCGACATCTCCGACTTCGCCTGATCGCCTTCGCGGAATGACCCCGGCGCGCGGGTCTGCGATCCTCGACGGATGACTCCGATGGACGGCAGCGGACCGGCATCGGGGGAGTCCGTCCGCGCCGACGGGTTCCGCACATCGGCAGCCTCCGGGCGGCGTGGCGACTTCGACAGGGACGGCGAGACGAGCATCCTCCTCGACGCCGTCGCGGTGATGGCGAACTGGAGGAGGCGCTCGCCCTTCCGGTGCCGCGCCTTCCGGCGGACGCCCGAGAGGACCGAGACCTACCGACTGGAGGTGCGGCCCGTCGAGGCGTCGTTCTCCTGCGTCGACGAGCGCACCGGGACGGTCGACGCGTACGACGCCCCGACCGGCCGGTACGTCTCCGGGGGCGAGGAGCGTCCGCTGGACCGATGGCAGCTGCTGCCGGAGCCGCTGGCGGCCCGCCTGGCCTTCCCGCTGAACCTGCCGGTCTGGGGACGGCCGAGCGACGGGTACCGGATGACCGGCGCGTCGATCGACGGCGCGCTCACCGTGATCCGTCTTCGACACCAGGCCGACGACGGCGTCCGCGGCACGATGACCGTCGATCCGCAGCTGCGGCTGGTCACGCGCTTCGACACTCCGACCGAGACGTGCTGGTACGAGGACGTCGAGCCGTGGGTGGAGCATTCGCCGATCCGCTGATGACGTGCCGGACCGTCGGGCGGCCTCGGTCCCGGTCCGTCCGGTCCGTCCACCGTTATCCGATAATGTACATTATGTCAGTTCGACCGAAGTCCCGTTCTGCAGGGATGGCGATCGGCTCCCCTCAACGCTCCTGCGACAGGACGTCATCGATCGCCGCCGCGCTCCGATGGCAGACCGGGCGCTTCGACGGTGAGGCCTCGGATCACCGCGGCGACGACCAGGCGCTGCGTGAGTTCGGCGCTGGTGTCCACGGGCCACTGGCTCACCGACCCGACGTGCGCCGCGACGACCGCCTTCGCCAGGACGGCGGACTCGACGGCGGGGACGCGGCCGTGCGCGGCGGCGAGGGCGGCGAAGCGCTCGCCCAGCTCGCGCGAGACGCGGTCGTCGTCGATCATCATCCGCTCGGCGAACTCCGGGTCCGCGGCAGCGCGTGCCAGGAGCACCGACCGCAGGGAGAACCACTCGCGGCTGGACGGGAGCGCGTCGAGGAGGGAGCGTACGGCGCCGTCGAGGGTCGCCGCGCGGTGCTCCTCCTGCAGCTGGACGTCGAGGGCCTCCTGCAGGCTCCCCCACACTCTCGCGGTCTGCTCCTCGTGGAGTGCGAGGAAGAGCTGGTCGACACCGGCGAAGTTCGAGTAGAACGCGCCGCGGGTGAAGCCCGCCTGCGCGCAGATGTCCTCGACGCGCTGGCCGATGGTGCCCGTGCTCTCGAAGAGCTCGGCGGCCGCGGCGAGGAGACGTCGTCGCGTCTCGCTCCTCCGCCGGACCGGAGCCTGCTCGCCTGTGACCACGCCCCCAGCCTATTCGGATCCTTGCGCTGGATGGGCCTTTTCAGTACGTTTCGTTTCCAATGCATACCGTATCGAGAACTGGAACGCCCGAACCTCGACGGCGACGGTCCCGGTGGCTGTCGACCGCGACCGTCGTGCTCATCGGGGCGGTCCTCGCCTGGCTGAACCGGGTGGAGTGGTGGGGGTGGCTCGTCGTCGCGGCGGCCGCGGTCCTGATCGCGGCCGTCTCGAGGAGCTGGCGGCACCGGCACTGGATGCTGCGCACGGCGGCCTGGGTCGCGTCCGCAGGGCTCGTCGGAGCCGTCGCCCTCGCCGCGGGTCCTCTCCCGGCGACGCGGACGCTCGCCGGTCCGCACACCGCCCCGGTCACGACCCGGCAGGGCGACGTCGTCGGTGTGCACGACGCCGCGGCCGGGGTCGACGCCTTCGCGGGGATCCCCTACGCCGCTCCCCCGGTCGGCCCGCTGCGCTGGGAGGCGCCCCGCCCGGCCCCGCAGCGGTCGGCGACCCTCGTGGCCGACGACTTCGGCCCCTCCGCCGTTCAGCCGGAGCCGACGTTCCTCTCCCGAGCGGCGACCCGCGTGCTCGACCTGCCGCTGGAGGAGACGCTCCTCGGCGGGTACGCGACGGACGAGGACAGCCTCCGCCTGAACATCTGGACGCCGGCCGGCGGGGCGGGCGACTCCAGCCCGGTCCTCGTCTACCTCCACGGCGGCGCGTTCGTCTCGGGGTCCGGCGCCCTCCCCGCCTACGACGGCGCGGCGCTCGCCTCCCGGGGCGCGGTGGTCGTCACCGTCGCCTACCGTCTGGGCGTCCTCGGTTTCCTCGCCGGTGATGTGCTCGGCGGCGGCACCCCGGGAAATCAGGGACTGCTCGACCAGGTCGCCGCTCTGCAGTGGGTGCAGGACAACATCGCCGCTTTCGGCGGGGACCCGGGGCGGGTGACGGCCGCCGGCCAGTCCGCCGGCTCCGGCAGCGCCTGCATCCTCGGGGCCTCGCCCCTCGCGGCCGGCCTCCTCCACGGGATCATCGGGGAGAGCGGAGGATGCCTGGGGTCGGCGGGAGACCGCGAGGCCGGCGACCTCTACGACGACGCCGCCACCGCACGGGAGGCGGCTGCGCGCCTGAGCGAGGCGCTCGGCGGGGCGAGCCTGGCCGAGATGAGGGCCCTGCCGGCCGAGCGCATCGTCTCGGCCGCCGCGGACCTCTCGCAGCACTGGTGGCCCTCGATCGACGGCGTCGTCCTCCCCGACACGCCGCTCGCCGTCTACAAGGCCGGTCGGCAGAACGACGTCCCCCTCCTGCTCGGCAGCAACTCCGACGAGACCTCGCTCGATCTGCTGGGAGGCGTCGACTCGGATCCGGACGCCTACGAGCAGGAGGTGCGCCGGGAGCACGGAGACGACGCGGACCGATTCCTCGCGCTGTACCCGGGTGCCGTCGAGGATCAGGTCGTCGACTCCCGGCTGCGCGCCGGCAGTGACCGGACGATGACCGCCCCGATGCGGCTCTGGGCGCTGACGGCCGCCCGGACCGGGCGGGCGGGCGTCCACGCCTACATCTTCACGCGCACTCCCCCGGAGAGCGGACTCGAGCGGTTCGGCGCGTACCACGGCGCCGAGGTGATGTACGCGTACGGGAACCTCGGGGCGGACGGCGACGCCGACTACACGGACGTCGACCGCCGGCTCGAGCAGGAGATGACCGCGCGCTGGCTCGCATTCATCTCCCACGGCGATCCGGACGCCGCCGGCCGCGAGCGGTGGCCGGCCGTCCAGGAGGATCCGGACAGCGTGCTCGAGTTCGGCGACGTCGTCCGGGTCGCCGGGCGCCCGTCCCCCGACGCGGTCGACTTCTGGCTCGCGGGGACGGGCTGACGCGGGGCGCTCCTCCCGGCGGAACCCTCCGGTCAGCGGGGAGCCTCCGCTCAGAGCTGCCCGACGAGGTGCGCCTGCCGGCCGTCGCGCGCGAAGACCGGAATGACGGCCAGCGGCGCGTCGGCGACGATCCACTGCCCGCCCTCGTGCTCGGCGCCCGTCGAGAGCTCCGTCCAGCGCGCCCCGGCGGGCAGGTAGACCCGTCGGGAGACGTCTCCGGCGTGCGTGACCGGAGCCACCAGCAGGTCCGATCCGAAGAGGTACTGGTCGGCCAGATCCCAGGCCTCCGGGTCCCCCGGGAACTCGTGGAACACCGCGCGCAGCACCGGCTGGCCCAGCTCGTGCGCCTCCCGCATCGCCTCGCGCGTGTACGGGCGCAGGGTCTCACGCAGATGCAGCAGTCGGGTGAGGATCGGCGTGGCCTCCTCGCCGAAGCTCCACACCTCGTTCGCGGCTCCGGTCTCGGCGCGGCGGCTCCCGTCGGCGGCCGTGACCGGGGCCGACGGCGCGCGGTCGCCGTGCAAGCGCATCACGGGGCTGAACGCGCCGAACTGGAACCAGCGCACGAGGAGCTCACGGAACTCCGGATCCGACGGGTCTCCCCCGGCGAATCCTCCGATGTCGGTCGTGAACCACGGGATCCCCGCGACGCCCATGTGGATGCCGGCCGTGATCTGGTGGCGCAGGTCCGCGAAGGTCGAGTGGATGTCGCCCGACCACACGAGCGCGCCGTAGCGCTGGCTGCCCGCCCACGCGGTGCGGACGAGGTTGACGATCGCGGTCTCCCCGCCCTCGCTCTGCCCCTCGAAGAAGCCGCGGGAGAACGCCTGCGGGTAGAGGTTGCCGACCTGGACGGCGGGGCCGGCGGCGTAGCGGTAGTTGTCGAAGTCGTAGACGCCGTACTCGGGCTCGGCCTCGTCGAGCCAGAAGAGCCGGATCCCGTGCTCGCCGTAGTTGCGCCGGCACGCCTCCCAGACGAACCTCCGGGCGGCGGGGCTCGTCGCGTCGTAGAACGCGCTCGGACCCTCGAACTGCATGTGCAGGTCCAGGCCCCGCTCGGCCTTGACGAGGAGGTTCCCCTTCTTCATCGCGATGTAGTTCTCGGACTCGACCGACACCTGCGGCCAGACCGAGACCATCAGCTCGATCCCGAGCTCGCGCAGCTCGGCGACCATGGCGGACGGATCCGGCCAGAACTCCTCCTCGAAGCGGAAGTCGCCCATGTGCGGCCAGTGGAAGAAGTCGGCCACGATCACGTCCATCGGCAGGCCGCGGCGCCGGTGCTCGCGGGCGACCTCGAGCAGCTGCTCCTGGTTCCAGTAGCGCAGCTTGCACTGCCAGAAGCCGAGGCCGTGCTCGGGCATCATCGGGACGTGCCCGGTCGCGTCGGCGTAGGCCCGGGTGATGTCGGCCGGGGTCTCCCCCGCGGTCACCCAGTAGTCGAGCTGCTGGGAGGACTCGGCGGACCACTCCGTGCGGTTGGCCGCGAAGGTCGCGCGGCCGATCGCGGGGTTGTGCCAGAGGAACCCGTAGCCGCGGCTCGACAGCACGAACGGGACGCTCGACTGGGAGTTGCGGTGCGCGAGCTCGAGCGTGCAGCCCTTCAGATCGAGGATGTCCTGCTGGTACTGCCCCATCCCGTACAGCTTCTCGTCGGGGGACGTCTCGAACAGCGCGGTCAGCCGGAAGTCGCCGCCCAGGTGCGGACGCTGCTCGCGGGCGCGCAGCTTGAGCGCTCCCCCGCTCCCGAGCTCCCGAAAGAGCAGCTCCCCCCGACGGTCGTAGAAGGAGAGGGAGCAGGAGAGCTCGTGGTAGCCGGTCTGGTACCCGTAGCCCTCCTGCTGCTCGAGGACGACGGTGATGCCGCCGGCGCGCAGCGTCGCCCGCGGTCCCTCGATCGAGACCTCCGGCGCGTGGCGCTCGGGGGCGATCAGCGCCCAGTCGGTGTCGAGGACCTCCCCGGACCGGCGGGCGCGGACCCGGACGCTGTCCCTCCCCCACGGCTCGACGACGACGGTCTCGCCGTCGCCGCGCCAGACGAGGCGGTCCCCCTCGAGCGCGAACGCGTCGGTGTCCATGTGCTCCTGCTTCCTCGAGTCGGGCACGGCGCTCAGTCCTTGACCGCGCCGGCGGTGACCCCGGCGGCGACGTAGCGCTGGGCCACGATCAGCAGCACGGCGGCCGGGATGGAGGCGATCACGGCGGTCGCCATGATCCCGTTCCAGTTGGTGGTGGTCGATCCGATGTAGCGGTAGAGGCCGAGGGTGAACGGCACGATGCTGTTGCCCGAGGTGAGCGAGTTCGCGTTGAGGAAGTCGGCCCAGGCGAACAGGAACGAGAACAGGCCCGCGGTCACGATCGAGTTCCGGCTCAGCGGGATGACGATCGAGACGAAGGAGCGCCAGTTGCTCGCACCGTCGATCCGCGCGGCCTCGATCAGCTCGTCGGGGATGCCGAGCATGAAGGCCCGGAGGATGATCACCGCGAACGGCACGGAGGCGGTCGCGTCGGCGAGGATCAGGCCCGGATAGGTGTTGAGCAGCCCCAGCGCGTTGTAGATCGCGAACAGCGCGGTGACCAGGACGATCCCGGGGATCATCTGGGCGAGGAGGAACACGAACATCACTACGCCGGTCCCCCGCACCCGGAACTTCGCCATCGCGAAAGCGGCGGGCAGGGCGATCGCCAGCGTCAGGATCACGCAGCCGATCGAGATCACGAGGCTCGTGATGAGGTTCGGCAGCTGCGTCGAGAACGCCTGCACGTACCCGTCGAGGGTCGGGTCGCCGGGGAACAGGCTCGGCGGGGTCTGGATCAGGTTCTGCGGCTTGGTCAGCGAGACGTTGACCATCCAGTAGAGCGGGAAGAGGAGGAAGCCGCAGAGCACGATCGCGATGACCACGTCGATCCCGCGGCGCAGCCCTGTGGTGTGCCGGTTCATCCGAGGTCCTCCTTGCGCTGGGCGCGGATGTAGATCACGCCGAAGACGAGGGCGACGATCACGAGGATCTGGCCGGCCGCCGCACCGACTCCGAACTGCAGGTCGGTGAAGGACTGCTCGTAGGCCCAGGTCGCGAGGGTGTGCGAGCTGTTGGCCGGGCCTCCCTTGGTGAGGATCCAGATGACGTCGAACACCTTGATCGTGTAGACGAGGCCGAGGAGGAGCGTGACGGAGGTCACCGGTCGCAGCAGCGGCCAGGTGATGCTCCAGAAGGACCGCCAGCGCGAGGCGCCGTCCAGTGCCGCGGCCTCGTAGAGGCTCTCGGGGATGCCCTGCAGGCCTCCGTGCAGCAGCACCATGTTGAACGGGATGCCCAGCCAGATGTTGGCGATGATGACCGCCCACAGCGAGACGGACGGATCGGTCAGCCAGCCGACCGGCGTGCCGATCGCGGCGTTCAGGATGCCGAACTGCTGGTCGAAGATCCAGCGCCAGGCCGTCGCCGAGACGATCAGCGGCAGGAGCCACGGCAGCAGGATGAGGGAGCGGAACGTCGCCGAGAGCGGGAACCGGCGGCTGAAGAACAGCGCCAGGGCCATGCCGATCGTGAACTGGCCCACCAGCGAGACCACGGTGAAGACCACGGTGTGCCAGGCGATGCTCGCGAAGATCGGATCGGTGACGACCGTGACGTAGTTGTCGAAGCCGACGAAGGGGGCGATCCCGGTCACGAAGGACGACGGTCCGAAGTCCTGGAGGCTGAGGACGACGCCGCGGATGATCGGGTAGACGAAGAAGACGGCGAGGAAGATCACCACGGGCGCCATGAAGGCGGCTGCGGCGAGGCGGAGGTGGGAGCGGGGTCGGCGGCGGGCGGGCGGCCTGGTGGCCGCCCCGCCCGCGACCGGCGCCGTGAGCACGGCGGGGTCGGTCATGCGGCCGCTACTTCAGGCTCGCCGCGGCGTCGTCGAGGGCCGCCTGCGGCGTCTTCGAGCCGGTCAGCGACTCCTGGATCGCGGTCCAGAGCGCCTTCGAGGTGTCCGGGTAGGCGACGCCGAGGTCGCTGGTGCGTCCCTGCGCGACCGAGATGGCCTCGACCCACGGCTGGAGCGCGGGGTCCTCGGTCGCCTGCTCGGCGGCCGCGTCGGCGTACGGCATGATGTACGACTGGCCGGCCGCCCAGGCCTTCAGGCTGTCGGGCTGGATGACGCACTGCGCGAACTCCGTGGCGAGGGTCTGCTTCGCGGCGTCGGAGGCGACCACCTCGACGAACTCGCCGCCGAGCGGGCTCGGTGCCGCTCCCCCGTCCTTCGCCGGGATCGGCACGACGCCGTAGTCGATGCCCGCCTCGTCGAGGGCGGAGAGCTGCCAGGTGCCGTTGACCATCATCCCGAGCTTGCCCGCGAGGAACTGGTCGCGGACGTCCTGCTGGTTGGCGTTGACGTTCGCCTGCGAGGCCGAGCCGCTCTTCACCAGGTCGGTCCAGAGCGCGAGCGCCGAGACGGCGTCGTCGGAGGAGATGTCCTCGAGGGTCGCACCGGAGCCCCAGAAGAAGGGCAGGAACTGGAAGGTGCCCTCCTCGGTGCCGATCGCGGAGAAGCCGAGCCCGGTGACGTCGCCCGCGGTGAGGGCCTTCGCGGCGGTGGTCAGCTCGTCCCAGGTCGTCGGCGGAGTGACGCCGGCGGCCTCGAAGAGCGCCTTGTTGTAGAAGAGCGCGAGGGTGTTCGAGCCGATCGACGAGCCGTAGGTCTTCCCGTCCAGCTGGCCGGCGGCGAGCACGTTCGGGAGGACGTCGCTGGTGTCGAGCCCGGAGGCGGCGTTGTCGACGAGCAGGCCGGTGTCGGCGAACTTCGCGACGTTGGGGTTGTCGAGGACGACCAGGTTCGGCGTGGTCTTCGACGCGGCCGACTGCAGGAGCTTGGTGGTGAGGTCGGGGTCGGAGGTGCGCTCGAGGGTGATCCCGGTCGAGGCCTCGCAGCCGGCCAGAAGCTGGCCGTAGGGGGAGGACGCGTCGTACTGGGTGAAGCTGTCCCAGAGAGTGAGCGACTTCGACGAGTCGTCGCCCGCTCCCTGTGCGCTGCACGCGCTGAGGGCGACTCCGGCGATGAGGACGAGGGAGGCGGCGCCTGCGGCCCGTCGGATGCTGTTCTTCACGGTATTCCTCTCTGAATACGGTCGGGACGAGCGGAGCGCTCGCGCCGGGAAGACCCTCCGGGGGCGCCCGCTGAGGCGGTCCGTCCGGTAGTCGTGGCGAGCCTAACCGAGTCGGAGAACCGGTTCAATAGATTTCGGAGAACCGGTTCACCGATCGCCCGGGGAACGCCCCCGGCGACCCGGTCGACGTCAGCCGCGCGCCCGCCGCCACGAGGGGACGACGCCCCGGCTGGTGCCCGGCGAGAAGGGCGCGGTGGTGCCGAGGTCCACGACCACTGCGGGCAGCAGCTCCGTCACTCCCGGAGTCGCGGTGCCGGCGAGCTCGTCGAGCACCAGGTCGACCGCCCGCGAGACCATCTCGTCGCCGGGCAGGTCCACCACGGTGACCGGCTGGTCGGCGTGCCGCATCACCGCCTCCGGGGCGATGGTCATGATCGAGCAGTCCTCCGGGACGCGCAGGCCCAGGCCACTGAGGCGCTGCAGGAACGGCTCGAGCACGCCCGGCCCGTGAGTGACCACGGCGCTGAGGCCGGGGAGCTGCTCCTGCGCCTGCTCGAACCAGTCGTCGACGTCGTCGGTGCTGGGGATGACGGCGCCCCGCACGCCGCGCAGGCGGCACTGGTCGAGGAAGCCCTCGCGGAACCGCAGGGCGAAGGCGTAGCCGCTCTCGTAGGCGTCGGGGCCCATCCCGAGGACCGCGATCTCGACGTGCCCGAGGTCGGCGAGGTGGTCGACGGCGACCCGCGCCGCGCCGTCGAAGTCGAGGTCGATCGCGCTGAACGGGCTGCCCTCGCCCGGGTAGCCGACCAGCGCGGTCGGCAGGCCGATGCTCGCGAGGACCGGCAGCCGGGGGTCGTCCCGGCGGATGTCCATCACGACGAGCGCATCGGCGAGGACGTCGCGCGCGAGCTCCCCCTCGCCCGTGCCCATCATCAGCAGGTCGAAGCCGCGGGCGCGGGCCGCGTACATCGCCGCCCGCACGAAGCGCATGAAGACGTCGACATCGGTCTGCCGCGACTCCGGATCGACGGAGGCGAAGAAGCCGAGGATGTTCGTGCGCCGCAGCGCCAGGGCCCGCGCCATCGGGTCGGGCCGGTAGCCGAGCCGCTCCACGCTCGCGAGCACGCGCAGGCGGGTCGCCTCCGGGAGCTTCTTGTTGCCGGAGAGCACGTAGGACACCGTGCTGCGGGCCACCCCCGCATCGGCCGCGACGTCGCGAATGGTCACCATGGGCTCAGCGTAGTGAGGGCGCGGCGACGGGAGGGCCCGCCGGCGACCCCCTCGACCGGTGGGCAGCAGCGTGCATACCAGGGCGGTCCGGCCGTCCCGCCGTGGGTGGAGAGCCGTCCGCCGCGAGCCGCGCGACGGCGCCGACGGACGCAGGCCGCGGACGAGCAGTCGGTCACGGTTGCGCGCGGGTCCGACGGGCACGTACGGTCGACCCGTACCTCGTCGCGAGCCGCGACGTCGGTGCCGGCCGCTATACCGGCCGATCCAGCGGCTCGCGGTCACGGGGGCTCCCCGCACGGAAGACGGACTCTTGCGCTCCAGCACCGGTACTGCGTCCACGACGCAGCAGCTGCTCTCGCACTGACGTCCCCCGTGCCCGCCCCTCAGGGGCGAGCCGTTGCTCCCTCGGAGTCCGGTGGTCGTCGTGCGCCGACACCGACCCCTGGAGCACCGTGCCCTCCACTTCCCGCACCACCCCGCCCGCCGTCGTCCTCCACGACTGCACGTTCGCCTGGCCCGACGGCTCCGTCGTCCTCGACCGCGTCACCGCTGCGTTCGGACGCGGGCGCACCGGTCTCGTCGGCGCGAACGGCGCCGGCAAGTCGACCCTCGTCCGCCTCGTCACCGGCGGCCTCTCCCCCACCGCCGGGAGCGTCTCGACGACGGGACCCGTCGACCTGCTGCCCCAGCGCCTCCGGCGAGGGCCCGGCGACACCGTCGCCGATCTCCTCGGGATCCGGCATCGCCTGGACGCTCTGCACGCGATCCTCCGCGGCGACGCGGATCCGCGGCACTTCGAGATGCTCGCGGACGACTGGGACCTCGAGGCCCGAGCGCTCGCCGCACTCGGCGACGCCGGTCTCGACCTGGAGGAGGCGGACCTGCTGCGGCCGGTCGCGACCCTCTCCGGAGGGCAGGCCGTCCTCACGGCCGTGACCGGCGTCCGGCTGCGCGGTCGGCCGATCGCCGTGCTCGACGAGCCGACGAACGACCTCGACCGGCGCTCCCGAGGGCTTCTGCTCGACCTGGTCGACCGGTGGCGCGGGACGCTCGTGCTCGTCAGCCACGACCGGGAGCTGCTCGAGCACGTCGACGAGATCGCGGAGCTGCGCGACGGGGCGGTCCGCACCTCCGGCGGGACGTTCTCGGCGTTCGAGGAGCGGCTCGCCCTCGAGCAGGCGGCCGCGGAGCGCGATCTGCGCGACGCCGACCGGCTTCTCCGCGCCGAGCGGCGGCAGCGCATCGAGGCCGAGACGACCATCGCCCGCCGCGCGCGGGCGGGGGCGCGATCGGCGGAGTCGATGCCCGCGATCCTCGCGAACGCGCGGAGAGGACGAGCCGAGGCGACCGCGGGACGGCTGCGCTCCGGGCACGGGGCCGCGGAGGCGCGGGCGCGCGAGCAGGTCGACGCAGCGTCGCGAGCAGTCCGGGACGACGACCGGGTCCGCCTCGACCTGCCGGACCCCGGGGTCGCGGCCGGGCGCCGTCTGGCGGAGGTGACGGTGCGCGGCCGGACGACGGTGCTCCAGGGGCCGGAGCGGATCGCCGTGGTCGGCGCGAACGGGACGGGGAAGACCACCCTGCTCGAGCACCTCGTCGGGGCGCCGGGTGCGCGGGAGCATCCGCTCGCCGGCACCACGGCCCGAGCGCTGACGGAGCGGGTCGGCTGGCTCCCCCAGCGCCGCGAGGGACTCCTCGACGAGGAGGCCACCGTGCGGGAGCACGTCTCCCGGGCCGCGCCGGATCGTCCGGCGGTCGAGCTGCGGAACGCCCTCGCGCGGCTCCTGGTGCGCGGCGACGTGGTCGATCGGAGGATCGCGTCGCTCTCGGGCGGCGAGCGGTTCCGCGTCGCGCTCGCCGGGCTCGTGCTGGCGCAGCCCGCTCCGCAGCTGCTCGTGCTCGACGAGCCGACGAACGATCTCGATCTAGCCACGACCGACCACCTCGTCGACGTTCTCGCCGTCTGGCGGGGCGGCCTGGTCGTCGTCAGCCACGACGAGGCGTTCCTCGACCGGCTCGGACTCCACTCCCGAGTGGTGCTCGACGCGGAGTGACGGCTGGTCCCCCGGCCCCCGGCGGTTCTGGCCTCGACCGGGCCCCTGCCGCCGGGGAGACTGGCCGGGCCCCTCCCGCCCCCAGCGAACGGACCGACGTGCTCACCGGACTCAGCGCCTTCCCCCTCACTCCGCTCCGCGACGACAGCATCGACGAGCGGTCGTTCGCCGCTCTCGTCGAGCGGCTCGCGCGGGCGGGAGTCGACTCGATCGGCGCACTGGGCTCGACCGGCTCGGCTCCGTACCTGGACCGCGGCGAGCGCCGGCGCGCCGCCGAGATCGCCGTCCGCAGCGCCGGCCCGGTGCCGGTCGTGGTCGGGATCGGGGCGCTGCGCACCTCGCAGGTGCTGGCGCTCGCCGAGGACGCGCAGAGCGCCGGGGCGAGCGCGGTGCTCCTGGCGCCGCTCGGCTACCAGCCGTTGACGGACGAGGACGTGCTCGGGCTCTACGAGGACGTGACGGCTCAGCTCTCGGTGCCGCTCGTCGTGTACGACAACCCCGGGACGACGCGCTTCTCCTTCTCCGACGACCTCTACGGGGCCGTCGCCCGGCTGCCGCAGGTCGCCTCCCTCAAGATCCCCGGCGTGCCGGAGGGACCGGGCGCCGCGGCGGCGCGCGTCCGCGAGATCCGGGCGCGGGTGCCGGAGGGGGTCACTGTCGGGGTCTCGGGGGACGCCGCGGGTGCGCGCGGGCTGCTCGGCGGCTGCGACGCCTGGTACTCGGTGATCGGCGGCCTCTTCCCGCGGACGGCGCTGTCGATCGCCCGGGCGGCGCAGTCGGGCGACGAGGCGGCGGCGATCGCGGGATCGGCGCGCCTGCAGCCCGTCTGGGACCTCTTCGCGGAGCACGGCGGCAGCTACCGCGTGGTCGCGGCGATGGCGGAGCAGCTCGGTCTCGCCGAGGCGCGCTGCCTCCCGCGTCCGGTCCGCGGGCTGGATGCACGGGCGCGGGCCCGGGTCGCGGAGGTCCTGGCGGAGCTGGGGCCTGTGCTGGAGTGATCCGCGGGCGGGTCGGCGGGAGGACGGCTCGGACGGCGTGGTCGTTCCGGACAGCCGGAGGGGCGGGCCGGGGATGTCCCCGACCCGCCCCTCCGGCGGAGCACGCGACCTCAGCAGGCCTTGGACGCGCGGTAGGTGTTGCGTCCCGCCGCCACGAACAGCGCGTCGAGGACTCGGGCCTTGCCCGGCGCCACGGAGTAGCAGCTGCCGTCGAAGTCGGCGATGATGTCGGCCTTGCGCTCGACCGTGCTCGACCCGCAGTTGCGGAAGACGAGAGCGCGCTGGCGCAGGACGCCCTCGGGTCCGAGGGTGGCGCCGGTGGCCACCTCCTGGGCTCCGCACGCGTAGTTCCCGGCGTTCACGTACTGTCCGTTCGCGACCTCGGCCGCGGAGGCGGGCGTCGCGACAGCGACGACGCCGACGGAGGCGATGGCGCCCGTGAGGGCGAGGGTGGCAAGAGTTCGTCGAAGAGTCATGGTCGTTTCTCCTTCTGCTTCTCGGTCCCTTCACGCTGGCACCGGTCCGCCGACGAGCGCGAGGAACCTGGGAGCCTTCACACCGGGGGGCCAGACCGGTGCGGGGAAGTGCTCCCGAACGGGGCGAAAGGGTCGGAACCGGCGGGGCGGACGATCAGGAACGGGCCTCTCCTTCGCCTCCTGAGCGCCTCGATCCGCCGCCGATGCGGTCGCCGAGCCGTGGATCGTTCCGCCCCTGCGGCGTCGTCCCTCCGCCGTCCCGCGACTGGCGCGCATCGACGGGTCGTCCGGCCGGTCCTCCGGCTAGCGTTGCAGGCACACCCCCCGCCGACCCGGACCGCTCCGCCGACCTCGTCGGTTCGCGGTCCCTGCACGAGGAGCCCCCGTGTCCCCCGACGATTCAGCAGTACCCCCCTCTCGAACTCCCGGCCTCCGGCGGCGCGCCGTCATCGGCGGCGCCCTCACGGGTGCTCTCGCTCTGGGCGCGGCGACGCTCCCGGCCGCCTCCGCCTCCGCCTCCCCCGTGCCCGGCCTGCCCGGGGAGAGGACCCGCACGATCAACGTGAGGACGAAGAACCGCGGCGTGCTCTACGACGTCCTCACGGTCTCGATCGCGGGCGACCTCGCGCGGATCTTCGTGCCGCAGACGGTGAAGCCGCGGCAGGCCGCGGCGGTACCGGTGATCTGGTTCATCCACTCCGCGCAGGCCGACCACACCTCGCTGTCCAGCGTCTTCGCGTACCCGGCCGAGCTCGCCGTCGAGCGGGGCGCCATCGCGATCTGCCAGACGCTCGGCGGAACGATCTGGACCAACGACACCGCGCAGAAGCACCAGCGGAACGGCTACGCCTACCTCTCCGGCCAGTTCCCGATCGCCGCCAGCTACCTCTGGGCGATGTCGGCCGGCGGCGCGCTCGCCTGCGAGGACTACGGCGCGCGGGTCTTCCCCGGCATCAACGGCGTCTACCTGGTCAACGGCGTCTACGACCTCCGCGACACCCACGACCGCACGACGCGGGGCCGCTTCTCGATCGGCGGTGCCTTCGGCGGCAGCACCGCTCAGATCGACTCCCACAACCCGAAGCGGCTGCCCGCCTCCGCCTGGGCCGGCGCGAACATCCGCGCGGTGGTGTCCGACACGGCCCACCCGGACCCGAGCGTGCCGCCGGCACTGCACGGGCTCGCCCTCGTGAAGAAGGCGACGGCCACGGCCAGGGAGGCGACCGTCCGGACGCACGCGCTCGGCCACAACGCACCGTCGTGGGTGAACCAGGACGGCATCGACGCGATCTTCCGCTGGCACGCCGGGCTGGCCGCCGCGCCGGCGCCGTCGGCGACGCCGACCCCGACGAAGACCCCCGTCGTCCGCCCGTCCACCGCGGGCCGCTGGGACTTCGACCAGGCGGACGCCCCGTACGCGGGAGAGCCGGGGTCCCCGTTCCGACCCCGCTGAGCGGTCCGGACGCGACGGCGTCCCTCGGGATGCGCTGACCGTCACGGGCCCGCGGCGGGAGCGCTCGGCCGCAGTGAGACCGGGCCTACGTCCCCTCCGCGGAGCTCCGCGGCGCCCTCTTCCGGACAGGGCCGCTAGAGGACATTGTCAGCGGCGGGACGGCCGTGCCACGGTTCGAGGACGGCCGATGAGGGCCGTCCCGATCGAAGGCAGCACATGCGCTCCAGCACCGTCCCTCGTCCGCCCGCCGTCCAGGACGGCACGTCGCAGCCGCGGGATCCAGGAGCGGCGCGGCGGCTCCGGCGGGGTCTGCTCGGGTTGACCGCGGCCGTCGCGCTCCTCGTCGGCACCGCCGTTCCTCTCGCGGCGGTCGCCGCTCCGTCCGCCCCTGTCCTCGGGGTGGCGGCCTGGGGAAGCGGCACCGACGGGAAGACCACGGTCCCGGCCGGGGTCGAGGGCGTCCTCTCCCTCGCCGCGGGCCGGACCCACAGCCTCGCCGCGAAAGGCGACGGCGGGGTCGTCGCCTGGGGCCGCGGGTCGTACGGGCAGACCAGCGTCCCCGACGGTCTCACGGGGGTCGTCGCGGTCTCCGCCGGCGACTACAGCAGCCATGCGCTGAAGAGCGACGGGACCGTCGTCTCCTGGGGCTACGACGGCGACGGGCAGGTGTCGAGGAGTGCCGCGCTGACCGGGATCGTCGCGATCTCGTCCTCCCGCGACAACAGCCTCGCGCTCGGCAACGACGGCACCGTCACGTCGTGGGGCAGCAACGGGCTGGGCGAGGGCCTGGTCCCGGCCGGCCTCGGAGGCGTCACGGCCATCGCCGCGGGCCAGCGCCACAGCCTCGCCGTGTCCGGCGGGAGGGTGGTCGCCTGGGGCTGGGACCTCTACGGGCAGACCGACGTCCCCGCGGGGCTCGAGGGCGTGGTGGCCGTCGCGGCGGGAGAGACCCACAGCCTCGCGCTGAAGGAGGACGGCACCGTCGTCGCCTGGGGCGCGAGCTCCGACTCGGTCGTCGTCGACTACGGCCAGACCACGGTGCCGGAAGGCCTGTCCGGGGTCGTGGCGATCGCCGCCGCGTCCGACTACAGCCTCGCGCTGAAGGGCGACGGCACGATCGTCGGCTGGGGCCGGAGCTCGGCCGGGCAGCTGCAGTCACCCGCCGGCCTCGCCGGCACGACGGCTCTCGCAGCCGGACCCGATCACGTGCTCGCCCGGGGCCCGCGTCCGGTCCTGACGGCGGATGCTCCTCCCGCGTCCGGGCCGCTCGGAGCGGCCGCCTCGTACACCTTCGCGGCCGACCGCCCCGCCTCGTTCGCGATCGCCTCCGGCTCACTCCCCGACGGCCTGACCCTCAGCGCGTCCGGGCTCCTCTCCGGCACGCCGACGACCGCGGGCACGTCCACCTTCGCCGTCTCCGCGCGGAACCCCTTCGGCGCTACCGTCGGGGCCCCGCACACGTTCGCCGTGGCGGAGACGACGGTCGCGCCGACCCTGGCCGGCGACCCGCCCGCCGCGACGGTGGGCACCCCGTACGACTTCGACTACAGCGTGACGGGCACACCGGCGCCGACGGTCTCGCTCGTCTCCGGAACGCTCCCCGCCGGCCTGAGCCTCGATGATCGTGGCGGCCTGACCGGGACGCCGACCGCCGACGGACGCTCCACCTTCACCCTGCGGGCCTCGAACGCTGCGGGGAGCGCGGAGACCACCAGCACCGTCGTCGTCTCCCCCGCCGCCGTTGCACCGGCGATCTCCGGCACCCCCGGGCCGGGCGTCGTCGGCACCCCCTACGACTTCGGCTACACCGTCTCCGGCTTCCCCGCGCCGTCGGTGGCCGTCTCCTCCGGTGCGCTCCCGTCCGGCCTCACCCTGACTCCGGCCGGGCGCCTGACCGGGACTCCGTCCGCGCCGGGCACCTTCACGTTCACGCTGGCGGCCCGCGCCGGCACCGCCTCCGCGGAGACCACCAGCACCGTCACCGTCTCGTCACCGACGGTCGCGCCGACCCTCTCCGGGACGGTCGCGGCCGGCGTCGTCGGCTCGGCCTACGACTTCCGCTACGCGGTGAGCGGCACGCCCGCTCCGTCGGTCTCCCTGGTCTCCGGCGCACTGCCCGCCGGACTCACCCTCGACGCGACCGGGCGCCTCTCCGGGACGCCGACCACGGCCGGGACCACCACCTTCAGCATCCAGGCCGCGAACTCGGCGGGCACGGCTCGGGCGACGAGCACGCTGACGGTCTCGCCGAAGCAGGTCGCGACGAAGGCCGATCTGCGCGTCGACCTCTCCGGGCCGGCCTCGGCGGTGAAGGGGAGGACGCTCACTTACACCCTCATCACGACGAACGCCGGTCCGGCTGCGTCTGGGTCGGTCTTCTCGCAGGTCGTCCTGCCCGCGGGTGTGCAGTTCGTCTCGGCGACCGGCTCGTACACCAGGGTCGGGAACGTCGTGGTGTTCCAGCGGGCCGGCCTGGCGGACGGGCGGACCGTGTCGGAGAAGATCACGGTGAGGGCGGCCGTCTCGGGCACGGCGACCGCGCTGGCGGCGGCGTTCTCGACGAAGACGCCCGACCCGTCCATCCGCAGCAACGCGGACACGGCGAGCACGACGATCCGCTGACCGCGGGAGCGTGACGGCGGGCGGTCCCTCGAGGGCCGCCCGCCGTTCTCGGTGCGGGAGCGTCGAGGTCCGCCGCGTCCGCGCCTCGTCTTCGACCGCTAGCCGGCCCGAGGACGGTAGAAGCGCACGACCGGGAGGGCAGCCGTCGGCGCCTCGCGCACGACGATCTCGAGGCGCTGGATCAGGGCCGGGACGGTCGGCGTGGTCTCGAGCCGGCACTCGAGCTCTCCGTCGCGGCCCGGCAGGAGGAAGGCCGCCTGCGCCGCGGAGGCGCTCCAGAGCAGCCGCTCCACCAGCGGCCTCGCGGTCGGGTCCTCGGCGAGCCCGCCGATCTCCGCGATCGCCGTGGCGAGGCGGCGGGCGCGCACGTCGGCCGGCACATCGCTCAGCAGGTTGGGGCTGAACAGGGCGCCGCTGCCCGCCTCCCCCGCCCGGGTGAGGTCTCCCGCGACGATCGCGGCCTCGACGGCGGCGGCCGCGGCGAGCGTCGACGGGAGGAGGGTGATGGTCCGCGCCGGAGGAGCGGTGTCCTCGAGGGCGGCGCGGAGCAGTCCCGTCGCGGCGGCGGCGAGCTTCGCCCCGTTCGCGGTCGCGAAGACCACGGCCCCCAGGCCCGACTCCAGATGCCAGCGCATGTTCGACGACCAGCCCGGCAGGCCGCCGGAGTGGTGGGCGATCCCGCCGAAGCGGACGTCGTGCTCGACGACGAGGCCGAACCCGTACGCGGAGCCGTCGAGCGTGCTCTCGACGGCGCGAGGGCTCAGCGCGGGGACCGGCGTCCAGCCGCGCTGCATCTCGCGGCGGGAGGCGCGGCTCAGCACCGGGTCGTCGTCCGCGCCGTCCTCGCCCTCGAACGCGGAGGAGAGCCAGCCGCTCCAGCGGGCGATGTCGCCGACCGTGCTGAACATGCTCGCGGCGCAGGCGCCCGCTCCGGTGCCGGTGACGGGGCGGGGCACCCAGGTCGCTCCGTCGTCGAAGGTGCTGAAGCCGGCCGCGAGGTCGGTGCCGTCGGGGTAGTCGCCGCTGTCGTAGCGGGTGTCGTGGAGGCCGAGCGGCTCGAGGATCGTCCGCGTCGCGAAGGACGGGAAGTCCTCCCCGGTCACGTTCTCGACGAGCACGCCGAGCAGCCAGAAGCCGATGTTGGAGTACTGGTAGACCTCACCCGGCCGCTCCGTGAAGGTCAGCCCGCGGCTGACGACCTCGAGGAACTCCTCCCGCGTCAGAGCCATGACGTCGTCGGCCCAGCCGTTGTCCTCCGGGAGCCCCGAGCAGTTGCTGAGGAGCATCCTGACTGTCACGGGCAGCGGCCGGCCCGCGGAGTCGAGCGGGTCGGTGAACTCCGGCACGTGGTCGGCGACGCGGTCGTCGAGGCGGAGCAGCCCGCGGTCGCGCAGGATCAGCACCGCCGCCGCCTCGAAGCTCTTCGACATGGAGGCGATGCGGTGCACGGTCCCGGGCCCGGGAGCGGCGCCGTCGAGGCGGTGCTCGCCGCGGCCGTGGTGGACGAGCAGCCCGGTGCGGTCGAACAGGGCCCAGCTCACCGAGGGGGCCGGCGGCGCCTCCCCGTCGAACCACCGGGCCAGCCGGTCCTGGAGCGGCGGGGAGAGGAGCGTCGGCGGAGGGAGCGTCATGCCCTCATCCTCCCGCACGCGGCACAGGCCGCCGCGGTCCTGCGGGTCACCGCGGGAGGACGCCGTCGGGGCTCAGCCAGTCCGGGCGGCTCCCCTCGACCGCCTCCAGGACGTCCTCCTGCGGGCCGGTCGCCGATCTCCGCGGCGACGGCCGCTCCGGCGGGCTGACGGGTCCCGGCGAGAGCCCGAGCGACCGCCGGCACCTGCGAGCCGGACGAGGAACTTCTCAGGTCCTCTTGCGTGTCGCAGGCGCGGAACCTAGTTTTGTCGAACCGGTTCGAAGCACTGTTGCTCCGACCCCGGACCGACGCCCGCCGTCGTCCGGCCGGCTGTCCCCACAGAAAGTGACCAGCGTGACAACGATGTCCTCCCCGAGGCGCGGCACCCGCTCCCTCGCCCTCGCGCTGAGTGCCGCGACACTCGCCGCCCTCGCCGTCGCTCTCCCGAGCGCCGAGTCCGCCTCCGCGGCCGACACCTCCGTCCCCGCCGACGCGCTCATCCTCCAGTACGACTTCGAGCAGGGGCAGGTGTCCGGATCCACGGTCGCCGACCTCTCGTCGAAGAAGCTCGACGGCACCGTCGTCAACAGCGCGAGAGCGACGTACGTCGCGGGTCGGAAGGCCGGTACGACCGCGATCGACCTTCCCGGGGGCGCGGCGGACTCGACCTCCGCGCCGTACCTGACCGTGCCGAACGGGCTCTTCCAGGGCGTGACGCAGACCACCGTCTCCGCCTGGACGAAGTGGTCCGGCACCGGAGGCTTCCAGTGGCTGTGGTGCCTGGGCATCAGCCCCGACGCCGCGTCGGCCTTCGCTCCGTCGTTCGACGGCGGCAGCGCCCGCGCGATCATCAAGCAGCTGAAGGACGGCGGCGAGACCGGAGTCTCCAGCTCCTCGCCGCTGCAGAAGGACCAGTGGGTCAACGTCACCGCGACGATGGACGGCACGACCGTGACCCTGTACCTCAACGGTCTGCAGGTCGCGACGGCTCCCGCCTCCGTCGACCTCGCGAAGCAGCTCTACTCCGCCTCCGCCTCCAAGAGCGGCAACATCGGCCGGGCGCTCTGGAACGTGCACCCCTACTTCGACGGAGCGATCGACGACTTCCGCGTCTACAACCGGGCTCTGACCGCCGCTCAGGTCCGGGGTCTGGCGGGCGACGCCGCGCCGGCCGTCACCGGCGTTCTCTCGACGAGCGTCGCGGTCACCACCGGCATCGGCGTCGCGCCGGCCCTGCCGGGGGTCCCCGCCACCTACTCCGACGGCGTGAACCGTGACGCCCCGGTCACCTGGGAGAGCGTCCCCGCCTCCGCGTACGCGAAGCGCGGCACCTTCACCGTGAAGGGCACCGTCACCGGCCTCGGCACCGCGGTCACGGCGACCGTCACGGTGCGCGCACTCGACGAGATGACCATCGACCTCGGCACGAGCACCGGGGAGTTCATGGGCGGCGCGTCCGGCACCCTCTACGGGGTCTACGGCGAGGGCCTCCCCTCCGACAACCTCCTCGAGGGGATCGACCTGCGCACGGTCTCGACCAAGGCGCAGGACGGGCCGCAGCATCCGGGCGCGGACGCGCTGAGCGTCGCGAAGGCCGTCGCCGACACCTCGGACGGCGACACCTACATCTACATGACGGACATCTACCGCGGCTTCCCCTACGAGTGGCCGGGCAGCACTCCCCAGGAGAAGCTGGCCGACTACCAGGCGAAGATCGCCACGCAGGTCGACCAGGTGCTCGCGCTCCCCGAGGAGTACCAGGACAACATCGTGTTCGTGCCGTTCAACGAGCCCGAGGGCAACATGTTCGGCAACGGGAAGTGGAGCTACGACGGGAAGAGCTGGCTGGAGGACCCGACCGCGTTCTTCGCGGCCTGGGACAGCACCTACGCGCTGATCCGCGACAGGATGCCCGACGCCCGCATCGCCGGACCGAACACCAGCGTCCTCTACGACCAGGTCCGCGGGTTCATGACCCACACGCTCGAGCAGGACACCGTCCCCGACGTGATGACCTGGCACGAGCTGAGCGCCCCGGGTGAGATCCGCACCAACGTCGACCGCTTCCGGGCCTGGGAGGACGAGCTGTACGCGGGCACGTCCTACGCCGGGAAGCACCTGCCGGTGAACCTCAACGAGTACGCCTTCAACTACCACACCTCCGTGCCCGGCCAGATGGTCCAGTGGATCAGCGCGCTCGAGGACAAGAAGGTCGACGGCGACATCGCCTACTGGAACATCGACGGCAACCTCTCCGACTCCGCGGTGCAGGCCAACCGCGCCAACGGCCAGTGGTGGCTCCTCAACGCCTACGCCTCGATGACCGGCGACACCGTCGCGGTCACGCCGCCCAAGCCCGGCCAGAGCTACACCCTCCAGGGCGTCGCGACCCTCGACACCGCGGCCAAGCAGGCGAGAGCCCTCTTCGGAGGCGTCGGCGGCTCGCAGAAGGTCGCGTTCGAGCGCATCCCGGCCGCCACCTTCGGCTCGAAGGTCCACGTGGAGGTCAGCGAGATCCGCTGGACCGGCCAGGTCGGCGACTCGGGAGCCCCGCAGACGGTCAAGGAGTTCGACGCGTCCGTCGTGGACGGCGCCCTCTCGCTGGACTTCGGCGGATCCCTCCCCGCGCTCGACGTCGACTCCGCCTACGAGGTCGTCCTGACCCCGGGCGCCAACGCGTCGTCGCCGTCCGCTTCGCCCGTCGACTTCCGCCAGAAGTACGAGGCCGAGGACGCCCGCTACACCGGATCGCGGAACCTCAACGGACCCGAGGGCTCGCCGACCAACGTCGGCGGCTTCTACACCTCGGGCGGACGCAACGTCGGCGGGATCCGCACCGGCGGCGACCTGAAGCTCGACTTCGCGGTCACCGTCCCGAAGGACGGCGAGTACGACCTCAGCGTCTTCGCCAACTCCCTCAACACCTACGCCGCCAACGCCCAGCAGGGTCCGATCAACGCGTTCCTGAGCGTCGACGGCGCTGCGGAGCAGGAGATCCTCCTTCCGCTGGCCTACAAGTTCGTGGTCTGGGACCACGCGGACACCAAGGTGAAGCTGACCGCCGGCACCCACACGATCTCGCTCGCCGCGAAGAACCTCGCCGGCACGAAGTCGACCGTGGGCGACGCGATCGTCGACAAGATCGAGCTCTCCCTCCCCAGCGCGGCCGTCGCGACCTCGATCCACGAGGCCGAGACCGGCACGCTCGACAACGGAGCGACGGCCGACTACTCCCGCGCCGGCGTCTCCGGCTCGGGCACGGCGAAGCTCACCAGCGGCGCCTCCACCACCGTCTGGGGCTACTCCGCGAAGGACGCGCCGTCTTCCGTGACCGTGGACACCCTGGACGGCGGCACCGGCGACCTCTACGTGAACGATGTGAAGGTCGGGCCGGTGGGCGCGAGCTCGACCCGTCAGGTCTTCCTCTCGGGCGGCGTGAACAAGATCGAGGTCGTCGGCACGAGCGGCACGCTCCTCGTCGATCGGATCGTCATCGGAGCGAGCGCGAACCCGCCCGCGACGACGAGCTATGAGGCGGAGGCGGCCACGATCACCGGCCCCGCCACGGTCCGCGACCTGTCCTTCGCGTCGGGCGGCAAGGCCGTCGGGAACATCGGGGGCGGACGCGACGGCGACTCGACCCTGACCTTCGGCGACGTGAAGGCTGAGCAGGACGGGACGTACGCGCTCACGCTGCGCTACTCCAACGAGGAGCAGTCCCCCGCGACGCACTACAACCCCGACCCGCTCGCCCGCCACGCGGACATCACGGTCAACGGAGTGACGCAGCGCGTGCTCTTCCCGCACACGTTCCACCAGAACCAGCTGTGGGACCTGAGCGTGCCGGTCACGCTCAGGAAGGGCTCGAACACCATCGCGATCACCTCGAAGGAGCTCCCGGGCTTCGACGGGACGACCTACCTCTCCGACACCTTCCCCGGCGTCCTGCTCACCTCGCAGTACGCGCCCAACATCGACAGGATCTCGGTCACGCCCTTCGTCGGGCGGACCACGGGCCTGACGGTGAGCGGCACGGCGGCCTCGCGCTGCACCGCGGGGAAGGTCACGATCACGGGGACGGCGACCAACACCAGCGCGGTCGCCGCTGACATCACGATCGGCTCGGCCTGGGGCACGAAGACCTTCACCGGGGTCGCTCCCGGCAAGACGGTCTCAGCCGCCTTCAGCACCCGCGCTGCGAGTGTCGGAGCCGGCGCTCTCGACGTGCGGATCTCGGGGACGGTCGACGGCGCTGCGGCGAGCGGATCCACGGCACCGGCCTACGGTGCGGCGCGCTGCGGCTGATCCGTCCAGAACGCCCTGACGCGGCCGGGCACCTCGTGCGCCCGGCCGCGTCGGCGTGTCGTCGGGACCGGAGGTTCCCCGACGGGGACGAGCGCGCCGTGGACGAGCAGAGCGCCGGAGCCGCAGCGTCCGGTCCTCGCTCCGGGGACGCGGCGCCCGAGTTGCGTGCGCCGCGCCGCACTGCCACTCTCGACACGGTTCGAGCGGGGGTGGAGATGGCCACGATCGGAGACGTCGCGAAAGCGGCAGGGGTCTCTCGCAGCACGGTGTCGTACGTCCTCTCCGGCAAGCGCAGCATCTCCCCCGAGACGCGCAAGCGCATCGAGGACGCGATCGCCGAGCTCGACTTCACGGTCAACGCCGGAGCACGGGCGCTCGCGACGCGCCGCACCATGGCGCTGGGCCTGCTCGTCCACTTCGACCCGGACGAGTTCGCGCCCGCGATGGTCGAGTACGTCCTCCCCATCACGGCCCGCGCCCGCGAGCTCGGCTACGACGTGCTGCTGGCCACCGAGGCCGACGGGGCGGCTGCCGTCCGCCGGCTCACGCGCTCCGGCCAGGTCGACGGACTGATCCTCCTGAGCGTCGCGGACGACGACGACCGGCTGCCCGTCCTGCGCGCCTCGCGGCGGCCCGGTGCCGCCCTCGGCGTGCCCGCGGACGCCTCCGGGGTGGACGTCTTCGACCTCGACTTCGGCGACGCGGCCCGCCTGCTGATCGAGCACCTGGGCGCCCTCGGGCATCGGAGCATCGGTCTCGTCACCCCTCCTGAGCGCGTCTTCGACCGCGGAGGGACCTACGGGCTCCGGTTCCGCGAGTCGGCTCTCGAGACCGCCGGTCGGCTCGGGATCGAGCTGGTGCTGCGCCCGGCCGCCACCGCCGCCGACGCCGTCGAGCCGATGGTCACGGCGTTCCTCGACGACAACCCCGGTCTCACGGCGCTGGTCGTCCACAGCGACCGGACCATCGCGATGCTTCCCGCGATCCTGGGCCGACGCGCTGTCGCCGTGCCCGGGCAGCTGTCCGTCGTGAGCCTGTACTCGGCCGAGTTCGCCCGCGACTTCTCGCTCCCCTACAGCTACGTCGAGACGGGTGCCGCCGAGCTCGGCGCGCACCTGGTCGACACGCTCGTCGAGCGGATCGAGCAGCCGTCCCGCGGCGAGGAGCCGTCGATCCGCCTCCTGCCCGCGCGTCTCGTCGACCGCGGGAGCGCCCGCGCGGTCTGAGGACCGCTCCGGAGCCCCCGAGGCCCGGTCAGAATCGCGAGGCGACCTCGTAGAGGACCTCGTCGTCGCCCGCGTAGACGCCGTCGCGCCGCGGCCAGTGCGCGATCACGTCCGTGAAGCCGAGCTCCTCCGCCCGGCCGGCCATGTCCTCGAACCGGGCGACGCTCTCGAGGGAGTAGTCGCTCCCGGAGTCGAGGGAGAGGTGGCGCTCGACGGTGCGCGGGTCGCGCCCGGCCGCCTCGAGCGCCGCGTCGAGCCGCCGGGAGAGGGACGCGACCGCCCGCCACCACTCCTCGCTCGACACTCCCTCCGGGCCGGTGGTGACCCAGCCCTGCCCGCGATCGGCGACGAGCGCGAGGCCCTTCGGCCCGTTCGCGGCGAGGACGAACGGGACGCGGGGGCTCTGCACGGGCTCGCCCACCATGCGCGCCGAGCGGGCGGTGAACCACTCCCCCTCGAGGTCCACGCCGCTCGAGCCGGGCTCCTCGAAGCGCAGCAGCGCGTCGAGGGCTGTGACGAACTCGGTGAAGCGCTCGTGCCGCTGCCGGGGCGAGTAGTCGGGCTGCCCGAGCACGCGCGCGTCGAAGCCCGTGCCGCCCGAGCCGACCCCGAGGATGGTCCGACCGCCCGAGATCTCGTCCAGCGTCGCGATCTCCTTCGCGAACGGCACCGGGTGGCGGAAGTTCGGGGAGGCCACGAACGTGCCCAGGCGGAGCGTCTCGGTCACCATCGCGGCAGCGGTGAGGGTGGGGACGGTCGCGTGCCACGGCTGGTCGGCGAGGGAGCGCCAGGAGAGGTGGTCGTAGGTCCACGCGTGGTCGAAGCCCAGGCCCTCGGCCGACTGCCACTTCCGGCGGGCCTCGGCCCACGGGTCCTGCGGGAGGATGACGATGCCGTGTCGCATCGTCCGAGTGTACGAGCGCCGTCGGGTCAGAGCGCGGCGGGCGGCACCGGGGGCGGATCGGGCACCTCGTCCACGACCGAGCGCGGGACCATCAGGGTCGGCATCCGCACGCGCAGGCGCAGCGGTTCCCGCTCCGACGCGCCGAGCAGCTCGCGGGCGGCGCTCCGCACCTGCCGAGCCAGCGCCGGGTGCACGACCCTCGGATCCTCGAACGCGGCGACCAGCTCGCGCAGCACTCGGGTGGTGCTCCGCGGGTCGCCGTCCTGCCTGGGCATCGGATCGGCCCCTCACTCTCGGCACGGCCGTCAGGGTCCCGACGGTGCAGCGGATGTCTCGCGCCGACGGTAGGGCCGGGGACGGCGCCGTGGCACTGAGGTTGACAACGGGAGGACCCGGCGGATCGCGGTGCGCGGGGTGCAATCCGCGGCGAGGGCGGTCCTGGCGGGGAACGACGGCCACCGCCGGGAGAGCCCGCTTCCACGATCGCGCCCGTCCGGTCGCGGCTGCTCTCGGGGCGTGATCACGACGACGGAGCGGGTGGACGACTGGATCGAGGGCTGGTGCCGGGCACGCGGCGTGCAGCGCGTCCGCGAGGACGGGGCATGGCTGGTCGATGTCGGAGCGGAGTCGCGCACGCGGGAGCGGATCCTGGTCGATCCGTCGCCCTCCGCGCTGCAGGCGGGCGCCGAGCAGACGGCCGGGCCCCGGGAGTGGATGACGGTCATCGGCCTGGGCGACGACGCCCGCCTCGCGCCCGCCGCCGGGCTGGAGCTCGTGTCGGGCGACGAGAGCCTGATGGCGGCGCTCCTCGACACGGGCCGCACCGCCGAGGGTGCCCTGCTCGAGGGAGCCGTGCTCGAGGCCGCCGACGGAGTGGCGAGCGTCCGGCTGCTGGTCGACGGAGTCGTCGCCGCTCAGGGCACCGCCGCCGTGCACGGGACGGTCGCGGTCCTGGACCGGATCGAGACCGATGCGCGGTTCCGCCGACGCGGGCTGGGACGGCGGGTCGTCGACGCCCTCACCGCCTGGGCCCGGTCCGAGGGTGCACGGAGCGGTCTCCTCGTCGCCAGCACGGACGGCCGCGCCCTCTACCTCACCCTCGGCTGGGAGGTGGTCGCGCCGGTGCGCATCTGGCGCGGGGCCGCACTCCGAGATCCGGGACAGGGCTGCGCGGCCGCCGGGCGATGATCCCCCGCCGTACGGCCCTCCGGGAGCGCACGTCCGCCTGAGTACGGAATCCCGCGCAGCGGATACAGGCGGCGGAGAACGGCGGAGCAGCCGTGAAGCGGCCGCCCGCCGATCTGTATTCAGCCGATAACACGACCCTCGAAAGAGGGACGCGCGCTATCGCTCGAACAGCCTTGTCCGAGAAGCGGATCATCCACTTCTCGGACTCGTGTCACCGCCCTCGGGTCGTCAGCCGAGAGCGCCCTTCTCGGCCGAGTAGAGCTGCTTCACCTGCTCCGCGGTCAGCGCCCGGTCCCACACCCGCAGTCGGGCGAGGGAGCCGGCGAAGCGGTTGATCATCGTGCCGTCCCGGCCGACCGCTCCGACCACGAAGTCGCCCGGAGCCGCGTTGAGGCCGTCGGGGTAGACGTAGGGGTTCTTGGCGTAGGTCGCGCCGAGCTTGTCGGTGTACACCGGGTACGCGGTGGCGGCGCCGTCGAGGTACGAGACCGCGACTGCGCCGTCGTACGTCCCGACGTGCAGCTGCCACACGCCGCGCGTGATCCGGCGGGGCTCCACCGAGTAGTCGCGCGAGTACGGGTAGCCGGGCGTCGGCCCGCCGAGCTTCGAGACGTGCATGCACACGCGCTCCCAGCCGCCGTACTCGGGGAGGTTGTTGAACAGCGCATAGGAGCGCAGCGGCCCGACCGTCGACTCCTCCCAGACGCCCGCGATGCAGGCGCCGTCCGCGTCGGAGTTGAGCACCCACACCGCGATCGTCACCTGGCCGGTCGAGGCGCCCAGGTTGAGCGGGCCGACCTCGTCCTTGGGGACGACCAGGTGGTCCGTCGTCCCGTTGAGGGCGACTCCGGTGCCGAACGGCGTGGCGACGGCGCGGGCGGAGGAGCCCGCGCCCTGCCGGAGCGCCGGAGCGCCCGCGACGGCCGAGGCGAAGGGGGCGGCGCTCTCGGCGAAGGACCACTCCGCGATCGGCGTGGGCACGGTGACCGTGGGGACCGGAGCGGCGTCGCCGACCACGAACGCGTCGAGGATCAGGTTGGTGCCGCTCGAGGCCGGGTTGCGGCCGCTCCCGCGGCGGATGGTCACCGTGTGCGGCCCGGCCGCGAGCTGTCCGCTGCTCCAGACCGTCTGCTTCGACCGCGTCGCGGCGCTGTAGCGGTCGACGGACGCGACCTTGACTCCGTCGAGCTCGACCTCGTTGATGCCGGACGAGCCGGTGAGGCGGCTGATCCAGCTCACGCTGGTACCCGTGAAGGCGAGGGTGGCGGAGGCGCCCGCGGTGGTCGAGTAGGCGATGCTGCCGCCGCTGTCCGTGCTCGCCTTCAACGTCGACCAGGTGCCGGTCGTGACGATCGGGGCGGCGCCGTTCTCGTAGGTGCCCGCTCCGGGCAGCGTCGTCGCCGGCGGAGGCGTCGCGTCGCCGACCACGAAGGAGTCGAGCAGCAGGTTGGTCCCGGTCGAGGCCGGATTGCGGCCGCTCCCCCGGCGGATCGTCAGCGTGTGCGGCCCGGCGGCGAGCTGTCCGCTGCTCCACACCGTCTGCTTCGAGCGGGTGGACGCGCTGTAGCGGTCGACGGAGGCGACCTTCACACCGTCGAGCTCGACGTCGTTGATCCCGGAGGACGACGTGAGTCGGCTGATCCAGGCGATGCTCGTGCCGGTGAAGGCGAGCGTCGCGGAGGCGCCGGAGCTGGTCGAGTAGGCGATGCTCCCGCCGCTGTCCGCGGTGGCCTTCAGCGTCGTCCAGGTGCCGGTGGTGACGATCTGCGCGGCGCCGTTCTCGTAGGTGCCCGCGCCGGGCAGCGTGGACACGGGTGGCGTCTCGGGCTCGGGCTCCGTCTGCGGCACGGGGCCCTCGGTGATCCAGCGCTGGAAGGTGTCGAGCATCTCCTTGTTGGTGAAGCTCGGGACCTTGTGCCCGTCGGTGCCCTCCCCCGGGTGGGTGCGGACCGTCGCCTCCTTCGCCAGGGGCAGGGCCGCGGCGTGGAGGGCGGCGCCGTGCAGGGCGAACGGCACGACCTTGTCGTCGGGCGATCCGGTGATCCTCAGCCGCGCACCGCGCCACACCGACGCGGGCAGCCGCGCCGGGTTGGTGGCGGCGATGGCCGCGGCGTCGGCGTACTCGGGGCCGATCCGGTCCGGTTCGCTCGCCGCCCGCTCCTCCATGTCGTAGGAGCTGTTGCAGAGGTACGCGCCCCGGATGTTCGGCACCATCCGCTTCCCGTAGGCCCAGGTCAGAAGCGGCCCGCCCCCGGAGTCGGAGCGGAGGAGGCTCGCGTCGATCCGCCATACCGACGAGGCCCAGGCGGCGACAGCGGCCTGGATCTCGATCGCCCGCGGGCTCGACCAGATGCTGCCGCCGTAGGTCGGGCAGATGCTGACGATGCCGCGGTCCACGGCGAGGTCGGCCGAGTACGCGAAGGCGCTCGAGAGCGCCGTGTGGGTGCCGTTGCGGGCGTGATAGTACCAGAGCATCGATGCGCCCCTGGTCTGCGACGGAGGCGTCGCGTGCGGCACGAACAGGCGCGCCCGGTCCCCCGCGACGACGACGTCGATGATCTCGTAGCGCTTCCCGCCCGTCTTCGACGTGGCGGTGGACAGGCGCGAGACCTCGCCGGGCAGTCGGGGCACCGCGGTGAGGTCGCCGGCCGCGAGGGCCGGCGTCGCGAAGGCGATCGCGCCCGCGCCGGCGACGGATCCGGCGAGGATCGTGCGGCGGGAGAGAGCGGAGAGGGCCTTGACGCCCGATCGGGAGCCGGTGCGGGAGGAGTCGGCGGAGTCGCCGACGGCAGTGTCCTGAGGAGTCACGGAAGAGAGAGCCTTTCCGATCGTCACCGTTCCGGGTACACCGATCGAAAGAGGAGGAGAAGGCGTTCAGTGAACGAGCGGCAGCGCTCGCGTTACTGATGCGGATCACCTTCTCCTCGAGAAGGAAAGGGAAGCCGGATCAGGCTAACAGAGGGGAGGAGAAGGGGTTCTGTATTTCTACCCACCGTTTCATCGACCGGAGGAGAATGGGCGAGGAATCGCTTATCCGGCCGCTTATCGTCCCTTTTCCGGTGACACGACGCGTGCTGGACACCGCCGTCTGGCAGGATGCCCCCGTGTCGGAGACGGGTCGGCTGCAGCGGGGCGGCGCCCTCCCCGTGCTCCTCGTGTTCCTCCGCCTCGGGCTGACCTCGTTCGGCGGGCCGATCGCGCACCTCGGCTACTTCCGCGAGGAGTTCGTGGTGCGCCGCGGCTGGCTGACCGATCGCGCGTACGCCGACCTCGTCGCGCTGTGCCAGTTCCTCCCCGGACCCGCGTCCAGCCAGGTCGGGATGGCGGTCGGCCTGCAGCGCGCGGGACTCGCCGGACTGGTCGCCGCGTGGTGCGGATTCACGCTCCCCTCGGCGATCGCCCTGGTCCTCGTCGCCGGGCTCGTCGCCGGTGCGGGCGACGTCGCCTCCGCCGGCTGGCTCCTGGGCCTCCAGGCGGCGGCGGCCGCGGTCGTCGCGCAGGCCGTGCTCGGGATGGCGCGCTCGCTCGCACCGGACCGCCGCCGCGCGACGATCGCCGGCGCAGCGGCTGTCGCCGTCCTCCTCGCCCCGGAGCCCGCGCTGCAGGTGGCGGTGATCGCGGCTGCGGGCCTGGCCGGCGTTCTCTGGCTCCGCCGCGAGGAGGGGGCTCCGGACGACGGCCCGGGGTTCGCGGTCCGGATCCCGACGGCGCTCGCGGTCTCGGCCCTCGCCCTCTGGGGGCTCCTCCTGGTCGGCCTCCCCCTGCTCGCCGCGCTCACCGGCGAGGGAGCGGCGGGTCTCGCCTCCGTCTTCTACCGGTCGGGCGCTCTGGTGTTCGGGGGCGGCCACGTCGTGCTGCCTCTGCTGGAGGCGCAGACGGTCGGCGCCGGCACGGTCGGGCAGAGCGAGTTCCTGGCCGGATACGGGGCGGCGCAGGCGGTGCCCGGCCCGCTCTTCACCTTCTCCGCGTTCCTCGGCGCGGTGGGCGCGGGGACGCCGGACGGTGTCGCGGGGGCGGCGATCGCGCTGGTCGCGATCTTCCTGCCGGGCGCTCTGCTCGTGGTCGGCGTGCTCCCGTTCTGGCAGCGGCTGCGGCACCTGCCGGTCGCGCAGAGGGCGCTGGCCGGCGTGAACGCCGGCGTGGTGGGACTGCTCGGCGGCGCCCTCTACGACCCGGTGCTGACCGAGGGCATCGGCTCGACCGGCGCTCTGGCGCTCGCGATCGGCGCCTTCGTGGCGCTGACGCGCTGGACCGTGCCCCCGTGGATCGTCGTCCTCGCCGCCGCGGGCCTCGGCGCCCTGCTCCTCTGACTCCCTCCGGGGACGACGATCCGGACCAGCCCTGGCAGTCTGGACGCATGAGGGCTCGGGGGACGACAGCGGCAGTGGCGACGACGGCAGCGGCGGGGCTCCTGCTGCTGGGCGGGTGCACCGCCGGCGGCGGGGCCGAGGCGGGCGCCACGGCGTCCGCGCCCGCCTCGCGGACGCCGAGACCCGCCATCACCGACCTGATCACTCCGAGCCCGACCCCCTCCGCTCCGGCGACCGCCGAGCCGGTCGGAACCGTCGTCGACGCCGGGCCGGTCGGCGAGGGAGTCCCCGCCACCGTCTCGGGCACCGGCCCGGCCGACGTGTCGTTCCAGCGGCAGGGCGAGTTCGCGGTCGTCCTGAGCCTGGACTGCTCGGCCTGCACCGGCACGGCGATCGTCACCGCCGCGGGCCGGATGACGCCCTTCGGCGAGGCCGCCGCCCCGATGACGGGGTCGTTCCTGACCGGGATCTTCCACGACGACCCCGTCGAGCAGCAGGTGATCGTCCGAGCCGACGGGCCGTGGACGCTCGGCCTGCAGAGCTGGAACGACCTCGCGACGGTGAGCGGTGCGCAGTCCGGCACCGGCCCGGCCGTCCTGTTCTTCTCCGACGACGTCCCGCGCGTGACGGTCGACTACACGCCCGCGGGTCCGGACGACTCGTTCTCCGGCCGTGTGTTCACGACCTCCGATCAGCCGCAGCTGTTCGGCGACTCCGTCGCCTTCTCCGAGGTGTTCGAGGCCGACCTGCCCGGCGTCATGGCCGTCCAGACCGAGGGGACCTGGACCGTGACGCCGACGCCCTGACCCGGGGTCGCGACGCGCCGTCCGCGGAGTCGGGGAACGGGCGCCCCTCGGCCCAGACCCGCTGCACGCGGAGCGACGCGTCGAGCAGGACGACGTCGGCGCGGTACCCGGGGGCCAGCAGGCCGAGGTCGCCACGGCCGAGCACGCGGGCGGGAACGGCGGTGAGGGCGGCGACGGACGCCTGCAGCCCGAGCCGGCCGGGCCCGACGGCCCGCCGCAGGGCCTCCTCCTGCGTGAGCGTGGATCCGGCGAGCACAGCGGTGCCCGTGAGCCGGGCGACTCCGCCGAGCACCTCGACGTCGAGCGGGCCGAGGCGGTGCACTCCGTCACCCGCCCCGGCCGCCGCCATCGCGTCGGTGACGAGCGCGATCCGCCCGGGAGCCGCCGCGAACGCGAGCCGCACCACCTCGACGTCCACGTGCCGGCCGTCGAGGATCAGCTCGAGCGCGACCCGCTCGTCCCCCAGGGCCACCGGGATCGGGCTCGGGGAGCGGTGGCCGATCCCGGGCATGGCGTTGAACGCGTGCGTGACCAGCCGGGCTCCGCGGTCGAACGCGGCCCGCGCCTGGTCGGCGTCCGCCTCGGTGTGGCCCACCGCGACCACCGTGCCGGCGCCGGCGAGCCGCTCCACCGCGGCGAGGGCTCCCGGCAGTTCGGGCGCGAGCGTGATCTGCGCGAGGCGTCCGCGGGCGGCGTCCAGCAGCCGACTGACCGCGCCGGAGAAGGGGTGCACGAGAGCCGCGGGGTCGTGCGCTCCCCTGCGCGAGGGCGCGAGGAACGGGCCCTCGAGGTGCGCGCCGAGCACGAGCGGGTCGGTGGCCGCGAGGGCCGAGACCGCGTCCAGAGAGGACTCCAGCTGCTCCAGCGGCGCCGAGACCAGGCTGACCAGCGAGCGCGTGGTGCCACGGGAGCGGTGCAGCGCGAGGCCCGCGCGGATCGCCTCCGCTCCTCCGTCGAAGCCGTGACCGCCCCCTCCGTGCACGTGGAGGTCGAGGAAGCCCGGGACAGCGGTGAGGCCCCGCGCGTCGTACAGCTGCGCCCCCTCCGCCTGCGCCTGCCAGCCGGTGCCGGTGCCGGTCGCCGTGATCGCGCCGTCCCGCGCGCGGAGCCAGTGGTCCTCCACCGTCCCGGCCGCGTCGACCTTCCGTGCGCTGTGGATGATCAGCGCGGCGTGCGCCATGCGGTCCCCTCCTGGGTGTCGGTTCCGGATTGTCGGGGACTCCGCCCCTCCCGACGATGGCACAGCCCCTGCCGGTCGAGCCGGTCCGACACCGATCACTGCGCCACCCGAACGCATTCCGCGCCTCCGCGTCACGAACAGGGACCTCGCGCGTCTCCTGTGCATGCCTCCCCTGGACACCCAGGAGGGGACCGCATGGCGCACGCCGCGCTGATCATCCACAGCGCACGGAAGGTCGACGCGGCCGGGACGGTGGAGGACCACTGGC